>JBKQUU010000261.1:0-12952 GCA_052325485.1 Acidimicrobiales bacterium | reverse complement strand
GCACGATGTTCGCCCTGACCACCACACGGTGCGGGGCGCTGTAGCAACGACACCGCTGCTCCAGGACTGCCCGCTCAGCCTCGGAAAGATCGATGAAATAAGGGGAGGTGCGGGACACCGGGCGACTAGCCTGGCCTGGCTAGAGGCACGAGGAGCCGGGCCCACGCCCCCGCCAAACCAGAGCGCACCATGCTCGCCGACGACAGCAAGCAACCGGTCGACAGGATCGGTGGCGGCCCAAGCGACGCCGTCCGCGCTCCAGATGGCCGGGACCTGCACGGTTACACTGGGCGCCACTGTGAGCGTCAGGTCGCTGCCCTTCGGGACGACCACGAGCGGGGGAGGCGGCCTGGTGCGCCAAGAGAAGATGTCTGGAGTTGGGGAGCACATCTTGGCCGTCCCGAAGACGTCGTCGCACGCCGGACCGGGGCCGACCCTTCTCTACCGGGCCCATTGGAACGGGGTTGGGCGTTCGTGAGGCGCTCCTTTCAGCCCGCCCATAAACTGCGGGCGCCACTAGTCACCCTGGTCTTGGCTACGGCCAGCACCTTTACCACGGCCGTTTTGGTGCCTACGGCTGCGCCCGTATCGGCCGCTAGCGCCCCCGTGCCTGTAGTGACGGGAGCCCGTTATCCCTACCCGGCGAAGTGCCCGATCGGCACCACCGTGGCGGAAGCGGGGAACTGCCTTCTAGACGAGGGTTGGTCGCCCATAGGCCCGTCGGTGGGCTGCAAGATCACCGGGCTCGGAGGGAACCACTCCATGTGCCCAGTCCCGGCCCAGACGACCCTAAGCGTCTCGCCTTTGACGGTCGCGCTCAGCAGTACCCTTTACCTGAGGGTCAGTATTGCCGCCCCTAGGTGCACGTTCCAAACGTCGAACCTGCAGAAACGATGCTGGACGGGCCTCTATTTCGGCCAGCGCTCCACGTACCTGCCGCAAAACTCCAGCAGTAACTACAACCCGCCGTTGGTCCGCTTCAACCACGCTTGCGCCAGCATCCCGTGGTACAGCTCGTACAAGGGCACTAGCTGCACGGCGACACTGGTGCCGGGGCTCGGCTCCGGGAGGGTCCTCACCGACCGCTACATGGTCATCTCGGTCGAGACCGCGATCGCGGTGGGCGGCTTAGCCGGCGCGGTCGAGATCGACATCGTGGAGGTGGCGGTCGGGTTCGGGCCCCAGCACAAGTGCGGGGCCCCCGGAGGTGCCTCCTGCCCCCTAAAGGTGTCCGTGAGGGCCCTGCAACCGATCAGGTCGGGACTGGCCCTCGACACCCTCGACCCGAGCGAAGGATCGGTGAACTTCAGTGTCCCGAGCTACGCGAAAAGCTACTCGGACCCGGCGTCGCTCTACGGCGAGCCGGGCGAGGCCGCACAAGAGTGCATGTCCGGGTGCGCCAACCTGCTTGTGAGCGTGGTCGACCCGAAGCGGAACAAGCCCGTCAAGGGGGCGAGCGTAACGGTGTCGGTCGGCCCGGTCGATTTCGTCAAGGGCGGCGGCCACGAGTTCCTCTGTACGAACTTCGATGAGCCGACGAAGCTGCGGTGCGGTGCCGAGAGCCTGTCGGGCCTGACAACAGACCCCCACGGCCAGCTGCACCTCATCTACTGGGCACCGAGCGTCATGCAGGTCGAAAAGACGACCTTGACCGTGAGCGCGCAGGCCCGCGGCTACCCCAGGGCGGGCACCTCGGCCACCACCCTGACGATCAGGCCGAACGTGATCTACGACAAGCTCGCCGACTTCAGCGCGCTCGATGTCCGGGAGCTGATAGAGACCTATCGCGACGGCGGCAGGTTAGCAATCATGAACCAGTACCTCGAGGAGCCGTTCGAGGGCGTTCTCGACGGCGGCTTCGATTGGCTCGCCGGCAGCGAGGAGCTTGCCGCGGCAGCCTTCGAGGGGGCGGCGGCGGCGTTGACGACACCGCTCTTCGTCGGCATCGAGGCCGTGCACCTGTCCACCGAGGTGCTCGAGCAGATCAAGCTGATCGACGTTTTCCTCCATGAGCTCGACCTTAAGCCGTTCGGCTTCGAACGCCCCTCCCACGAGTCGAGCGCGAACATCCGGATCCCGGTTGCCTTCAATGACTACCTGCTGCACGGCCTGTTCGTCCCCGGCCACATCCGCACCGGCGGGCTGATCTGGGGCTTCGCGCAGCACCTGAGCTTTGTCATGTCGCCCCAGCGCGCCCACAGCCAGTCGCTCCAGCTCCAGATCTACGAGGTCTCGTACTGCGACCAGGCCGAGGCCGCCCACTGCGGACCGGGCTACCGGACCGACGACGGGATCCAGGCCAAGCTCTGTTTCCTCTTCACCACCGATGACCTGTCCCCGAACTTCCTCTACCAGTTCTGCCTTGACGAGTACGACCCGCTCGCCTTTGTAGAAAGCCAACCGGGCCTGATCCGTGAAAGCCAACCGGACCTGAAAGGCAGGTTCTCCTAGCCGGCCGCAAACGGCCTGAATGCCGAACGGCCTTGGGCGGGATGCGGCGAACATCTGCGTGCCTTACGCCCAGGCCCGGATGTAGCGTTCTCTGTTGCTCCCTGAGACGCCCTTAATTGTCGCAGCTTGATGTTCGCTGTCGGTGGCGTTGTGGCGGGTAGGACAGAGCTCTTTCCTGGTTGAGCACCCGCTTGGGCCCGAAGAGCTGGCCCTGGCGGACACCGCCGCCGCTATGCGGCCCGCCGCCGTGCCTGCGTAGCTCCGGGCGAACTGCAGGTTGAGCGCGTAGTCGAGCGGCCCAGGCGGCGCTGACCGACCCGCTCCCGACCGGGAACTCTTGCTAGGTGCTCATCTTCTACGAATGGCGGGCTGGCTTCGCCAGCACTGAGGTCGAGGCAGGTGCCGACGGTCATCAGTTGATGTGCTCCTTCTCACGGGTCGCCCGTCGGGCTCATCGGCTCGTCCTACGTGCTCACGGGCTCCAGACGACGGAGCGTGGCCGACGCCAGCATGACCGAAGCGACTCGTCCGTCACGCAATCGCCGAAATCGGGCCTGCTCGCCTGATTGACCGCACCCCGGCCCTATGACGAAGACGTCCTGGTCGTCTGTCGGTGCCAACGTCGGCTTCTATGCAGGGTTGCCAGGGTCGACCAAGGTCAGTTCCCCGTCGCGCCACTCCAACCGGACGGTACCGTACTCGTTCACGTAGAGGCCCAGAAGGGACCGCCAGGCCCCCGGCATGGGTTTTGGCGGGACAATGCTCGGTGCGCGGCGCAGAGTCATCTCCCTAGCGGCATGCGCCAAGCCCATGGCGAGCGCCGGCACGTCGCCCGTTCCGTTGACCAAGGCGACGGCACCTACGCCTGTCTTCGGGTCGAAGCAAACGTTGGGACCAAAACCGTAGATCCCGCCGGAATGTTGGGCCCACGTCACGCCTTCTCTGCGTACCGCGTTCCCGGAGATGCACCTGGCCTGGGCCTAGTCGTCCGGGTCGCCGAGGTAACGAGGCGTGTGCATGGCTCGTCGGGCGGTGGCGTCGAGGACCGCATCGTCCCGGCTCGGTGAGCTGTAAGCACCGAGCTGGAACCCGGCCCAGCGGGCCAGGTCGCCCACCGATGACCAAAGCCCTCCCTCGGCCCAGATCTCGGGCGTCTCGGGCGCGGGTTCAAGCTCGTCGGAGAAGCGCCTCGGGTTGTAACCGACGGCCCTAAGGTCGCGCAGCGGACCGGGGGGGAGAGGCGGGAAGAAGGTGGCCAACATGCCCAGCGGCACCAGGACCTCTTCTTCAACGTACCGTGGGTACGGCTTCCCGCTCACTCGAGCGATGACTTCGCCCTGCAGTTGGTACCCAAGGTCCGAGTACTTGCGCTGGGTGTCCGGCGGGATTACCGTCGCCATCTCGCTCGCACGCGTGAGGGCCCTCCCTTCGTAGAGCAACGCGGCGAGGTCCGTCCCAGGTGGGTTGCTGGCCAGGCCCGATCCGTGCCAGAGAAGGCGCCGGACCGTTACGGTTGAAATGGGCCCGAAGGGGCTCTGGGGCGCGCTCGAGCTCGGGCAGGTACGCGACGGCCGCGTCATCAAGGCCCAGCCTCCCAGCAGCGCGCAGCTGCATGATCGCCGTACCGGTAAAGGTCTTGGTGATAGACGCGATCCGGAAGATGGTGGTGGCGTCTGGGCGGCGACGGGCAGCCACGTCGGCAAAGCCGACTCCCGTCGACCACACGAGCTCGTCGCCGATCACGACGCCTAGGGCCGCTCCCGCAAGCCGGCGTTCGTTTATGAACGCAGCGGCGTGAGCCTAAAGCCTCTCATCATCGACCGGGAGCCCCACTTGACCTGTCCTCTCTGTTGTCAGCCATGAACCGAGAGCTTTGCAGATCCCTCTTGGTACCTTTCACGGCGGCAACAGATCTTGGCATTCGGGCGGTCGAGCAGATTGGCACGCGCCCTCAGGAGTATGCCCTTCCTTATCGCTAGGGAATGAGAGCGATTCCGGCCCGGTCGAGTGGTCCTAACGTGCTAGCTCATTCGATCACCGTCATCCTATGAGAGGAGTGCGGAGATGGCCGAGGTCGTTCTCTCCCACCACGTGCAGGGACTGACTGAAGGGGTGCGCGCGTTTGCCGGAGAGCGGCGCGCCAGCGGGCATACCGTGCACGACGGGATCCCGGTGCAGATCCACGGTATGGACAAGGACCCGTTCTTCGCTCTGGAGGGTGCCATCGATGCCGCTCGGGAGCTGGTCGAAACGGTCGGGCCCGAGCTAGCCGAGGTGTTCGTCTACCCGGGCAACCAGGACCTCTTCGCCGATAACAACGCTGGATTGGTCCACCTCAAAGGTGAGCCAGGCGGGCGCCACGGGGCTTTTACCGATTTGACGTTCGCGGCAACGAACGATATGTCATAGCTTCGGAGGGCATATGACTTATAGGGGGCATTGTGCTGATCGCTACTGAGAGCGGTAGACGCCCATCCGGCGACGGAGCACCGGCCCGTCGGTCTGTATTCACGTGGAGCTCGGAATATAACCGCAAAGCCGGCGCTAGATCTGGCGATTATGGTTGGTGCACGTCATGCAAGGTGGTCAATGATGTCGTTGTCGTACGCAAAGATGATGGCAGCAGCACGGTCTCGCAGGTCCAGTTTGGCGAACAGGTGGTTGACGTGGGTCTTGACCGTGCCCTCGCCGACGAAAAGACGCTCGGCGATCTCGGCATTGGTGTTGCCTTGCCCGATCAGGCGGAGGACCTCCCGTTCCCGGCTCGTGAGCAGGTGCAGTTCGCGTGACCGGCCAGCAGGGCTGGCGGGCGCTGCGCGGTAAACAGCCAGGACTCGGCCCGTGACGGCCGGGTCGAGCCAGGCACCGCCCTCGGCGACTACGCGCACCGCTCGGTGAAGGTCCTCGGCGGCGACGCCTTTTAGGACAAAGCCGGTCGCTCCCGCCCGCAGCATACCGGCGAGGGCCTCGTCGTCGTCAAAAGTGGTGAGGGCCATGACCGGTGTCGACGGCCGCTCAGAACGCAATTGCCGGGTGGCCGCGACACCGTCCAGCCGGGGCATGCGGACATCCATGAGCACGATGTCGGGAGCGAACTCGCTCACCGCGCCCAAGACTTCAGTCCCGTCAGCGCACTCGCCCACCACGTCGAAGCCGAACTGCTGGCGGAGGATGCCACGCAGGCCGGCACGCACGAGCTCCTGGTCGTCGACGAGCAGTACGCGGATCACGGGTTGCCCAACCCGGGCTTGGAGGGCAGTGAGGCATGTACCACCCAGCCACGCCCACCGGGCCCGGCCGTGCACGTGCCGCCCACCGCCTGGGCTCGGTCTCTCATGCCGTCTACGCCGAGGCCCGACCCGTCCGTCGGTGGGCCAGCGCTGTCAATGTCGACTTCGGCCCTTCCGTTGCCAGCGAGGACGTGGACTGCCACCGCGCAACCGGGTGCGTGCCTTGTCGCGTTGGTGAGCGCCTCCTGAACGATGCGGTAGATCGTAGA
This sequence comes from Acidimicrobiales bacterium, assembly GCA_052325485.1. Classification (GTDB taxonomy): domain Bacteria; phylum Actinomycetota; class Acidimicrobiia; order Acidimicrobiales; family Palsa-688; genus Fen-671. Next base: position 7,002 of record JBKQUU010000261.1, on the reverse strand, counting down.
CCCGGTGGTGGCCGGCACCGCCTCGATGTCCCCCTCGATGACCAGGGAAACGTCCGCTCCCGCGCCGCGCATTTGTTGGACAAGGTCGGTTAGGTTGCCGGCACCGGGCACCGGCGGGGTGATCCCATCAACAAGCCCTGAACGTAACAAGCCCATGGTCGCCCGCACTTCGGTCAGGCTCAACCGCCCGAGCCGTTCGGCCTCGGCTAGGGCCCGGCTGGCGTCGGCCGGGTCATGCTCGACCGCCAACCGAGCGCTCGTGATGTGCAAGAGGGTCACGGTCAAGCTGTGGGCTATGACGTCGTGAAGTTCACGGGCGATCCGGCCTCGCTCCTCAGCGCGGGACCGCTCGGCCAGGTCGGCTTGGGCGGCCCGCAATTGCTCGACGAGCACGAACTCGTGGCGCACGAGCGCCGTGATCGAAACGATCACGATCACAGACGCAAGCCAGGGCGCCCAACCGACGTTCCGTTGGCCGTCCAGGAGCCATTCGCCGCCGAACAGCACCACGGCCGTGGCACCGTATGTCAGGCCGGCTCTCATCCCCGCGAACAGGACGCACCAAGCGCCGATCACCAGTACGGCGAACCAGACAACGTTGAAGGATTGACCGTCGCCGAGCACGGCCACCCCCACGGTCGCCACCGCTGCATACCCGAGGGGGAACCGAGGGTGGGCGAGGAACAAGAAGGCACCGGCGAGGAGCCCGACCGCGGCCCCGACAACTGCCAGGGCTGGGCGAGCCAGGTCCAAGGTGACCCCGATAACCAAAAAAATTGTGAACACGCCGAACCCTAGCCGGCCCGCCAGACGAGCGAGAGGTGCTGGCCCCGGGAACCTGTCGCGAGCGGTGGCCACCTCGTCGATCGTACGGCGCGTACGGTGGCCAAAACCGTAGGCCCGGTCTCGACGGTCCGCTCTACTGAGGGTCACAGAGCCGATCGGCGCACGGCCAAGGCGGTGGCAGCCACGGCCAAGGCTCCAACGACCAAAAGTGATCCGGTGGCCGTGCCCACCCCGAGCCAAGAGTCACGCACGGCGTCGGTCACCCGGGTCAGGGGCAGGTAACCGGCGACGGTGCGGAGGGCTGAGCCCATGGCGTAGGGCGGTGGGCCTCCGGCGCCCAGCAGGAACGACGGGAAGAAAAGGACCAGTCCCACCGCCTGAGCCGAGCGCGCCGACGGCAGGACGGTCCCGAGCAGGACACCGATGCTCACAAACGCCAGCGCTCCGAGCACAAACCCGACCACGGCCCCAACCGCATGGTGCATCGAAGGCAGGCCGTAGGTGGGCACGGCCACGGCAAGCAGGACCGCCGAAGCCGCAGCGACCGCCACGAGGCCCGTCACGAGCTGGGCCACGGCAAAGGACCACCGAGGAAAACCGGCTGCAGCGAAACGGCGCAGCACCCCGCGTTCGCGGTAGGACGCCAGGTGCACAGGCACCATGATCAGCCCTGTGGCGGCGATCACCACTGTGAGGTACGAGGCCACGTACCAGTGCGAGGGGTTGACCCAGTCGAAGGCCACGTCGGGCCTGGTGCCGAACGCGCCACCGATAATGAGCATCGTCACCACCGGGAAGATAAAGACGAATGTGAGGGTCAGCGGCTCACGAGTCATCAAGGTGAGCTCGGTCCGCACGAGGCGGCCTAGGGCGGTGTTCATCGGAGCGCTCCTATCAGCTCGGGTTCAGGGACGTTGAGCGCTGGGGCAGGGCCTGCCCGCTCCAGGAGGTCGACCAAGGCGTCCTCGAGGCTTGGCATCTGCACAGACAGGTCGGGGGGTACCCAGCCCGCCTGCTCCAGGGCTGCACCGACATGGGCGATGGCGGCCCGGCCGCCTCTTACCGTCAAAGCTCCGCCTTGGTAGGACACATCCTCCACGCCGGGCAGGGCCTCAAATTGGTCGGGCCCAAGTCGGGACGCCATGCCCGCAGGCAGGGTGAAACAAATCCTGACCGCGCCGCCGTGGCGGGCGACCAAGTCCCTCGGTGGGCCAGAGTCAAGGACGCGTCCAGCCCGCATGGCAACGACGCGGTCGCACAGGCGCTCGGCCTCGTCGAGCTCGTGGGTGACGAGCAGCACGGCGGTGCCGTCGGCCCGGAGCTGGTCCACGGCCGCCCAAACGTTGCGCCGGGCGGCCGGATCCAGGCCCTGGGTCAGCTCGTCAAGGATTACCAGGCGGGGGCCGTTCACAAGGGCCAGCACGAGGAACAGCCGTTGGCGCTCCCCGCCGCTGAGCGAGGCGAACGCCGAACGGCGCCGCTCGGCCAGCCCGAACTGTTCGAGCAGCTCGTTCCCGTCACGACCGCCGAAGAGCCGCACCGCCTCTCCGACGCGCAAACGGTCGGGCAGCGCCGAGCTCTGTAGCTGGCTACCGACCAACGCCCGTACCCGTTCGGGCTGGGCCACGGGGTCAAGGGAGAGGACCCGTAAGGTGCCGCCGTCGGGCCGGCGCAAGCCCTGGACACACTCGACGGTCGTCGTCTTGCCGGCGCCATTTGCGCCCACCAAGCCAACGATCTCACCAGCGTGCACGTCCAAGTCGACGCCGTCGACTACGGCCCTGGAGCCGTAGCTCTTCCGCAGGCCCCTTACCACGACAACAGCCGCTTCGCTCATAGAAATAATGCTGCTCGACGATGGGGACAAATGCGTCAAGCCATGGGTAGAACTTCATCTCCACCTGTGGGTATAAGCGGGGCATCAGATCCTGGTCGGGCTAGCCGCCCCGGTGCGGTCTACCGGCTGCGCACCGAGGCGGGGCTCACCCAGGCCGAGCTCGCAGACCGGATGGGCACCACCCAGTCGGCGATCGCCCGCATGGAGGGCGGCGGGGCGCGCCCGATGCTGGAACCCTCGAGAAGCTCGCCGCCGTCGAGGGCGAGCTCGTGGTCGGCATCGGTCAGCACTTGTCCGACAATCGCAGCATCGCCAAGCTCGTCCGCGACGGCCACGCCGTCATCCGCGGCGCGAGTTGACCGAGAACGTCGCGTCCGAGGCAGGTGGCGTCGTCGGGGGCTGGGGCCGTCATTCCTCTATTTCTTCCTCTAGCTCCAGCCCGGTGTCGAAAAAGGTGTCGACGTAGACGTCGGGTTCCAAGAGGCTCTTGCGGACCAGTGAGAAGGCAACCGTCCCTTGGCGGCGAGGGTCCTCTTCGAGCCAGTACGATTGAGCCAGGCCGGTGTACTCGCAGCCGACCGACGATGCGTACTGCTCGGCCTCTTTGTCCGACAGCTCGATAGCCTCGTCGGCAGAAGCGGCTCGCCACAGGGTGATCCTTTCCTCGTAGGCGTGCTCGCCCGGCGCCAGGCCTTGAGGGCCGGCGGCCCTGCCCCGCTCGTCGTGGAAGACGCACCTCACGGCGTAAAAACCCATCTCATCAGCCACGGTAGGCTCCTCGTACCCAGTTGTCACCGTTCGGTCTCAGGCGCTGGCCTAAACGGGTGCGTACGTGATGGTAGTGCGGGCTCTGGCCGTCCGACCGTCATCCCCTCTACAGGGGCGGGTGAGCACGGCGGAGGAGGGGACGGGCCTGGGCACGACCTGCGGGCAGCCCTGGTGGGCCAGCACCAGAGCCGGAGGAGGGGCCTCTCGACTGACCGGCGGCCCGGCGCCCGTGGCCGTTGCCGGCGCGGTGACAGTCCCGTTGTTGATCGGTACCGCCGGCGGAGGTGGCGTCACACGAGCAAGGTGCGGCTCACCTCTTACGTGCCGGCTCCCAGGTGGTTAGCGCGAGGGACGCGCCTAGTGCCCGTATGGCGCAGGGGGCCCCCACTGGGCCTACCCACGGGTCGCGGGGAGCGCCGCTGGCTCCGCGTGGTCGTCGTTCCTTTGCTCGGGGCCATACCTCGCCGACCGAGCGCATAACCGAGAGTATTGGTCCCCCCTTTCAGCTGCCCGCCGAACTGGCCGGTCTGACGCCATATTCGAGCGATCGAAGCCGTGCCCAAGAGCTGGCGGCGTTCGGGCCCTGCACCGATTGTCGGGCTGTGCCTCGATAATATGAATTCCTAACTCATGTCAAGCCCTGGCTAGTCTTCTTTGGCGGGCGGGCGGGCTCGGAGCGGCTTTGTCCGACTTCTGTCCAGTCGGCTCGCTCGCTATCTCTGGGACCTTCGAGCGCCGGCGCGCCTCGGGCGGTATTTTGTAGCGCTCAGCGGTAATGGCCCGAGCTTGAGCGGCGTCCACCGGGGTGCCGTCGGCGTCACGGCCAGGGTGGCGCACGTGTGGCCCACCGTCGTGGCACGGGGCAGCGCGTCCTTGCTTCACTCGCGGACCTGGGCTGCCGTTCTGTACCTGCCGGGTGAGGAGGTTCGCTCGAGCTCGTGCGGCGATACCAGTCTGATCTGGCGTGCAGCAGACTCGGTTCATGCCGAAATCCCGAGCAGACATAATGGGATCTTCTGAGTCGCCAGCGCGACAGCTTGGCAGAGCAGGGCGGGACAGACTGGGACCAGTCCTCAGGTGTGCTCACGAGCACGGTTATGCTTTGGTGCTCGTTGTGGTTGAAAGCTGTCGCGGGCGAGGATGGCGAGGCGCACGATGTCGGGGGTGACCTCGGGGATGTCCCGGTCAGGGCCGGCGAGGGTGTCGAAGGTCTCGAAGCTGGTGAGGGCGAGCAGGGCGCGCAGTGGGTGCTGGGGGATGCCGCTGGTGGGTGGCACCGTGGTCGTGAACCGGCTGAGCAGGGTACCCAGGCCTTCGCCGCGGCGCTGGTCACGGGCGGCGATGACGGCGTGGACGTCGGGGTCAAGGGCGGCCAGGGCTCGCAGCCGGCGCATGACGGCACGATCGGCTTGCCAGAACCGGGCGAAGCAGGCGATGAACCGAGCGAGCGCGTTCTCGGGGTCAGGGTCACCGAAGGCGGCGGGGAGATCGGCGAGGCCGCCGGTGCGACCGAGATCGTCGCAGACCGCTTCTAGCAGGCCGGTCTTGGACCGGAACTGGTAGTAGACGGTGCCGCGTGCCACGTCGGCTCGTTTGGCCACGGCGTCGAGGGTGAAGGCGTTGTAGCTGGTGGTCTCCCGGAGCAGGTCGCGGGCGGCGTCGAGGATCTGGCGTCGGCCCTGGTCGACCTGCTCGTGGCGTTTGCCAAGGTTGTAAGGACGGGGGCACATGTGTCTTGACGGGGCTCCTGATCTGTGATTAGTTATACGTACCGTGCAACTAAATGTTAGCACACGAGACAACGTGCAACTGGAGGAGAGCTCATGGCCAACGTCGCTACAACTACTGGGCTTGGATGCTGGGCTGATCTGGCGGGCAAGGTGGCCGTGGTCACCGGCGGCTCGCGCGGGATCGGGGCAGCTACCGCGTCCGCTTTGGCGAGCCAGGGTGCGTCCGTGGCCGTGATCGGGCGCGACACACCTGCCACCGATGGGGTGGCCGAGGCCATCAACGCCGAGGGGCACCGCGCCATTGCGGTGACCGCCGATTGCACCGATGACGCGGCCGTCAAGGCGGCCCGTGACGACATCTTCGCCCAGCTGGGCCTCGTCGACGTCCTGGTCGCCTTTGCCGGTGGCAACGGGGCACCGGTCGCCTCCGACGCCGAGACCCTGGGCCACTGGCGCCAGGTCGTGGAGGGCAACCTGACCGCCACCTTCGTCACCATCGCCGCGTTCCTGCCCGACCTGGTCGCTCGGCGCGGCGCGATCATCACGATGGCTTCCTCCGCCGGCCGCCAAGCCACGGGGGCTTCCGCCGCTTACGCCGCGGCCAAAGCAGGGATCGTCGGCCTCAGCCGCCATCTCGCCGGCGAGCTGGCCGGCCGCGGCGTCCGGGTCAACTGCCTGGCCCCGGCCACCGTCGAGAACGACCGCATGAGGGCCTACATGACCGCCGAGCAACGCCGCGCCATGGCCTCCAACATCCCTCTCGGACGGCTAGGGCAGCCCGAAGATGTCTCCGCTGCCGTCTGCTACCTGGCCTGCGAGATGTCGTCGTGGGTCACCGGAGTCACCCTGGACATCGCCGGCGGCCAGGTCATGAACTGACCCGCGTACCACTGCCAACTTCAGCGGATAACAAGGAGAGCCTCATGACCGTCACGCTCAACCACACCATTGTCCAGGTTCGCGACAAAGGAACCTCCGCCCGCTTCCTTGCCGACATCCTTGGGCTGTCCACCAGTCCACCGGTCGCCCGGTTCCTACCCCTTGTCCTCGACAACGACATCACCCTCGACTACATGGACGTGGCCGATCCCCACCCCCAGCACTACGCCTTCTTCGTCTCCGAAGATGTCTTCGACGCCGGCTTTGCACGGGTCACCGCCGCCGGCATGGCCTACCACGCCGACCCCGACGGTGGGCGACCGGGACAGACCTACACCAACCAGTCGGGCGGGCGGGGCTTTTACTTCGCAGACCCCGACGGGCATCTCATGGAACTGCTCACCACGGCCCCCCCAACCACGATGCCCGACCAGACAGGCGACGGCGGCCCCAGTCAGGCCGCCGAGCCGGCCAGCTCCAGCGGGACCGGAGCGGGCCGATGACCTCACCATCGTCAACGCCAACAAGAAGTACTCCCACGTCGCCCTGCGTGAACCGCCAGACACCGGTTACCTATATTCACGGGTGGACCAGCACTCGCATGCGCTCACCGCCTCGGGTGCTGCGGCGTCAATGGTGGCCAGAAAACGTCCGCCTTGACACTCCGTTCGATCTTCACCCGTCGTTCGATCTTCACGCGCCGCTTCTCTCCATTTGCAGCATGTACCCCCGGCACTGTGCCCATAAGCCGTCGCGGCGGAGCTCGAACCGGTACGTGAACACTTTGCGTGCTGGCGTAATGGCGACAGGAGCAGCAAGACAACCGGCAGGGTGCCAACTTGGACGCGTTGGCGCCGAGGCCCAGTTGTCCGTCGTGCTAGCCGAGGAACGGAGGAAGTATGGGAACTATGCAGACTGCCCATTGCAGGGCTGCGCCGTCTCCAGCACGAAGAACACGAAGTTCGGGCTCGTCGACAGAAGACGGAAACCCTCCGGATCCAC
>JBKQUU010000260.1:0-3022 GCA_052325485.1 Acidimicrobiales bacterium | reverse complement strand
TGAGGCGTGGAGATCCTTTGTGCGGGCTGCGGGTGCAAGGTCGACCGCGGCGAACGCTTGGTGGCCTGCGATGATGCGTTGTGCTGTTGCGCGCAGCTCCCGGTTCGCGAACAACGGTCCAACCCCGAGGTGGCCGGTGACCGCCGATAGCGATTTCATCGAGCGGTTGGATCTCACCAGCCGACCTCCGCGCCGGGAACGTCGAGCACGCCGGCGGCCCGCATCCGCTCGATGACGGGTGCGCGCTCAGGATGGGGCCCGGCGTCGGCCAGCCAGTCCCGCCAGATCGGGTAGAGCTCGCGGTCGAAGCCCCGGAACGCCTGCTCGAAGCCGTCGTGCATCGAGGCGAGCGTGCGCTCGCGTTCGATGTCGGTCTCGGGGCAGCGCTGATAGATAATGGTCCAAGCCAGCCGGTCTCGGCCGCCGGCGCTGGCGTGCCAGGTGTGGACGTCGAAGGCGATCACGTCGCCGGGAGCGGTGTCGGCCACGTAGCCGGGGATGCTGGTCTGGTAGGCGGCCGCTTCGGCGTCGGTGTTGATCGGCATCTGGGCGTCGCGGTAGGCGACGAGGCGGGCGTGTTGTTCGGGATGGTGCGATCCCGGCACCAGGCGCAACGCGCCGTTCGCCCCAGTGAGATGGTCGAAGTAGGTGGCGAACTTCACTCCGCGCACGCCGATGCCGTCGTCATTGTGCCAGCCGGCCTCGGCGAAGTAGAGGACGCCTTCGGGGCATTCGGGGATGACCGGGGCCCCGAGCAGATCCTCGGCCGCGTCGATCAGGCGCGGGTCGTCGCAGACGAGCGAGGCGCTGATCGGGGTGAGCCGGGAGGCAACGGGCAGGTAGTGGCCGCTGATGCCATCGATGACCCGGTCGTCGTAGGTGGTGGCGTAGGCGTCTCGGATAGCGGCGTCGACCTCGTCGCGCAACGGCGTCGTGTGCTCGGCGAGATGGTCGCGGAGCACGACGAAGCCGAAGGTGTTGAAGTGGTCGATCTGAGTTGTGCTGAGCATTTCGGGTTCCTCCTCGATGGTGGTCGGGTGTATGGGTGATGACGAACATCCCTAACCAGGAGGAGCCCGGGCGCGAGTCAGCCAGTTTCGGGCCCGGCTAGCGGCGCAGGTTCAGCACTTACAGAGGAAACGCACGGACACAACGATGCCGCGACCCCCTTGGCGGCCCTCCGTGAGCAGGGGTAGGCCGGGCCCGGTACGAAAGGTGGTGCTGCAAAAGATGCCGGACGGGAGGCCTTCAGCCGCTACCGGGGCCGAGCAGGGTTACGCAACTTCTACCTCGGTAGCGTTACCTTAGGCCCTGTTGGGTGACATCTATGGTGACACGAAGGTGACACTAGGGTGGCCTATAGATTTAGCGAGCGAGCCTCAGACGACCGAACGCACCGCGGGGTGATCTCGGCGCCCGATTCGGCCCAGCTCTGACCTGAGCGGGCTCGCCCTGGCGGCAGCACTCGCCAACGGTCCACCACTCCGGGGGCACCCGCGCACTACCGTCGCCAGTGATACGGGTGAAGTCGAGTGAGAGGTGCGAAGTGCTGGCAGGCGATCTGGTGGACGACCTGGTGGAGCGCAGCGGGACCTTGAAGCGGGAGCTGCTCGAGTTCGCCTTCCGGCCCCGTTATCGCCAAGCGCTCGACGCCGCGCTCTCCGCGCACCGCGTGCACGGCGTAGTCGTTGCAGACGAGGACGAGCTGGTCACCACCATCGACCGCTTCGTTTTGCAGCAGCGGCTCCGCAACGGCCGGACGGTCCTGGACGAGTTCGTGGCCGCGCGTAACGACTTGTCCGAAGCCGAGCGGGAGATGCTGCTCGGCTGGCGTGAGGTGGTCGAGGGTATTTTCGAGGTGGTCCGCCAGGACGCGGACGCCCTGATCGTGGACAACCTGGTCGACGAACTGACGTACCGGGTGCGCTCCAACGTGGGCATCGAGGTGTTGCGCCACCTCCGTCCAGGCTCGTTCGTCATCGGCCGTCTCGTACCGCTGGGCGGCATATGGCTGGTGAGCGGGGTGCTCCACCCCTGCGGCGAGGGAGCCCGGGAGCTGTTATACAAGACGGCCGCGGACATCGCCCAGGAGCACCCGGAACTGGCGTTCCGCAACGAGGACCGCCTCCAGCGAGCGTGGGAATTGCAACAAAAAGACCGCGACCGCTTCATCCGTTTCTTCGGAGCCGACATGGTCGTCCTCCCCGGCGCACAGCTGGCCGACCGGATGCGGGACTATTACGCCTTCAGCCGGCGCGGAACCCTGGCCGAGGCGGCCGCCCGGGGAGAGGCGGCAGAACACCCAGACCATCGCTTGCACTTCGATTGGCCACCTGCTCTGGTGCAGTCCGGGAGCGTCGCAGCGATCTACGACGAGGCCGAGGGCCTGAGGTACTTCGCCGGCTTTGACTGCTTCGAGCGAGGCTTCGCCGACCCGAGCGTGCTCAGCCAGCACCGCTACCACCAGCGGGTGCTGGACTACCTCGACGATGACAGCGTCTCGCCACTTGTCTTCCGACGACTGGCCGAACGCGACCCAGACCGGGCGACCGTGGTGATGCGGACGGTGCTGGGGAGCACGACCTTCGACTGGGGCCGCGACGGCGAAGCGCTGATGCGCGAGCACAAGGCTTCGTTCTTCGAACAGCCGTCGACCCCTGCGTCCTGCCGGTCAGCCGCAGACTGGAGCCCTACGTCGTCGGTATGAACGCGGAGCGCCAGGCCGACGGACAGGCCTTGTTCAGTCAGGCTCCCCGAGAGCAGCTGCCGGACCGTTCGATCTCGCCACGGCGACGACCCCCGCAGCGCTCAACCAAGAGACGTAGCCGGCGCCGTTGAGGGCGGCCTCCAGGCCCTCACCCTCGTATTCCCGTTCGAGCGTGCCCGACGGCAGGCGGCGGCGGGGTCCTTGTCGGCGCAGAGCAGGTCGAGAGCGGCCAGGCGCACCGAAGCGTGCCCCGTCGCAAGCCCCCGGCCAACCAGACGGGACCGGTCTGTCTCGCTCATGGCCCCGGCGTCGAGG
>JBKQUU010000259.1:0-20720 GCA_052325485.1 Acidimicrobiales bacterium | reverse complement strand
TAAGTGCCACCGGTACCGTAGCCGGCGGTGTTGGCCATGAACCTGGATCCCGAGATGGTAAGGGTCCCGGTGCCGCTGTTGTCGGCGTTGTCTATGGCGCCGCCGTCGTAAGTGCCACCGGTACCGTAGCCGGCGGTGTTGGCCGTGAACCTGGATCCCGAGATGGTAAGGGTGCCGGTGCCGCTAGCACCGTCGGCATTGTCGATGGCGCCGCCGTAGGTGGCGGTGTCCCGGAAGAACGTGCAAGCCGAAACGATGAGCGTGCCGCCCCCGTTGTTCTGGATACCGCCGCCCGCACCGTTGAGGGTGTTGTCGGCATCTTCGACGGTGAGGCCGTAGATGTCGAGGTACACCCCCGAGCCGATGGTGAGGACCGGCCCGTCACAGGTCTTGGTCTGGCAGGCAGCCCGCTTGCCATGGTTGCCGTCGAGGACGGGGCCGGTCACGCCCGGCGCCGGCTTGACGGTAAGAGGGGCCGAGGGCGACGTGGCCGAGGTGGCTACTGACCAGTTGCCTACGTAGTGCCCGGCCTTTCCGGGGGTGGCCAGCGCCACGGTGCCACCGGCCGCGGCCAGGGACAGTGCCTCTGCTAGCGTGCACTTCTCTGGCCTAGTGGCCGTCTGCGGGCAGCTGGTGGGCGAAGAAGCGGTCCCGGCTGCGTAGGCGTAGAGCGTCGTAATCGTCGCGGATGTTGCCGGAGCGGTCACGACCAGGCCGAGCGCCGCGATGAACAAAGTAGGAAGGCCGACGGCGGTACAACGCCGCCAGGCCTTGGCACCTGCAGAGCTAAGGGGGGTGTTACCTGCTCGCCCCCGGGGTGAACTAGAGGGCTCCATGCCGTGCTCCCCTTCTTTTAGGGTGGCACGCAGGTAGGTCGCCGGCCTGCCGGCGAGCCGACAGTGGACGGCGCAAATTGTACCTCTGTCCCACAAACTTGGCCACGGGTCTGGACGTACACCGTGACTAACCACCGGAGCTTTAGGAGCCGCCTGGCGGCAACGTGGCAGAGGTTGGCTTGGCGGTCTCAGACGGAGGGAAAGGCACTACGGCCCTCGCCCATCAGCCTGCTGGCCGGGCTTGCAACGGGAGAGAGCGGGACCTGTGGCCGGTGACGGTGAAGGCCGCGTTGGCCACCGCCGGTGCTACCGCTATCATCGGTGTCTCGCCTGCTCCGGCCGGTGGCAGGTCCGGCCGGTCGACCAACACGACATCGATAGTTGGGATGTCGGCAAAGCGCGGCACGCGATAGCCGGCGAGCGAAACCTCCCCGAGATGGCCGTCTTGCCACGGCAGCTCCTCGAACAGTGCCCCACCGAGCGCCATTACCGTAGCCCCTTCGACCTGGTTCGCCACGGTGTCGCGGTTGACGATGGTCCCGCACTCGTAGGCGGTCACAATGCGGACCACCCGGATGCTGCCGTCATCGGTGACGCTCACCTCGGCACATGTAGCCACGCGGCCTTCTTTTTCCAGCCCGACGGCGACACCCCATCCCGTGCCAGGGCCTTGTTGGGCGCGCCACATTTGGCCCCAGCCGAAACGTCTCGCTGCGGTGCGCAGCACGTCGGCGAGCCTGTCGTCATTGAGGTGCTGCAACCTGAAGGTGACCGGGTCGGTCCCCGCCAAGTGAGCGAGCTCGTCAATGTGGCACTCACGGGCGAAATTGTTGGCGTTCGCGCCAAGGGCCCGGTAAGAGCCTTGCGGGACAGGCGACGCCGCCGGCTGGTAACGCAACCGGCGGTGCTCGACGGCGTAGGGAGCGGCCAGCGCGGCCGGGCCGGCATTGATGTCACAGAAGTCCCACACGCAGAGCTTCCCGTCCCGGCCGAGGCCCGCCCGCACGTCGACCACCGCCATCGGGCGCCGTGAGCCCCAGGCGAACTCCTCTGCCCTGCTCCAGTGGACCATGACCGGGCGGTCAACCGCCCGGGCCAGGCGTGCGGCTTCGAGGGCCACGTCGCCGCCGTGCTTCCCACCGAACGCCCCCCCAGTAGGCGGGACAAGGACACGCACGTCGGCTTCGTCCAAACCAAGGGCGCCGGCAAGGTGGGCGCGTACACCAAAGGGGACCTGGGTGCCCGTCCAAACGGTGAGCCGGCCCGTCTCCCACAAGGCCAGGGCGGCCCGGGTCTCAAGCGGCACATGGGCGATGTACGGGGTCGTGTAAGTCGCATCGAGGCGCACCTCAGCCGCGGCCAGGGCATGCTCCACGTCCCCGACTTGCTCCTCCACGGCTCTGTCCCAGCCCACCCCGTCCGACGGGTGCGAACGCAAATAAGCGGCAAGGTCCCCCCCGACCGGGGCGGGGACCTGCCACTTGGCCTCCAGCAAAGCCAACGCCCGCCTGGCTGGAACCGGGCCTCCCTCGGCCAGCACGCCGGCAAGATCGCCGTCGCGTACGAAGGTCACGCCGGGCAGGCGCTGGAGGGCCGCGGGGTCGACGGCCTGCAGCTGGGCACCGACGACGGGCGGGCGCAGGACGGCGCCGTACAGCATCGCCGGTAGGGCGAGGTCGGACACGAACCGGCGGCGACCGGTCACGGCATCGACGCGCTCGGGCGCATGGCCCGGCCGGCCTACAAAGCGGCGGGCGCCCATCGACTTAAGTGGCGGCTCCGCCCCGAGGACTTCTACCCGGCGCACGCCCTGCAAGGCCCCCCAGTCGCTCAAGCAATCTCCTTGCCCAGCTTGGGCCCCGCTACCCTCGCTCGGCGAGCAACCGGGCCGCTCCGCGCCCCGGGCAGCGAGGTCAGCCAACAGCGGGCGAGCCCCGGCAGCGGCCCGCCGTAGCGCTTCCCCCGAATCAGGCATGGAGCGGCTCCCGAAAGTGCCCATATCGTAGGGGCAGACGTCAGTGTCCCCCGCCACGACGTGCACCCGGCCGACCGGTACGTCGAGCTCTTCGGAAACAAGCAAGCGGAAGGCGGTCCGGTTGTCCTGGCCCACGTCGACCTTGCCAGTGAAGGCCGTCACCAGACCGGAAGGGGCCAGGTGCAACCACGCACCGCCGCTCATGGCCCACCCGCCCGCTGACGGCGGAGGCCACACCACGACGAGACCGTCCCCGAGTAACTCGAACCACTCCCGCTCGCCGGGCTCCGAGAGGTCCCAAGGCCGGCGTGGGCGAGCCAGTTCCGGCTGTGGTACGGCGGGCCCTGGTCCGTCACCGAGCCGGTCACCCCCCGCCATGAGCTCGGCCGCCCGTTTGGTGGCCTTGAGCACCCGGGCATAACAACCGCAGCGGCAGAGCTGGGGGCCCAAGGCCGCGGCAACGTCGTGGTCACCAAGGTCCCGCTTTTGGCTCAGGAGCGCGGCCAGCCGTAGCGCGATCCCGGGCAGGCAGTAGCCGCATTGGGACGCCCTCTCTTCCACTAGCGCCTGTTGCACGGGGTGGAGGAAGCCATCGGCAGCCAAGCCCTCGATAGTGGTGACCGAGTGGCCCGCCACTTCGTCAAGCTCCACCTGGCAAGCAAGAACTGGCTCGCCGTCAACCAGCACCGCGCAGGCGCCACACTCACCTTCGCCACAGCCCGGCTTCGGGCCGGTAAGGCCGAGGCGGTAACGGAGGAAACCGATGAGCTTGCCCCCGGTGCCACCTGTTTCGCAGGCTTTGCCATTTACCGTCACTGAGCCCATGGTGGTGCCTGCCTTTCGTCGTGTGGTGCCCTGGCGCCACCCCTCTTCCGAAACTACACGGCCCCACCGCGGGCGATGCCCCCTCCTCATCGCCAGCCCTCCGCGATGCGCCCGGGTCTCCGGGAGGGTCGTTCGTCACGGGACGGACGGCCCCTCGAGGAGCTCGCCAGTTCGTCCAAACCATGGTGGGTCTTGGAAGTGCGGGCGTGGGTGAACCTGAGCGGGGAGCACATCTTCTGGCAGCTCATGTGGGCCGATCATCCGATATGCGTCATTTCGCTCCTGACCAGTCAGGGATTATTGTTCGCGCATTACGTTTGGGGCCGCATACTCGGCTTCACCGGGTATGAGCCGGAGGCCGACCGGCCTGCCGTCGCACCGTGCCGGTCCCGTAGCGGGCCGGTCCCGTAGCGGGCCCGTCCCGTGAGGGTTATGCGGGCGAGCACTGTTCTCTACGTGTCTCTGTCCCGGAGGACGCCTCGTCTCGGTTCGGCGACCGGCACAAGTAGGATCCGTCAAGGCGTAGACGCTCCCGCATAACTTGTCGCGAGCACCGAGCGCAGCGACGTTGGGCTAGTGGGAGTATTCCTTCCGCCTACGGCCAATCGTGCCGAACGCCGTTTTTGGGCCCCGACACCCGGTCGGACCGCGACGGCAAAGACGTCACTCGACAAGGGCTCCCTGCAAAGCCCACAACGCCTCAGTGCTCAGCTTGCCGGGGCCGATCAGGTATTTACTGACGTCCCCGAACTGGTCGTCTACGAGCGCCAGCGCACCGGCCATGACCCAGCGGGGCGAGCTCAGGAAGGCGGTCGCCGCCTCGTCGCCCATGCCCAAGACTACGAGGGACTGCACCAGGTCTGGCTCATGTTCGGCGTTGCGCCAGCTCCCAGTGAGCTCGTAGTCGTCCAGGACCGTTTCCCGTGCCGCTCCGAACGCCTCAAGCAACAATGCCGCCGCCATGCCAGTCCGGTCCTTGCCGCCGGCGCAGTGAAAGACGGCGGGCAGGCCTCCCGGCTCTGCCAAGTGGCCAAGCAGCTGGCCGAAGAGCGGGGCCGAGTTGCGCACCATCGCCACGTAGGTCTCGAACAAGACCTGCTCCCCGTCTTCCGCCGTCTTGGCCTTGACCAGTTTCTGGACGCTCTCGTCGCGGTACCAGTCCAAGACCGAGACGTTCACCGAGTCGACCGGGTCAGGGTACAACTCGCGTTCGACGGGGCCCCGCAAGTCGTAGACGACCTGGACGCCCAGGTCTTCGAACACCTCCAGGTCGCTGGCAGTAAGGCGGTGCAAGCCGTCCGAGCGGAACAGCCGGCCCCATCTCGTCCGGCCGCCACCAGCGACCGCGTAACCGCCGAGGTCCCGGAAGTTGGTCGGGCCCTCGAAGGGCAGGCGTCTTTCGGCCACGACGACAACGTCGCGGCTGCCCCTAGGCACCACGGATACGTAGTGGCGACGACCGGGGGGTAGGCCGTGGACCAGGGCGCAGTCAGTGCCTGTTGCCGCCCGGGCCACTCGTGTGTGCTCGAGCGGGACCGGTGTAGTACCGATGGAAATGTCAACCTCGGCTGGCTCGTCCAGCTCCCAGCGGACCTCCAGCGAGCCGGGCCCGGCGGGGAAGACCTCCACTTTCCTCATGACAGCGCCCACGGGAGGAACGATAACTGAGCGGCAGCGGATAATGGAGAATTCACGACAAAGTCACCAACAGTTCAGTCTTGCGCCACAGCACTGAGAATTGGCCAGATGCATTAGGCTTTCCATGCGACGTCGGCCGTCGCAGGGAGCGGGGTTGACCGCATCTCCTCGGGTCTGGTCCCAGACCTAGGGCTCATCGCCAGGTCTCGGGCGCTCCCAGCGTCCGGTTACATGGCGGGATAGCGGGCCCTCAAAGCGGCGAGAGCTTCGTGGAAGGGGGCCTCGATGTACCTTCTGTGGTCGTCGCCACCGTGATGATGGGTCACCGTCCCCGCCGCGTAGTAAGCGGCAGTGTGGCGCACGTATTGGAGCCCCCCCTCCACCAGGGTGACCAGGTAACGGGCGGCCTCGTCGTCCCGCGACCCCCATTCGCCGCCGGTCGTGACGTACACCGGCGACGTGTGGGCGAACACCGGTCGCTGCCAGTCGTCCAAGTGGTTCCCGTCCGCGCCTCGGCAACGGGCCGCCACCCAGGTGTGGTTGGGGACCGGGACCCGCTCGCTCAGGGCCAAGCGGCTCCGTGGTCCCTCGGGGTGCTCGGTCGAGGCGACGACCCGGCCCCCCACCACGATCTCGAGCGAAGAGAGAGGGAAGATGCTTTCCGCCTGGGCCTCGACTTGGACCGTGCCCGGGCCGCTCAGTTCGACAGTGTCGCCGACGTTACGGCCATCCACGGTGAGCTGGACGATGGGCCCTCCCGAAAGGAACGTCCGCCCGGCGCGGACGGCAGCGCACCAGGCCTCATAGGAGAACTCCTCATCGAGATGGGCGTAGGTGCGGTACAGGCCTACTGGTACCCCATTGCTCATCTTGTCCGTCCCCCCGACCAGGGGGAGCCGGTAGCCGGCGTTCAGGTACTGGTAGTACACCTCCTGTTTGTAAAGGTCCCAGTTCAGAGACTCGACAGCGTCGGCTCGACCAGTGGCGGCCAGCACGGCCGGCTCCCCATTGGGCAACGGGAAATGGGGCAGGATGACGGTGCCTCCTTGGGCGTGGGCGCGATCGGCCCAGTCGGACAGCGTGGTCTCGAGGGCGCCGCCCAGCTCGCCCTCGCTCGGCCCGTCTGTGCACCAGGGCATCACTGGCTCCTTCAAGCCCCACAAGATGAGGTGGCCGAGGATGTGCTGGCGGTTCTCCTGGCCGACGTAGGTTATGTAATTGCCTCCGGCCGTCGTGCTGACCCGTCCCGTGAAGTCCTCGGTGTTGGTGAACAGAGACCCCCACTGCGACTGGAGGAGATTGACCACGCGGAGGTCCTCACACTGCTGCTCGAGGTGGGCACCCTGGGTGGAGAGGAAATGGACGTGGGAGTCTCCCGAGTACCACCCAGAGGCGGCCATGTCGGTCCAACGCGAGATCCGCAGGGTCAAGTCTCGTTGGCCAGGCTCGATACGGACGCGTTCGTGGACGGGGCTGTACTCGAACCCGCGGGCCACGTCGACGAGCACGTCGCCGCGCGGGAGCCATCCCTGGCAGGTGCCGTCGATGCAGGCGTAGGTGACGTCCCCGAGCCGGACGTCGCCGCCGACATCGATGTGCCAGGTCCCGAGGTTGGAGTTCACGTGGTTGTGGTGACCGTGGGGCTGGAACGGCACCCCCAGGGGGCTGCGGAAATGCACTCGGCACGGGACGGGGCGCCCTGTGGCCGCGTCGAGCACCCTCACGTGCACCCAGTTCCGTCCAGGGTCAGCGAGCTGTAGCCGGGCCGGGCCGCTCACGACCGGTTGCCCTGGCTCAAGCTCAGCCCAGCGCAGCCGACCGAGCTCGGTTTGGTCGTGGCTGAGCGTGACCGTCGCCGATGGGAGCGCGGCCACCTCGAAATAAGAACGACCTCCGGCCCGGCGGCCCCACCCAGGGACAGCCCTGTCCTCTTCGGCCCCAATGGGCTGTACGTAGGTGGCCACGCCCCGGTCGACCGCCACCCGCAGGCCGGTGTTGTGGCCGTCAACGCTGATAACGACCGGTCGACGAGGAGCACGCACGAACGGGTGCTCGTCGGCACTGCTCAGGGTGATGGCGCCGACGGCGAACGGCTGGCCCCGAGGCACCAGCTCAATGGCGTCGAGGGACAGGTCAGGGTGCGGGTTCTCCCAGGACCACAGGTAATAATCGCGAGCGGCTGCCTGGGTGGACTCGCACTGACGCGTACCCGCCATCTCGAACGGCCCTTCCCGAAGGGGCTGGAGGTCGTCGTACTGGTCGGGGACGGCCAGGAACGGGAGGAGGCCCCAACCGGTCGGTACCACCTCGATTTCGAAGCGTTGGCGGACCGGTACCGAGATGGTCGGCCCACCCCGGAGGTGGAAGCGGTAGTCGGCAACATGGCACCCCAGCGACTCGGCGTCGCTCGAGGGCGACCGCAACTGTCGGTGAGCGAAGATAACGTAGCGGGCGGGCCGACCAACGTCAATGCGGACCGGCCCCTCGCAGGGAGCAATGCAGCAGCGTTGCGGGCCCTCGGCCACCTGGAAGGGGAGGCCCCGCAGCAGCTGGGGGCCTAGGCGGAGGTCACCGAGGCCTAGTACAGACGTTCCTGCGTTGCAGTAGCCGGAAAGGTCAAGCGGCTCGTAGTCAGTCATACCGACATGTTCGCTCCTCGCAAGCGACCTAGGCGACTCGGCGAAGTCGTCAGTCCCGTTCCCTGGCGCTGGCTCCAACGGCGGACCGGGGCGGCGTTCGTCCCTGACGACATGCACGGCCCCCCGGACCGCCGCCCCGAGCTTGCGACCGGCTTGTCTGAATAGCGAGCTACTGAGGCACGCACTTCGGCTCCTTGGCGCCCCATAATGCTGGGCAACATGGTGCACTCGCCTGCTCAGAAATGCCGAGTGTCGTCGGTCCACAACCGGCCCACTAGCCAACTGACAATTTCCGGCTATCAGCCCCGTAGCCGCTGACTTTGCGTGCCGTGCGCGGCCCATCCCGGCACCTACCGGGCGCCGAATAACGATGAAGCCGTCGCGCCCCGTGAACCCCGGCACGGGGCGCACCTGAGGCGCCGTTCCGCGCTCGGTTGGCTTACTCGGTCGCCGCGATCTCGAGCGCGCGTTCGGCACTACTGCTGGGCTCGGACGGGCTCAAGTGCACCCTACCGGGCGAGTGGTCATGCCAGGGGGCACCACCCGGGGCGGTTCTTGACGAGCGGGACCTATGCTCCGCGAATGGCCACGCCCGGTCCCTTCCCTGTGCCCCCCCGCTTGCCAGCGGCGCTCACCGAAGCTGACCATCTCGTGCTCGGCACCGACGTGCGCTGGGAGGCGGTCACGGTGCGGGCAGACTTCGCCGGGCAGGTCGCCGAAGATTTTGAAGTCAGCGGGCGCCGGCTCAGCTCGGCCTCCTTCTCCGGTGCACAACTAGTAAGAGCACGTCTGAGCGACACCGTCTTCGAGCGCTGCGACCTTTCGGCAGCCGTGCTGTCCCGGGCGGCGCTCACCCGGGTGGAGTTCGACGACTGCCGCCTGTCTGGGGCCGATCTCTCCGGTGCCCGCCTCCAAGACGTGTTGTTCCGCGAGTGCCGGCTAGTGGACGCGAACCTGCGCATGGCCCTCGGTGCCCGGGTGCGCTTCGAGGGTTGCAACTTGGCTGGCGCCGACCTGTACGCCGCTCAGCTCCCCGGCGCCTGCTTCTTCGACTCGGACCTCACTGGCGCTGAACTGTCCCAGGCGAACCTGGCCGGAGGTCGTCTCCATGGCTCCACTCTCGGTGCCCTGAAAGGGGGCGCCGCCCTTCGAGGCACGACGGTGAGCTCGGCCCAGGTCATGGCCGTGGCCCTCCAGGTCCTCGGGGTGCTGGAGATAACTATCGACGACGAACGCGAACCTCCAGAGCGTTGACCTAGACATTGGATGGACCCGGCAGCTGCAGACGTGCAGTTATGCCGGCGACCCCGATCCCGACCGAGCATGAGTTCTCGCTCGCGCGTTATGTGCCGACGGCCTCCCGACTTCGCCGGTTATCAGGCGGGTGCTCAATAGTCCACCAGGGCACCTGCCGATTTCGAGCCACGGGCCGAGGCTCGAGCTCGTTCCGGGCGGGCAACCGTAGCGGTCTACAGGGTGTCCGCCAAACCGCGGGCGTCGAGCTCGTTTATGCCTATCTTTAGACGTTCAGAAGCCTCGTTGCAACCGCTTCAGGCGTGCCGGCGCCGACTACCGCGTGTCCATAGCCGGGCCAGCGATCGGGCCATGCTGAGGCTGGCCAGGGTGAGCACCGTCACGTCCACCGCCGGGACCCAGCGGACATGGTCACCTTTTACCACGTAGGCTCCGATGGGCAGGATCAGGCCACCGAACCCCCCGCCCGAGCCGGACCCCGTGGCACCTTCGGGCCCATGAGCCGTTTCGTCGCTTGTCTCGGGCGCCGGGCGGGGTCCTCGAGCGCGGTCTTTAGGCATAGTCCCCTCTCCGCCCCCGCCTCCCCCGGCAACCAATGCCACGGGGATCACCAGCAGGCCGTCCTTCTCGTAGGCGGCGCCGAAGGCGCGGCGCACCGACAGGTTCTCGGACATCCTGCTCATCAACTCCTGCGTGTCCATGTTCGACCACTTCCTTCCAGGCCCTCGGTCATGCAGTCCAGTATGTGGCGATCTGCGTGCAGAACGGGTGGTAGCGCTTAGGGATCTCGGGCGCCCGTTCTGGCGCTGCCCGCTAACGGGATACGAGCCCGAATGATTGCGGGCCGCTCCTTAGTGAGCCGGGCACCCACGAGCCCCTCATTCAATTAACCGTTGTCGGGACAACGGAGGTCTTCGGCCGCGCCCGCCCGGCAGCCCTCCTAGCGCCGGCTCAAAAGAACTCGTCCAGCAGGCAATAAAAGGCGAGCCGATCGTTATCGACGGGCGCCCCGAGCAGGTAGCGGTCCAAGAAGCGCTGGGCGTCATCCGGCCCGTACTGCCTGTTGAACGGGCCCGCCAAGCTGCGGACCGCCAACGCGAGGTCGGCGTAGCGGTCCGCGATGCCTACACGCCCAAGGTCGACGACGCCGGTGGGCCGGAGGGTCTCAGGGTCGACCAGGACGTTGGGGAGGCAGAAATCGCCATGGCAGACGACGACGTCTTCGTGGTGGGGCACGGTCGCCGCCAGCTCGGCCAGCAACCGTTCCGTCCCCCAGCCCCGACGCTCCTCGTCCAAGTCAGCCAGGTCGACCAGGCCGGCAACGCCTGCTGCCTGGGCCTGGGGGACGGTGACTGCTAGGGACCTGTCAAAGGGGCAGTCCGCCGCCGGCAAGGCGTGCAGGGTGAGTGCTATGTCCGCCACCGTGTCGATGACCTCGGCGCGCTGGCCGGCGGGCCACGGGGCCGATGCGCGCCGGCCGAGCAGGGCACGGGTGACCAACCACGCAACGCCGTCCTCCTCCCCGTGCTCGACGACTTCGGGGACGGGCGCGCCCTGGGCGGCCAGCCACTCGATCCTCGCTGCTTCTCCGCTGAGCTGGGTACCAAGGAGGCCCTGGGGCATCGAGACCTTGGCGTAAAGGCTGTCGGTACCTGTCGAGGCGTCGAGCCGGAAGACAAGCGCGTCGGAGTGCCCAACGGTTACCTGCTCCCAGGCATAACCGCGATAACGCTGTCGAAGCTTGTCGATCACGTTGGACAGTCTCACATCTGTCTTTGTGAAGCTGCGCTCTCCGGAGTTAGCAGCGGTCTGCTGATGGAAACGACATGTGTCGGCGCAGCGGCACCGTTGGCGAGGGCTCCAGAGGTGATGCCGTTCGGCGCGGCAACGACGGCGACGACAGCGTTATTATGCGCTGGGATTATGCACTTGCCAATACGCGTCAAGAGATCAGGTCCCGAATACGCGCGTGAACCGATATGGACTGATTTCTCCTACGATCCCAGTGCTTTCAGGCCGTCGATAATAATTATTCGGGGCCCGACGGCACGGCGGTCTCCTTACAGGTGGCAGGTCCCGACTTCCCGGAGATAGGCACCGACGGGCCAGCGGTAGCTCGTTTGGGGAACGCTGAGGTGGTCACGCGCTCTTCAGGTACTGCCGCAGCGCCTTGCGGACGACTTCTGAGACGGTGAGGCCCTCGGCTTGGGCGCGGTGGGCCACCTCCGCTTGAAGCGCGGGCTCTAGGCGTACCGATTCCACCGACTTGGCAGCCTCGCCCAATGGAGGACGTCCCGGGCCGCGCCGGCGGTCTTTTAGCTGGCCGGGTTGGTAGCCACGCTCGGCTTCGTCGGCGAAGCGCTCGACCATCTGGTCGGTGATCGGTTCGCCACCTTTTGTGTGGCCATAGACCCGCTGCTCGTTCATGGTTCGCCTCCGAACAGCTGTCGCTGGGTGGAGCGCCGCAGCGCCATGGCGTGGACCACCAGTTCGTCCCCTTGCGTGTGGAGGACGACCAATAGCGGACCTGTGGACCTCCACACGGGATAAGTGTACTACGAAAACCCGTGGGCTGGGCCATCCAGCCAACGTGTGCACCCACGGGCCTAACCGACGGGACCAGAGATCGGCCCGAGCCGGGGGGAAGATGGGTCGTCACGTCTCTCCAAGGGCATGTGCCGCGTCCTGCTGCCCGTAAGTGGCCGGCGGGCAAGCATCGCCCGCCCGCGTCCGGGCGATGGCTACGCTCGGTAGCCACACCGGGCCATACCTGAGCTAGGAGAGGGATGTACGAAAGTCAATTGATGGCAAGCGGGACCCCGGAGTCCCGCGAGTTCGTGGCTCGGGTCAAGGTGGCCACCCGGCTTTCATCCAAGCTCAGTACGTATTCGATGGACGATGACGCTTCGATCCGAGAGGTCTTCGAAGAGCTGATCGGCAAGCCCGTTGGGGACTCCTTCATGCTCGTCCCTCCTTTCTTCGCGGATTACGGGCTGAACATTACGATCGGTCGCTCTGTCTTCATCCACCAAGGGTGCATGTTCATGGGCCACGGGGCCATCGACATTTCGGACCAGGTCATGATCGGGCCCAAGGTCAACCTGGTCACGGCCGGTCATCCCCTCGAGCCCGACAAGCGCCGAAGGTTCATTACATCGGCGGCGATAAGGGTCGGTACGAACGTGTGGATCGGAGCGACCGCCACGATCTTGCCCGGCGTGGACATCGGAGCTGACGCCGTCGTCGCGGCCGGCGCAGTTGTCACGCATGACGTCCCTCAGGCGACCCTCGTGGCCGGCGTCCCAGCGGCCGTGATCAGGCAGCTGTAGCAACACCCGGGCATGCGGGCCCCGCACGGCAACGCCGCGTGGGCAGGCGGTTATTGCCGCCCTCCGTACCCTTCGTCGCGCACAGCCTTCAACATGATGGCCTCCGAATACGCCAACTCCTAGCCCAGCCGGGCATTTATGGCGCAGGGCCCCGATAGGCTGGCCGAGCGCCGCACTATCGCTATGAGCGGCTTACAGCCATCAGGCGCCTCCAGTTCTCCAGCGCACGTAACAGTTGCTCGTGATCGCGTCATGGACCTGGTTCTCGTGCAGGGCTCCCGGCGCCCGGCGGACCGGGCCGCTGGACAGCCGAAGCGAAGGCTGCAGCACATAGACAACCCGTTGGTGCAAACTGGAGCGAATGGCAGCCGACTCGCCGGTGTTGACCGTGCCGGACGCCCGGGCGTGGCACAGCTGGCTCACCGAGCACCATGGCGACGCGGGCGGCGTCTGGCTCGTGCTGGCGAAGAAGGGCACGACCGGGCCCACTAGCCTCACCTACGACCAGGCGCTCGAGGAGGCATTGTGCTTCGGCTGGGTCGACGGCCAGCTCGGTCCTGGCGATGAGGCGACCTTCCATCGGAGGTTCACGCCCCGGCGGCCGGGCAGCTCGTGGTCCAAGCGCAATGTCGCACTGGTCGAGCTGCTTGGGCGCCAGGAGCGCATGCGGCCCTCAGGCCTCGCCGCCGTGGCGCGAGCGAAAGCGGACGGGAGCTGGGGCTCCGCCTACTCGGGCCAGGCCGCGATCGAGGTCCCGAGCGACTTGGCGGCGGCCTTAGCAGCCCACCCGGCCGCCCAAGAGACCTTCGACAACCTCAGTCGCGCTAACCGCTACAGCGTGCTTTACCGAATAGAGACCGCCAAGCGCAGCGAGACGCGCGAGCAGCGCATCGAGCGGCTCGTCGAAATGCTCGGGCGCGGTGAGACTCTGCACCCTCAGGCGCGCCCGACGCGGCGGTCGCCGTAACGCTTCGCCCGACCTCGACCTGCCGAGCCAACGGCGGTTCCGAGGTGGGCCGGGTCAGATGCGCGACGTGCCTTTTCTGGCTCGCCGTCGACAGAGGCTCGGCGAACCCGTAGCCTCCTACTGGCGCGGCGCCGAGATGCTCCCGGCCGGGACCCTGTGTACGCATAAGGATCTGCTCGGTCGACATAGCGCTAGTGCCCCGGCCACGCGGGCGCTCAAGGAAGGGTGCTGACCCTGACCACGGTGCTACTGGCGCCGTCGGCGACGTACAGCCACGGCCGTCCGTGGCCATGGCAGTTGGGTTGACCCCCAGGGAGCCCGACGCTGCCGACGAACAGCTCGGGGCCATTTGCCAACACGTGGAGGCGTGAGCACCCTGGCATAGCGGTCGGGATGGACAAAACCGCCGTGCAGGGCCTGGAGCTGCCATTGCCTCTCTCACTTCGCCGCGACGTTTGTGCGAGGCGCTCTAGGAAAGCGGCGCTTACGTATCACCGCAGCCGGAGGGGCCTGCCCCTCCTAGGCGCACGTCAGGGTCGAGCGGCGCTTACTGCCTGGGCTTGTGCGACGCCGACGCTGCACCTCGGCCCTCAGGCACAATGGGTACCGCAAGGCATCGGGCGCGTGGTCGGGGTCGTGCGGGGCGGCGTTGATGGTGCGTTGGGGGCGACATAGTACGCGGTGACATATAGGTCGTTGGCCAGGACATCGGTGCCCAAGAAGCCATCACCGAACGAAAAGCTCCACTCGAACCCCGGGGCGGCGCCCTCGGTTTGGCAGGGGCCTTGGATAGTGGCTGCTTCGCAGCTCCAATAGAGATAAGGCTGCACGTGGTTGAACGGGCCGACGGCGATGTCGGGCGACGCGACGACAGGCGTTCCCTCACTCAGGCCAAGGTGGTCATAGAACAGTTCGCCCATCGGGTCCATGTCGCCGGTGCAGTCGTACTCGGGGCAGTCCTTGCTGGCCGGGGGCAATACCCAGTGCTTCGCGCCAAGGTAGCCCGTGCCGTGATAAGTGCGCATGTTCTTGACGAACTGCTGGGCGGTGGCCCAGGTCATGGCGCCGTCCACGTCGACGCATATCGCAGGCGAAGTCGGGTTCTTGCAACGCGGGAGGCCGAAGGTGTTGCTCGAAGCCAGGTTGGCGTCAGCCAACCACGTCACGCCCGTCAGCGGGTCGTAGACGGTCTGGCCGCCCGGGTTGACCTCCAACCCATTTCCTGTGGCGGGCGGGGTCCCAGGGATCTTGCCCGGGACCATGGGCAGCACGTACAAGAAGTTGTAGTCCGTATTCGCGCCCTTGAAGCCATTGCCGAACGAGAAAGTGCCATGACCGCCCGCACCGGGTGTCCGCGACCAGTAAAGGTACGGCTGGAAGTTCCTGAACGGCCCGACCGTGTTGGGCGGGACCGGGACGGCGGTGCCCGGTGCACTGAGGCCCAGGTCGGTGTAGAAGAGCGAACCCAGGCCGTTGTCAACGCAATTGAAGCCGAACTGGTTCCGGTACGGCTTCGGCCCGATGCGCGGGCAGATCGTGCGGCTGCGGGGTTCTGAGTTCGGCGTGGTCGGGAGCTGCCAGTCGGCGTGGCCCAGGTAGTCGGCGGACCTCATCGCTTCGACCCATGCGAGGGCGGACTGATAGTTCATCGAACCGGCCGGGTTGACGCACGCCTCACCGGCGGCCGCGGGGCACACGGGGAGGCCGAACCGGTGGCTGGCGGCCAAGTCAGCATCGGCGAGCCAAGTGACCCCGGTGGTGGCGTCGTAGATAGTGAGCCCGTTTGGGCTGGGCGCCAGCGTCGCGTCGAGGGAACGGACCGCGTCGGCGCTCGACTGGGCCACCGGCCCCAACCCGGCCACGACAGCGGCGACGACCACGGCATGGCGAAGCGCGAGCCGCGGTGCCTGAGAGGCCGAGCCCAAGACCCGGGAAAGCTGTTCGTGCATTGACGCACCTCCTTGTTCTGGGACCGGTCGGGTCTTCAACGGTTATCTCACGAGCTCTTGCGCGCCGTGCGATCACTAGGTGATGGTGTTCGATCAATTTGTGATGATCTTCGGTTTCTCCCTAAACCGCCAGAGCACTTGGCAGCCTGCTTATTCGACAGGTAGCGGGCAGCGCTGCCCACCCAGGTGGGGCACGGTGGTCTCGAACGTGGTGCCGGTGTTCGTTCTGGTCGGGCCGACGGCCCGGGTGCACGCTTTAGTCGTGGGCTTGACGGCCAGGGCTGACGAACGCATCACGGTGCCACAATATGACCCGACGAAAGCGGCCACGCCGAGATGCCCCCCGCCGGGACCGGTGAGGGGCATCGTTATCGTGCTCGGAGCGTCAGGGTAATGCGGTCGTGGATAGCCCTAGTAGATCCTGTGGGCGATGGGGAGCCTGTGCAGGCCCAGGGCGACATCTTCGATCGCTTTGATGTCGTTCTTGGCTAGCGCCAAATCGTGGGCTGCTTGACCTGTTTGGAAGGTCCAGGTCTTGATCTGGCTCGCGTTGCCGGGGTAACCGGCCGGGGTCAGGGCCAGGGCGTCAGCCGAGACGGGACCGGTGAGGGCCGTCGCCGCCGTTACCTGAGAAGTGACGTCGGAGGCCAACGCAGTGGCGTGCGCCGAACCCAGCTCGGTGACAAACGGGGTGAGCTCGGTGATGAGGGCGCTGTAGCCGCCTTCGGTGACGGTCTCGTTATCGGCCGCCAATACCAGGTTGACCTGGCCGGTGACCACGGCGTAGACCCTTTCGTCGCCGGTAACGGCGCTGCGTACCGTGGCCAGCTCGGCATCGGTGGTGGCGGCGGCGGCATTGGTGGCGTCGGTGGCGAGGGCGCTCTGTTCGTTAGCGATGACGCTGACCAGCGCGGAGCGGTCCGAGGTGGTGACGTTGGCGGCATTGGCAACTTCGGTCCCGAGCAGGACCAGTTGGACCTGGCGGGCGATGATCTGGTGCTCCAGAGCCTGCTGGGCGCGCTGGAACTGGGCGGGGCTGGGGGTCAAAGTGGTTTGCGCCTGTACTGCGGGGGCGAAAGCGGGGACCATGGCGGCCGCAGCAATTAGGCCGATCACTGTTGCTTTGGTGGGGTTTAGGTTCATGAGCTCATCTTCCGCCCGTGGTGTGAGGAGGATGTGGGCTTGTCTTGATGGCTGCGTGATGGTCCGTGCTCGCCCTCGAACGGGCCCTTGCGGCCGCCGCCGCTCAGGCCCGAGAGCTCCCCGGTGCATCTCGGGGAAGCACCTTCGCTCCGGGGCGGGGCCCCATTGCTGACAAGGCCGCCGCCGGCCCACGCTCGCCGTGCCCCGAATTGCTAAATCCTCCTCTGGTGAGAGCCCTTGCGAAGTCCGCTACCGATTGATACCCTAGGGGGTATGTGTAGAGAGGTCACTTGTCGTAGGTGCGGCCGGCCTTCCTGGAGGGGGTGCGGCGCCCATGTCGAGCAAGTGCTCGGCCATGTCCCGTCCTCCGAACGCTGCCAGTGCGGCTCCGAAAAGGCACGGTCGGCCAGTACGACTGCCAAACCTAAGTCGTGGTTTTCCCGTTTGAGTGGCACGCGTTAACGCCGCAGCTGGTTCCGCACCCACTCCGGTACAGCGGAGCGCTGGAGTCGTGGCCGACGACGAGCAGCGTCACACCAGGGGCCAAAGCACTCGCTGCTCGGCGCATTGCGTGACAGCGTCACCAGCCTCTCCAGGGGCGTTGGCGGGCCCAGGGTACGGCGGTGACCTCCGGTCCAAACGAAATCATTGGGAGACCTCGACGGGCTGGACATCGAGCGCGCACAGTGCGCCCGCTGGGCAATCCTGCCGATGGCGACGAGGTCGACGCCATCGTGCGCGCCGTCCGGCTGCCCTACCCGCCCCTGGCCGTCTGAGATGTCCTCTGTGCCATCCGGCCCGCTGCCTCAGGCCGAGTACGAGTCACCCGAGCCACCTGGAGGCGGAGCCGGACTGGCCGGTCGGCGTAGCGTTCCGAGCCGAACTGGCGTCGTTAGCTGCCGGGCAGCCGTTCGCCCGCCCCGAGGTTGCGGGCTGGTTCTGCCGGCTCCCCGAGGAGATGCACGACGAACAAAGGGCGTTCCTGCGCGCCCACGGCCTGGCCACCTGAGCATCGCCATGGGCCTTTACCGCGACCATGTGCTGCCCCGGCTGGTCGACGGGGCTTGTAGCTCGCAGGACCTTCAGCCCTGGCGCGCCGAGGTCACCTCCGGACTGGTTGGCCGGGTTGTCGAGATCGGCTTCGGCTCGGGCCTCAACGTCGAGCACTACCCGCCTGAAGTGGAGATGGTGATGGCCGTGGAACCGGCCGGACTGGCGCGGCGCCTAGCGGCCAAACGCGCTCGAGCCGGGGGGGGCCCGGTCCACCACATCGGCCTGGACGGCCAGAGCATCCCGCTCCCCGACGGCAGCTGCGACGCGGCGCTGTCCACCTTCACCCTGTGCACCGTCGCCGACCCCGCCAAGGTCCTGGCCGAACTACGCCGGGTACTGCGCATCGGAGGACTTTTCCACTTCCTCGAGCACGGGATAGCACCGGAGCCCTCGGTGGCCAGATGGCAACGCCGGCTAAACCCATGGCAGCGAGGCCTGGCCGACGGCTGCCATCTCACCCGGGACACCTTGGCGCTGGTGAGCGAGGCTGGTTTGGTAGTGGAGCGCTACAAGCAGGGCTACGCCAGGGGCCCCAAGCCGTTGGGCTATTTCACTTTGGGTGTGGCCGTAAATCGCCCCTGATCGAGTGAGCGCAGTTGCCAGGTCGCCGGCCTGAGTGGTACCCTGGGGGGTATGTGCTCAGCTGTTAGTTGCCCAAAGTGTGGCCGGCCCACTTGGCAAGGGTGCGGTGCTCACGTCGAGCAGGCGCTCGGCCATGTCGCTCCCTCTGAACGGTGCCAATGCGGCTCCCCTCAGGAGCAGGCGGGCAGTGTTGCTAAGCCCTGGTCGTACAGGTGAGCGGCCCGATGTCGGCCCCCGACGGGCCTTGCGCGTCTTTCGGACGAGGTAGGCGCAAACGGGTCGTGATCGTCGGCGGCGTCGCCGGGGGCATGTCCACCGCCACCCGCCTGCGGCGCCTGGACGCCGACGCCGAGATCACCGTCCTGGAACGCTCCGGCCACGTCTCGTTCGCCAATTGCGGCCTACCGTATTTCGTCGGCGGGCTGATCGAAAAAGAGGACGACCTCACCCTGCAGACGCCCGAGCAGCTCTTTGCCCGGTTCCGCCTCGATGTGAGGGTCAACGACGAGGTCGTCGCCATCGACCGGGCGGCCCACACGGTCGCGGCCCGCTCCACGCTCAGCGGCGAGGAGGAGGTCCTCGCCTACGACAAGCTGGTGCTGAGCATGGGCGCCGCCCCCGTACGGCCGCCCATCCCTGGTTACGACCGCGCCCGTACGCTGCGTACCGTCGAGGACGCCGCCCGCCTGGCCTCCGATGTCGGTACCGCCCCTAGGACGGCCGTCGTCATCGGGGCCGGCTTCATCGGCTTGGAGATGGCCGAGAACCTGGTGGGCCAGGGGATCGACGTCACCATCGTCGAGGCCACCCCCCAGGTTCTCCCACCCCTCGACCCTGAGCTCGCCATCTTGGTGAGAGACGAACTGGAGGCCCACGGGGCCCATGTCGAGACCGGGGCCACGGTTGCGTCCATAGACGAGCGAACGGTCACTCTGGCCGACGGGCGGGTGCTACCTGCTGACCTTGTCGTCGGCGCCATTGGGGTGCGCCCCGATGTCGCCCTGGCCCGCTTGGCCGGTCTGGAGGTGGGCCCCAGCGGGGGCATCGCCGTCAACGACGCCAACCAGACCGACGACCCCGACATCTACGCAGTGGGCGACGCCATCGAGAAATCAGACGCCGTTTCGCACGCCACGTCGCTTATTGCCCTGGCCAACGTGGCCAACCGCCACGGCCGCCGAGTGGCGGACCACATCGCGGGCCGTCCCTCGCACTCAGTGGGTTCTTTAGGTACGGCCATCGTCAAGGTCTTCGATGTCGTGGCCGCAACGGTGGGGTGGAGCGAGCGGCGCCTGCGCGCCGCGGGACGTCCCTGCCGCTGCATCCATTCGCACCCATTCGACCACGCCACTTATTACCCGGGCGCCACCCGCATGGCGGCCAAGCTCATCTTCGACCCGGGGGACGGGACGATCCTGGGGGCCCAGATCGTGGGCGGCCACGGTGTCGACAAGCGCATCGACGTGATCGCCACGACCATGGCCGCTGGTATGACCGCCGGCCGGCTGGCCGACCTGGAGCTGGCCTATGCCCCGCCCTTCTCCTCGGCCAAGGACCCTGTGAACCTGCTCGGCTACATGGCCGAGAACGTCCTCAGCGGTGATTGCGACATCGTCGCCCCCGACGAGCTCGATGAGCTTGTCGACCAGGGGTGGCAGGTGATCGACGTGCGCACCGACAAGGAGCACGCCGCCGGTGCCATCCCGGGCTCGGTGAACATACCCGTGGACACGCTGCGCGAGCACCTGGGCGCGCTCGGGGCCGGCCCTTTCGTCGTGTACTGCGAGGTGGGCCAGCGGGGCCACACCGCCACCACACTTCTGCACGAGCTCGGGGTCAAGGCCCGCAACCTGGACGGTGGCTACCGCACCTGGTCGGCATCTATGCGGGCTCGAGGCCCCGTGGGCGTGGCGGCTGGCCCGCGCCCGAGAGCTAGGCCAGCTTCGTGAACAGCCGCTGGACTTCCTCGAGCGGGTAACCGGATGCCTCAGCATCGGCGGGGTGCTCGAGGCAGTAGACCAGGCCGCTTGATATCAGGCGGAACCCGACCTGTTCAAGAGCTTTGGTTGCTGCGCTGAGCTGGGTGACGATCTCGCGGCATTCGCGGCCCTCGGCCACCATGGACTCCAGAGCATGGACCTGGCCCTCGACGCGGCGCAGGCGTCGACGAAGGTCGCTGACAACGTCGTCCGGTAACTGCACGTCCTATCTCCTTTGGATCTGGGCAACAAATGCTCTTGGTGGCCGGTCTTTCCGAGGCAGCAGTATACCCCCTGGGGTACTCGTCATCCAAATTGCCCCGCTTCGTTGAACAGCCCGGACAGATGGCCCCAAAGCGGTCGCCTTGACGAGGGAACCTGCCACGATGACGAAATGGACGGCGAGGAGGGGCGGGACGTCCGTGGCCTCCTACTGCGCCGGGGCCGGCACCTGGAACTGGCCACGCTGGCCTGGAACGTCGCCGGCGTGGCCGTCCTGGGGGTGGCGGCGCTGTCAGCCCGGTCGGTGGCGCTGGCCGGTTTTGGCCTGG
>JBKQUU010000258.1:0-3545 GCA_052325485.1 Acidimicrobiales bacterium | reverse complement strand
GAGGCTCGCCGGTCAAGGACAAGTTCCGGGCCGCCGGGCTTGTGCATAGAACAACCTCCCTCTCAACAGGCTCACAACCGTGAACCGGGATGCTGTTCCATGATGAATAAGGGCGTCCCCTGGTGGCACCGGCGTTGCCGACCCGACCACCCAGATGAGGAGTTAGGTCGCTCCTGCGCTGACGGCCAAGTATCGCTTGCCTTGGCGGAACAGCAAGGCGGGGGTTCGTGTCGGAGGGCAGACAGGAGGGCCGACCTCCCCGATCTCCGACTGCAGGCTTAGCACCTGGTCTCGTTGGCCGGTAGGCATCACAGGAGCGCCCGGAAGCCGCGCCGTCGCCATCCCCTCACCCGATGAATTGAGGTCACTCGGTCCTCAGAGGCCCCGGAGGAGCCGCGTCGGCGAGCCGACGCCTTCGTCGTAGTTTCCGAGGCACGCCCCTTGGCCGTCGGGTTACACTCTTGCGCTCGGCTCATACCGAGCCGTGCCAACCGCCAGGGCCTCTGTGCCCAGTGAAAGGACGTGAGCATGTCTCACCTGGGAAAGTCGCATCTCGTAATCATGTTCACAGTGGGCCCTGACGCCGTGGCCGAAGGAGACCGGATCTTCGCCAGCCACGGTGAATGGATGAAGGACCACCCCCGCGGGGGCGATGTGGCGCTGCGGGACTACAGCATCTCCAAGGGCCCGGAACTTTCGAACCCGCTGGACCCGAGCTCGGAGCCGACCGGCAAGACGGTCTTCGTCCTCGATGAGTACTACGAGTCACCGTCCGGGATCACCGCCCATTGGCAGGCCACCAGCACCTGGGCTGACTTCGCCGCTGCGCTCGAGTGGATGGGCAAGGCGACGGTAGTGACGCTGCACAACGGTGCCGTTGTCCAGGGGCTCTGGTAAGCGGTCATCGCATTTTGAGGGATTCATCAGGAGTGGCGAGCGGGTGCGGTCACTTGTATCAGCACCCGCAAGCTGGAGAGGTCCAGGGCCCTCGGTCGCCGCCGGGCTGGAGACGCGCACAGAACAACGAAGGAACAAGGCCGACCGGCTGACGCTGACGGGGCGCGTAATCGGTGATCGGGGCGGCACTATCCCGTTGCGGGCCGAGAGGGCAGAGGCACATAACGGTCTCCTCGACGATGTTAGGGACCGACCGCACGGAGTCAAAACCGGTCACAGGTCCGGGCCATGATCACGCTCAGGGGCGGGCGCAGAGTAGACGGCCGGAGCTCGGAACGGTGGGTGGGGCGATGGGAGAGCACGCCCCAAAGGTGGCTGTCCGGGGCTGTCCAGGCTGTGCCGGTACTGTTCGAGACGGCCGACGAGAACGCGGGCGAAGCCTTGGTGGAGCTTATGTTGGTCGGTGACCGCGGCCGAGCGGGCTGCCTGTCGGTCCACGCTGGCATTGAGCCGTTCGAGCTCGCCCCGGCGGAGCCCGATGGCGGCGTCGAGGTGGGCAGCTTCGGGGCCGACGTGTTCGAGCCAGCGTCGGCGGGCGTCGGCGTGGCGCTCGGCCCAGGCGGCGGCCTCTTTGGCCTCTGCCCTCCGCGCCCACCAGTGCGAGCCGTTCTCAGCCTCCCGTTGGGCGGCGGCCAAGCCGGCCTCGGCTCGAGCAAGGTCGGCGACGGCCTGGCCGGCCTCCGTGCCGAGGTAGGCGCCCCGCCCGGCTAAGAGGTCCACCCGGGCCTGTTCGGCTTGATGCAGGGCGGCCCGGGCCCCGGCCCGCTCAGGTGCCAAGTCGAGAGAATAGAGCTGTGCCGTGGCGTTGGCCGTAGCCCCGCTCCTGGCTAGGGCCAGGGCGACCACCCGGGCGTGGCCGGGCTTGGCCAGAGAGACTACGGCCTCCCTGAGCGTCGTGGTCGGCACGCAGGCGTCCAGCACCCAGGTGGGCGTGCGCCGGGCTGACCAGTCCCGGCCCAGGTCCTCGGCGGCTTGGGCCAGGTCGTCGGCTACCACCCAGGCGTGGGTGGCGCCGCGAGCCCGGCTCATCGCCACGTAGGCCAGCTCCCGTCCCCCGCCGTCGGCGAAGAGGTGGGCCCGGGCCACCGTAGAGCCCTGGCCCCGGTGGACCGTTGTCGCGTAGCCGTAGCCGAGCCGGTCGGCCCCGGTTTCTTCCCCGCTAAGCCGGACATGGCGGCCGTCGTCGGTTCGCAGGATGAGCGAACGGCTTCCCGGTTCGACTGTTTCTACCGTGGCCCGCTCCGAAGTCACCAGGACGCCGACCGCTCCCGGGGCCAGGGTGACGACGCGGTCGCCGGCTCGGTAGGTGGCACCGCCCGGGCACGCGAGCTCGGGCCCGGACAGCCGGCCGCTGTCCTCCATCCAGGCCCGGGCGCGCCGGTTTAGCTCGGCCACGTTGGCCCGGCGCCAGGCGTACAGCCCTGTCTCACTACCATCAGCCGTGTCCGCCGCCCAGGCCGCGACCACCGCCTGCAGGGCGTCGTCCCGGCTGTCCAAAGTGTGGACGCGGCCGTGCGCTGCGTACCAGTCGACGGCCTGGCCGACGTCCCCGTCGCGTAGGGCTTCTAGGGCGTGGCGTTCCTCGGCGTCGTGCTGGCGGCGGTTCTCGGCCAAGTAGTGGACGGCGCCGGGGTGGCGGGCCACCAGGGCACCGAGGGCTCCCCCGGGTCCGACCGGGCCCAATTGGTGGTGATCGCCGGTCAGCACCACCTTGGCGCCAGCGGCTTCCACATAGGCGCTGAGGCGCACCAGGTCGACGTCGTCTGTCATGCCCACCTCGTCCAAGACGACCACGGTGTTCTCGTTGAAAGCGAGCCGGCCGTGGTCGAGCCTCCAGAGAAGGCTGGCCAGGGTGCGCGACTGGGCGATCCCGGCCTCGGTGCCCAGGTTGCGGGCCGCTTGGCCGGAGGTGGCGGTGCCCAGCACCTGGTGGTCGGAGCGCTCGAAGGCCTCCGCCACGGCCCGGAGCATGGTCGTCTTGCCTGCACCGGCCACCCCCACGACCAGCTCCGCCCCCCGCCCCGAGGTGCAGATGCCGGCCACGGCGGAGCGCTGCTCGTCCGACAGCCGGGCACCGATGGACTGCTCGGCGCCGGCGATGGCGCTGTCAATAGCTTCGGGGGAGGCGACGGGCCCGTCGGTGCGGCCCAGCTGGCGGGCCAGGCTCTCGGCGATGGCGCTCTCCCGGGCCAGTACCGAAGCCAACGAATGGGCCCGCTCGCGTGCCCCGGCCACGCCGACCAGGGGAATGACCTCGGGGTTGGCCAAGGCCCGGTCCACCAGGCGCTCGAGCACCTCGGGGCGCTGCCCGAAAAGGTGCGGGGCCAGGGTCACGACCAGGTGCCGACGGGCAAAAACCTTGCGCCGGGCCAGGTCGCCCTCGGAGGCGAGAACGTCTGATACCAGCGCCCGTGCCGCCTTGAAGCTGAGCGGCTCCACCACTTCCCGGTCATGACGAGCCGCGTCCACGGAAGCGACGAGGCGCTCGACGGGCCAGCCGGCTTCGGCCAGTTCGGCCCGCCAGCGGCCCACCAGTTCGCCCTCGGCCTCATGCCCCTTGGCCTGGCGAGTGGTGCGGGCGGCCACAT
>JBKQUU010000257.1:0-5964 GCA_052325485.1 Acidimicrobiales bacterium | reverse complement strand
GCACAGCAAGGGCCTTACCGGGTCACGGTGCGGAATCCGGGGCTAGCCGAACTGGCGGGCCCCGACGGCCGCGGCTACGACTGGTTCGGCAGTTCTGTCGCCGTCTCGGGCAGTACGATCGTGGTCGGCGCACCGGCGGTGGCGGCTGCCTCCTCAGGCGTGGGCCGGGCGTACGTGTTCACCAAGACGGCCACCGGTTGGCACCGGAGCGGCGAACTGGAAGGCCCTGGCACCGGTACCCACGATTGGTTCGGCGACGCCGTCGGGGTATCGGGCGGCACCATCGTGGTCGGCGCACCGTCGGTATCGGTGCTCACCGCGGGTTTTGGCCGGGCGTACGTGTTCACCAAGACGGCCACCGGTTGGCACCAAAGCGGCGAACTGGAAGGCCGTGACACTACGCCGGGCGACTTGTTCGGCGTGTCGGTCGCCATTTCGGGCCGCACCATAGTGGTCGGCGCACCAAGTCACGCCGCGAAAGCAGGAGCGGCTTACGTGTTCATGAACGCCGGCGCGGATTGGCGATCGGTAGAGCTAAAGGGCCACGACACGGTGGCCAAGGACGATTTCGGCGACGCCGTCGCCATTTCGGGGAGCACCGTTGTTGTCGGGGCGTTCGGCCACGCCGCGGAGGCGGGCCGAGCGTACGTGTTCACAAAGGGCGCCAAAGCCTGGGACCAGACGGGGGAGATGTCAGGCTCGGGCACCGTGGCGGGCGACGGCTTCGGCGTGTCGGTCGCCATTGCCGGCCGGACGATCGCGGTGGGCGCAGGCCTGGCCGCCTCGGGCGCCGGTCGGGGCTACGTGTTCACCCAGACGGCCAGGGGTTGGCACCAGAGCGCGGAACTGGCGGGCTCGGACAGCGTTGCCGGCGACGGCTTCGGCGACTCGGTGGCGGTGTCGGGCGGCGCCGTCGTGGTCGGGGCTTTCGGCCACGCCGCTAGCGCAGGACGGGCGTACGTGTTCATCAAGACGGCCACCGGTTGGCGTCAGGACGCGGAGCTGGCGGGCTCTGACACTTCCGGCGGTGACGACTTCGGGTATTCGGTGGCCGTTTCTGGCACCACTGTCGCCGTAGGCGCCCATGGCCATGCCGGAGGAGCGGGCCGCGCCTACGTGTTCGAGGGGTAGACCGCGGGCTCGTCAAGGGGCGACGAGACGTGACCACGGCGGCCACGGCCGGTTGGGCCGTAGGAGCGACGACCCGGCCGCGGGGTGGCGGCGGGGCCTCACTGAGCTCGGCTGAGACCGGGGAGCGGGACCGGCGCTCTCCCGGACGACCAGCTCGGCTTGAGGCCAGCTCGGCTCGGCGATGCCTGCGCCCGGGCCCAACAACGACAGGAGCTTGGCAAAACAGAGCTTCCCAAGCGCCGCGAAGTCCTGACGGACGGTGGTCAGGGCGGGGCTGCAGTAGGCGGCCATAGGTACGTCGTCGAAGCCGACGATGCTTATGCTTTCAGGCACGGTGCGCCTCGCAATGTGCATGGCACGCATGGCCCCGATGGCTAGGTCATCATTACCGCAAAGGAGCGCGGTCACTTTGGCGTCACGCGCCAGTCTCTGTGCCGCCTCGAAGCCCGACCTTGGGCCCCACCCGCCTTGTAACGGCTCCGGCACCTCGGCACCGGCGGCTTCCAGGGCTGAGCGCCAGCCCAACATACGCTGGGTATCGTCCCTCGTCGCCGGCAGTGAGATGTAGTGCACAGTGTTGTGGCCCAGGCTCAGGAGATAGTTGGTCGAGTCCTTCGCCGCTTTGCGGTCATCGATCCACACCCACGGTTTGCCCTCCGCCTCGGCGCCCCTAGGCGTCTCTACGATGGCCGCCATGGGGACGTCGGCGGGGACGGCATCGAGAGCGATGATGCCGGCCAGGTCGAAGGCGACCACTATCAAGGCGCCGGCGAGCTCGACCGCCCTCTCCACGACGTCGTTCACGGCCTCGGGCGAACCGGGCTCCACCACTCGTACGCCCACGGCGAAACCAGCCGCTCGTGCCGCCTCCTCGATGCCTTCCAGGGTCCCGACGAAGCCGTACCGGCGGGTATTAGCTGTCAACACCGTGACCGATTGGACGGGCCCGCCCGCCAGGGCGCGAGCGGCGCGGTTGGGACGGAAGTCGAGCTTGGCGATGGTGTCGAGGACCAGCTGGCGGGTCGATGCCTTCACACTGGGGCTCCCGTTGATCACGCGAGACACCGTCTGGTACGACACACCCGCAGAAGCGGCGACATCACGGATGCTTACCGACGGCGTACGTTCAACACCTGCCCGTCGCACGTGGCCCCCTGCCTGTTCTTTCCCTATGTGACCGGTCACATCCTCCCGACATTGTGATCGGTCACATGACAGATGTCAAGGGGACGAGAGGATGTCAGCCATGGAACTCAGGGAGTACCCGTTCGGCGAACTCCTGTACCTGGCCCTGCCCCTCGCCGGGCCACCCACAGACCAGGTAAGTGATCCCGCGTCCCTGGGCGTTGTCGATATTGCGCCGGACGACGTCCCATGGCTCCGACAAGGAGAGCGAGGAGGCGCGCATGATCGTACGCGGGTCGCGCCCAATACCTTCGGCGAGCCGGTCTAATTCGGCGGACAATTCGACGAACTGCTCCGAGTTGCCCGAGTGCCACACGTCGGCGAACCTCGCCGCCAGGGGCAGGGCCCTCTTCCTCCCGCTACCGCCGACCCAAATTGGAGGCCGAGGTTGTTGCACCGGAGTTGGCCTCATCTGAGCTTGGTCGAGGCTAATAGTGCGGCCTTTATAGGAGACTACCTCTCCCGTAAATAGTCGCGTGATTATCTCGAGGGTGTCCTCTAAGCGATCGAAGCGCCCAGCCGTTGTGGGAAAGTCGATCCCGAGCTGCCGGTGCTCACTTTCGAACCACCCCGCACCCAGGGCAACATCAAGACGGCCGCCACTGGCATGGTCGATGGTCACTGCCTGCGCAGCAAAAACTGAGGGGTGCCGGTACGTGGCCCCCGTAACCAACAGCCCGAGCCGAACTCGTTTAGTTGCCACCGCCAAGGCGGCGAGGGTGGTCATGCCCTCGAAGCAGTTGCCCGGTCCTTCGCCGTACATGGGCACGAGGTGGTCGAAACCCCAGGCGCCGTCGAAGCCGATGTCGTCGGCCAGGTGAGCGCGGTGGACCACCTCGTCGAATTCCATGCGTTGCTGCGCAATGTCGATCCCGAACTTCATCTGAATACCTCTGATCGGATGGGAGTGGGCATATACTACTCAGTGCCGCGGGGTCACCTGGCCGTCCAACCACCGTCCAGCACAAACGACGAGCCCGTGGCGAAGCAGGTGGCGGGGCCGCACAAGAAGGCGACGAGCTCGGCGACCTCTTCGGGCTCTATGAGCCGCTTTACGGCCGGTTCCTTCAGCATCACCGCTTCGACCACCGATCCGGCGCTAATGCCATGGACGGCGGCCTGGGCGGCGACCTGCTCGCTGACGAGCTGGGTGCGGACATAACCGGGGCAGACGGTGTTCGAGGTAACCCCGTGGCTCGCACCCTCTAGAGCAATGACTTTCGAGAGCCCTTCGAGACCGTGCTTGGCCGCCACGTAGGCCGACTTGAACGGCGAGGCTCGCAGGCCGTGCACGCTCGACACATTGACTATGCGGCCGAACCCCCGCCGGTACATGTTGGGTAGCACGGCCCGCACCAGCAGGAACGGAGCTTCGAGCATCACGCGGAGCATGGCCGAAAAAGTCTGAGGGGGGAACTCCTCGATGGCGGCCACGTGCTGGAACCCGGCGTTGTTGATGAGGACGTCGAAGTCAAGCTCAACGTCGGCCAGCGCCGAGGTCTCGGCGAGGTCGACGGCCCACGCCGTCCCACCGATCTCCGCCGCCGCCACCTCCAACTGTTGTTGGTCGCGGTCGGCGATGGTCACCAAGGCTCCGGCCGCGCTCAGACGACGGGCGCACGCAAGTCCTATACCGCGGGCGCCGCCCGTCACGAGCGCCCGCCGCCCGCTCAAGTCGACCTGGGACAGGGTGGCGCCCGACTGAGCCATGACGTCGCTCTCCATCCGACCATCATCGCCAGACCGCGCCCGGCCTGGCAACTGGCGGCGCCGCCCGAGGATCCCGGCGGGTGTGCGAGGCGGGGCGGGGGTGGCCCACCTGCGGCTCCGGGCCGCCCGGACCGGCTTGGCGGTGCGTGGACCGGGTTCGCACTAGCGTCACGTGCACGGTGTGCCCGAGGGGCACCGAGGGGCGGTCCAAGATGAAGGCTCTAGTCAAAGCGAAGCCCGAAGCGGGCTTGAGCTACCAGGACGTGCCGGTACCGGCAATTGGCCGGGGCGACGTCCTCATCAAGGTGCTACGGACGGGCATCTGCGGGACAGACCTGCACATACATGCATGGGATGCGTGGGCGCAAGCGAACGTCCCGGTCCCGCTCATCATCGGCCATGAGTTCGTGGGGCAGATCGTGGAGCTCGGCGTGGACGTCGACGACCTCGAGGTAGGCGACCTCGTAAGCGGCGAAGGTCACCTTGTCTGCGGGCGGTGCCGCAACTGCATTGCCGGCCGGCGGGTCCAGTGTGCCCGGACAAAAGGCATCGGGGTCAATTTCACCGGGGCGTTCGCGGAGTACATCGCCATGCCGGCCATGAACGTGTGGCGTCACCTGGCCGGCATCGACCTCGACGTGGCCGCCATCTTCGACCCTTTCGGCAACGCCGTGCACACGGCGCTCACTTTCCCGGTACTTGGCGAGGACGTCCTCATCACCGGGGCCGGCCCGATCGGGATCATGGCCGCCCTCGTCGCCCGTCACGCCGGCGCCCGTTACATCGTCATCACCGACGTTTCCGACTACCGGCTGGAGCTGGCCCGCTCAGTGGGCGTGACGCTCGCCCTCGACGTGTCGCACACGCGGGTCGCCGACGCCATGAGCCAGCTCGGCATGCGGGAAGGCTTCGATGTCGGCCTCGAGGTGTCCGGCCGCGCCTCGGCCCTCCAGGAGATGCTCGCCAACATGGCCCACGGCGGCAAGATCGCCATGCTGGGCCTGCCGACGGAGGACTTCGGTATCGACTGGTCGCACCTGGTAATGAACATGATCACGATCAAGGGCATCTATGGCCGGGAGATGTTCGAGACGTGGTACTGGATGTCCGTCCTTGTCCATTCGGGCGTCGACATCTCCCCGGTGATCACGCACCGGTACCCAGCCACCGAATCCGAGGAGGGCTTCGAGGCCATGCGCACCGGGCGCTGCGGCAAGGTCGTGCTCACCTGGTCCGAAGCCTGACCGGAGGTCCGCCATGTTCACGCAAGTCCGCCACGAGCTCCAGGCCCAGCTGGAAGAAATCCGCTCGGCAGGGCTCTTTAAGGCCGAGCGTGTCATCCTCACGCCCCAACAGGCCAGTGTCAAGGTGGCGGGCGACAGGGAGGTCCTCAACCTCTGCGCCAACAATTACCTCGGCCTGGCCGACGACCCTCGTGTCGTCGCCGCCGCCAAAGGTGCGCTCGACCGCTGGGGCTACGGCATGGCCAGCGTGCGGTTCATTTGCGGTACCCAGGAGGTCCACAGGGAGCTCGAGCAACGGCTGTCCGGCTTCCTCAAGACCGAGGGCTCTATCCTGTACTCGTCGTGCTTCGACGCCAACGGGGGACTGTTCGAGACGCTATTGGGCAAGGACGACGCCGTCATCAGCGACGAGCTGAACCACGCGTCCATCATCGACGGGATCCGGCTGTGCGCGGCACAGCGTTACCGCTACCACAACCGGGACATGGGGCACCTCGAAGAACAGCTGCAGCAGGCCTCCGGGGCACGGCGCCGGCTGATAGCGACCGACGGCGTGTTCTCCATGGACGGCTACGTCTCGCCCTTGGGGGAAATCTGCGACCTGGCCGAGCGCTACGACGCCATGGTCATGGTCGACGACTCGCACGCCGTCGGGTTCATCGGTGAGCTCGGGCGTCCCCCGTCCGTGCTCACC
>JBKQUU010000256.1:0-5338 GCA_052325485.1 Acidimicrobiales bacterium | reverse complement strand
ATGGCGCAGGCACCGGGGTCGGGGCGAGACCAGCCGGGTCGGGCCGCTGGATGAGCCGTCCCGCCCGCGATCGTCGGCGCCGTTCTGGCGCTCGGGAGAGTCAACACTCCAGGTGCCCGAGCCGTCGATCTGCACCGATTTGCCTTGTAGAATATGCAGTTCGCGGGCAGTGCATAACAGATAATCGGGGTGGCGAAAGGAGCCTGTCGGCTAAGGCCGCTCGTCGTCAACCCTTGTTACCCATCCTGGGGGATACACCGGGCAGGTGGTGCCGCGGGCCGACGAGGTCCACCGGTTTCATGAGCCTTCTGTATGCGGTACCCCACCGCTGGCGGTGGCTTAGAGTTCGTTCAGCTTGCATTTGTGGGTCACTCTCGCCCACGCCTGTCGATCCCGGGCGGGCTCTCCGACCAGGTGCGGGACGGGCCGGCACTATATCCCGCCACCCAGTTCGAAGTACTTCCTCGGGTTAGGGGCACCTCCGGTGAGTTGTTGAATCAGTGCACCCGAGTCCAACACCCCCCAATGCTCGACCACCTTGCTGTCTTCGATGCGGAACTGGTCGGCGACCCCAAGGTTGGGTGTTAGGTGGGCTGTTGCCATGACGGGCAACCCTTCGAACTCTTCGACGAGCACCAGCCAAGCGTCGTGGCTCCCCGGGCTCTGGCATGGTTGTCGCCCCTGCACATGGAGGCCAACGAAGTGACATTTCAGGAGGGACTTCGCCCCCGACGATTGGCACGACATCTACCGTTTCTTCA
Source organism: Acidimicrobiales bacterium (assembly GCA_052325485.1). Taxonomy (GTDB): domain Bacteria; phylum Actinomycetota; class Acidimicrobiia; order Acidimicrobiales; family Palsa-688; genus Fen-671. The sequence continues at coordinate 4,577 of JBKQUU010000256.1, read as the reverse complement.
CCGAGATCGTCGACGCTGGGGAGACCTACGCGTACCCAGAGCAACTCGACTTCGAGCAGGCACGACGGTACTGGGTGCCGCCACCTCCCGGTCGGGCCATCGTCGGCTGCGACGGCGGCTGTGTTGTTGGTACGGCAGTTATGGGCCCGAACCGGCCGGGCCGCGGTTCGCACATCGCCACCGCCAGCTTCATGGTCGACCCCGCTCATCATGGCGAGGGCACCGGGCGCGCCCTAGGGAACGAAATGGTTGGATGGGCTCGCCGGCAGGGTTACCACGGCGTCCAGTTCAACGCCGTGGTGGAGACCAACGCGCCAGCAGTTCATCTTTGGCAGTCGCTGGGCTTCCGAGTCCTCGGGACGGTGCCGGAGGCTTTCAACCACCGCCGTCACGGCCTCGTCGGCCTCCACGTCATGTACCTTCCCCTCACGGGGGCACCCTGAGTGCAAGGGCGTGGCATGTGGTTCGCTTTCGGCGATCAGGCGGTGCTTCTCCGCGATCGGCTCTCTGTCGGCGGGTCAATCGTCGGTGCGCTCCACGAGGTGCTGCTCAGGGACCAATTGGCTCATTGCGAAGAATAGTACTGGACAGGCTAGTTCCGTTTATAGTACTGTACAGTCTAGTACATGCGCTAAGGAGGAACAGATGAGGAAGATCGTCGCTGGCTTGTTCGTATCGCTCGACGGGGTCATCGAGGCGCCCGAGACCTGGACCGGCCCCTACTTCAGCCCCGAGATCGGCCAGGTGGTCGGTTCGCTGATCGCAGCGGGCGACACGCTCCTGCTAGGCCGCCGCACCTACGAGACCTTCGCCCGCTCGTTCGCCAATGCTGGCGGCGACAACCCGATGGCCGCCCAGATGAACTCGGTCCGCAAGGTGGTTGTCTCCACCACGCTCACCAGCGCCGACTGGCAAAACTCGGCCCTGGTGGGCAGTGACGTAGAAAGCGCCGTCACAGGGCTCAAAGCCGAAGACGGCAAGAACATCAACATGAGCGGCAGCGCCACCCTGGTGGCCTCGCTGCTCCGCCTCGGGCTACTCGACGAGCTGGACCTGCTGATCTTCCCAGTTGTTGTCGGGAGCGGACGGCGGCTGTTCCACGAGGACGGGGAGCCGACCGCCCTCAGCCTGCTCGGCTCGACCACCTTCGACAACGGCGTCATTCACGCCACATATGGGCCAGCCGCGAGCTAAGTCGGCGGCGCAGCAGCAGCCCACCCCATATCTAACCAACCGGTCATTCCATCGAATAGTGAAAGGGCAGGACCATGACCACCACACCCACCATCACAACCTCTCCTGTGCTCGCATCGCCCTCGACGGCCGCTGCGGAGACTACTGGCTTGCTCAACGTCGGCGCCGCTGCGGGACCGTTGTTTCTCGGGGCGTCGCTGCTCCAGGCGCTGCTACGTCCTGGTTTCGACCTGACCAGGAACGCCGTGAGCTCTCTCAGCCTGGGGAACCTAGGCTGGATCCAAGACCTCAATTTCGCGGCTGCCGGGGTACTGAGCCTCGTCGGCGCCGTCGGAGCGCGCCGGGCGCTTGCCGGCCGGGCCGGCGGGACGTGGCTGCCACGCCTGTTCAGCGTCGTCGGCGTCGGGCTCGCGGCGGCTTCGGTGTTCCATCCCGACCCCAACGAAGGGTTCCCGCCCGGAACGCCCCTGGACGCGTCGGCCACGAGCAATTGGCACGGCGTGCTCCATATGGTGAGCGGCTTCTCGGCGTTCCTCGCCATCATCGCCGCCTGTTTCGTGTTCGCCCGCGTGCTCACCCGCGCCCATAGGCGCAGCGCGGCGGTCGGCGCTCGCATCGCTGGCGCGATCTTCATCTTCGCACAGCCTCTGTCCGGCGGCCACGACGGTCCGGCCATCCTCTTCACCGGCGTTTCCATCGGGTGGTTAGCCGTCACCGCCTGCACGGTCCAACTAGCCCGCGACCTCCGCCGCCCGGCCTGGGCGGCCCGCTGACAAAGCCCGTTACAAGAACGAACGGAACCCCAATGGCACAGCACGACACAGCTACCACCCGCTCGGCCGACGGCACCGCGATCGCCTTCCAACGTAGTGGCCGGGGGCCGGCCCTGGTCTTCGTCGACGGCGCCTTCTGCACCCGCAGCATGGGACCAGGCAAGACTCTCGCCCCCGCGCTGGAGGACCGCTTCACCACCTACATCTACGACCGGCGCGGCCGCGGCCAGAGCGGCGACGCAGAGGTCTACCAGCCTGTTCGTGAGGTCGAGGACCTGGCTTCGGTCATCGACGCGGCCGGCGGAACAGCATATGTCTTCGGGCATTCTTCAGGCGCGGTGCTAGCCCTCGAAGCGGCGCGGGCCGGACTGCCCATCGCCGGGCTGGTCCTCTACGAACCCCCAGTTGTCGTCGACGGGGCCAGGCCACCTGTACCGGCCGACTTGCCTCAGCGGGTCGCCCGGCTGGCCAAGGCCGGCAAGGGCCGGGCCGTGGTCAGGACCTTCATGACCGAAGCGGTGCGCGCCCCGAAGCCGGTGGCTTTGGCCATGTCGCTCATGCCCGGCGGCGGCAAGCTCAGCGCTAGCGCCCACACCGTCGCCTACGACGCCGCCATCATGAACGCCTACCAGCAAGGCACGGCCCTACCCGCCGAGCTCGGCTCGGCACTACGCCTCCCCACCCTGGTCATTGCCGGCAGCAAGAGCCCACGGTGGCTGCGCAACGGATGCGAGGCGGTCGCCGCCGCCGTCCCGGGCGCCGGACTGAGGCTGCTCGAAGGGCAGTCCCATACCGTCGTGGCGGCCGTAACGGCGCCCGTTGTCCAAGCCTTCCTGGCCGGGGTCATCCCGGCGGAGCCGGAGCGGGCACGGCCATGATGCGAGCCGTCGCGTCCGAGTTCATCACCCTCGACGGCGTGTTCGAGGACCCGGGCGGGGTGGAAGGCTTCGCCCACCGGGATGGGCGTCCCACTACGAACGGGGCACCGAAGGGGACCGGTTCAAGCTTGACGAAATCCTCCAAGCCGACGCCCTCCTCCTGGGAAGGGTCACCTACGAAGTGTTCGCCGAGGCATGGCCGTCCCGAAGGGATGATGCCGGTTTCGCCAACAAAATGAACACCATGCCCAAGTACGTGGCGTCCACCACGCTTCAAAGGGCGGAGTGGGACGGTTCCTCAGTCCTCTCGGGCGACCTCGACCGGGCCGTCCGCGACCTCGTCAACGAGGCCGAGGGCACCCTGCTGGTCGTCGGCAGCGGCAGCGTCGTGCGTTACCTGCTCGAACGCCACCTAGTGGAAAAGTTGCGCCTGATGCTCTTCCCCACTGTTCTGGGTCGCGGTGCACAGCTCTTCGCCGATCTCGCCTGGCCCGGCGACATGGCGTTCAGCGACGTACGGCAACTGGGCGCAACAATCCTTGTCACCTTGCAGCTGGCGGCGGCGCGCCAACCCCAGGCCCCGACCGCTCCCTAGCCGCCCCTTATCAACCCGACCCAACAAGGAGAAGCCCTCGATGACCTACCAGGCATACCTCGACACCATCAAAGACAGGACCGGCATGACCCCCGACGACTTCCGAGCCCTCGCCGAAGAAAAGGGGCTCCTCCGCCCGGCGGTGAAGGCGGGCGAAGTCCTGGCCTGGCTCAAGTCCGACTACGGCCTCGGGCACGGCCACGCAATGGCCATGTACGGCACCATCCGCGCTGTCGATGCTCCCAAGCTCAGCACCCAGGACCGCGTCGACAAGCACTTCGCCGGCGCCCGCTCCGCATGGCGGCCCAGCTACGACAAGCTCATGGCGTCCGTCCACACCTTCGGCGACGATGTCAGCGCCGATGCTGGCAGTTCCTACATCAGCCTGCTGCGCAGCGGGAAGAAGTTCGCCATCGTCAAGGTGGCGACCGAGCAACTCGACGTAGGCATCAAGCTCAAGGGCGCCGAGCCGACGGCCCGGCTGGCGCCTTCTGGGGCTTGGAACGCCATGGTCACCCACCGGGTACGGGTCGGCGCGCCGGCACAGCTCGACGCTGAGCTGCTCGTTTGGTTGAGCGAGGCCTACGCCAAGGCGTGAGGCGGCAAGGCCACGACAGGTGCTCGCCCCCTTCTTTGAGGAGAGATGGCAAGCTCAAGCGCCGGCGCGGTGGTACCGAGCATGTCCAACCGGCTGGCACTCGAGCCCTCTCCACCGTGAGGATCGAGTTCTGGACATGGGAAACTGAGCGGTCTAGTACCTATCCTGGTCAAAGGAGCAAGAATGGTCCATGAGCAGCAGCTTCACCGGGGGGCAGCATGAGCCTCGTAGCGTCACCCACCCGTTGGTCCGAGAAGCACCGGCTGATCGCCGAGGCGGCAACGGCGCTGTTCCTGCGCAAGGGGTACCTGGGCACGAGCATGGACGACATCGCCGCCGAGGCGACGGTGTCCAAGCAGACCGTCTATAAGCATTTCTCCGACAAAGACCAGCTTTTCGCCGAGATCGTGCTTGCCACCACAGACCAGATCGAGGGCTTGGTGCGCATGGTGGCGGCCGCCCTGGACACGACCGTCGACCTAAGGCGCGACCTCAGTGAGCTGGCCCGCTCGTTCCTCATCACCCTGATGAGGCCGGAG
>JBKQUU010000255.1:0-42823 GCA_052325485.1 Acidimicrobiales bacterium | reverse complement strand
AAGGAGGCAGTGTGATCAGGAGCGTGCTGTTCCTCGAACCACTGGGAGGTGATGTCCGCGCCATCGAGCAGTTCTTTGTCAGCGAGGGCGTCCTCGAGCACGCCTCAGCCACTCCGGGTTTCGTCGCCGCCGAGCTTCAGCTGCCCGAGGACCGGACGGCGCCAGCGATGGTGACGGCGTTGTGGGCCTCGCCCGAAGCCTACCGGCGCTGGGTCGACGACCCGTGGCGGGCCGCGAACGCCGAGCGCGGCCGCTCCGTTTTCCGGGCCATCGAGCAGCCAGGTGGCGGGGGGTCGTTGTACGAGGTGAAGATCAGCGTCGACGGCCCGCCTCGTCCCGCGGAGGAGCAACAGAGCTGAGCGATGTGCGCTAGCCCCGCGCGGGCGGCGGCGCGGTCGAGGAACGATCGGAGAGGGGGCTCAGATGGCAGCACGGGTCGTGCTTGAGGAGGCAACGGTCATCACCGCCACGGGCGCGCCGCCCTTCGAGGGGGCGGTCGTCGTCGACGGAGGGCGCATAGCCGACGTGATCGAAGGGCGCCGACGTCCTGGCACAGGCGAAGAGCGCGTTGTCCGGCTGGCCGGCCGTTGCCTGCTGCCGGGCTTGATCGACGCCCACGTCCATGCCGCCGCAGTGGACGCGGATATCGGTGCGCAGAACAGGCGTCGCTACGAGAGCGAGGTTGCCGTGCTCGCCGGCGTAGCCCTCGAAGAGATGCTGGCCCGGGGGTTCACCACCGTGCGCGACGCCGGCGGTGCCGATGCGGGGTTCCGGCGGGCGATCGAGCAGGGCGCCATCACCGGGCCGCGCCTATTGGTTTCCGGACGACCTCTCAGCCAGACCGGTGGGCACGGCGACCAGCGCAGCGCCACCGATTACAACGGCCACGCCGACCCTGGCCAGCACGTCGGCCTCGTCCACGCCATCGCCGACGGGCCGGACGAGGTCCGCCGGACGGCACGCGAAGAACTGCGTCGCGGCGCCGACCAGATCAAGGTGATGGCGTCCGGTGGCGTGGTCTCGCCGACCGATCGTCTCGAATCCCTGCAGTACTCGCTCGAGGAGCTCTCGAGCGCCGTCGCCACCGCGCAGGCGGCCGGCACCTACGTGCTCGCTCATGCGTACACGCCGGCGTCCATTGCCGTCTGCGTGGAGGCGGGGGTGCGCTCGATCGAGCACGGCAACCTGCTCGACGAGCCAACGGCCAAGCTGATGGCCGAGCACGGCACCTTCCTCGTGCCCACGCTCGTCACCTACGAGAAGTTGCACGACGAGGGCGCCCGTCACAGCGTGCCGAAAGAAAGCCTCGACAAGCTGGCTCGGATTGTCGACGCCGGCCTCGAGAGCCTTACCATCGCCGCCGGCGCCGGTGTCCGGATCGCTTCCGGCTCGGACCTGCTCGGGCCGATGCGCCGCTACCAAGGCGAAGAGATCGGGATCAAAGCCGGTGCGCTCGGAGCGGTGGGGGCGATCATCGCCGCCACCCGTACCAACGCCGAACTGCTCGGCCTCGAGCAGGAGATCGGCACGATCGAGGTCGGAAAGCAGGCAGACCTCATTGTGGCCGATGGCGACGTGCTCGAGCACCCTGGACTGCTCGGGCGCGACGGCGGCGTCCTGCTCGTGATGCTCGGTGGCCGGCTCGTCCACGACCGGCTCGGCTGATCGGAGCTACCAAGGCTCCTAGCACGGCCAGCCCGGGGACTCGAATGTCCGGTACGTGGCCGAGAACTCCTTCACTTCCTCGACAGGTTTTTCATAGAACGGGTAGCGGACGCGGCGGAGGTCCTCGCCGGCATCGAGCCGCTTCTGAAGGTGGGCGGCGATCTCTTCCAGGCTGGCGATCCAGATGTCGCCGCGGGCCTTCAGTTCTTCCACCCAGCTGACCTGGGCGCGCAACCGTGCTGGGCGGCCCGAGACGCGCGGGTGCCACCCAGATCGTGGTGAGCAAGCCGCCAGACTCGTCCTTCCCGGGCAACCCAGGAGACCTATGGGGCGCGCGATTCATCCACTTCGACCGGAGGTAGGTCCCGCACCTCGTCCTTGGTGAGCGCGACCTGGACGCCATCGTCAATGTTCTTGACCGCGCTTATCGGGATAGCCACCCTTTTTTGGCCCCATAGGTGGCCCTCGTCGAGCAGGACGTGTGTCACGTGGTGATCGCTCGGATGGACCACAAGTCCTTGTACCCGCCCGATGGCGCCATCGGTGGCAAAGACGTGCTCCCCGCGCCGCACCTCTACTTCGCCCATGGGGACACGGTCATTGGTGATCGCTTGGGGACCAGTCAGGCCCATGCCTAGGCCGGCGTCTACGCCCAAACCGCCCATACCGTACGGCCCTACGCCCAGCCCGTAATAGGGCCAGTACAGCATCTGGTCTGGCTCATAGCCCCATTGCCCGTCTCCCCCGGGGACGAACTGCGTCTCCTCTGCCTCTTCGAGCCCTTCGAACTGAGAGGTGGTGCACGACAGCCTGACCTGCGCTTTGGTCACCGAGACCACGAGGTCGACCGGTACGAGATGGCCCCTTTCCACCCCGTGGGCCGGCTCGACCACGAGATGGGTGAGGGCGCGGTCGACCGGGTCAATAACCACACGTCGCAGCACCCCGCAGTCACCATCGCTGCAGACGACGTCGCTTCCAATGGTAAATTCGGTCTCTTCGTTCATAATGGGGTCTCCTTTCGATTCTGCGGGAGCCAACTTTACGGGGCCTTGCTGTCTAAACGCCGCCTCCGAGCGCAATTACTACGTCACTCCCCTGTCCGCCGCCGGAGAGGCAGCCGTTGGGCGGGCAGAGGTGCACCGTAGCCACGACGTGGTCACGTTGCCACCGCCCCCGGGTTGTCGCTGTCCTCGCCGCCCAGAGCGGTCTGAAGATAGCCGTCGAGGCATGCCAGTCATCGTACGGCCCGCCAAACCCCTGGGGCGTTCCTGCCCCGGCCTTGTCCTGCAGAAGGCAGCAGCAGAGCAGTCTGGTTGCCTCGCCTGGCCTTGCGGGAGTTGAGCTGCCCGAGGCACCTTCGGACGCGGGCCCGTGGCCCTCCTGCGGTAGCGTTCCCCTATGACCGGATCACTGATCGACCCGAGCGTGGCCCCCAGCGGTCATGGCTGTGTCGAGTGCCTGGCCACCGATGGGTGGTGGTTCCATCTGCGGCGCTGTGCCGAGTGCGGCCACATCGGTTGTTGCGACTCCTCGCCCGGACAACATGCGAGTGCTCACGCCCGGGGGACGGGGCATTGGCTCATCAGGAGCTTCGAACCCGGCGAGGACTGGTACTACGACTACCGGTCCGAGCAGATGGGCGAGGGCCCGCCGCTCGCCCCGCCCCAGCACCACCCGCTCAGCCAGCCGACTCCCGGCCCGGCCGGGAAGGTGCCTCACGACTGGGAACGGCACCTCCACTAGCTGAGATCGGGACCGCCGCTCCCAGTGCCCGGCGCTCTAGACCGCCATGACGCTCTGGCGCGCTGGCCGTGGCCGGTTACGAGCCAGGCCTGTCGAAAGCGGCCGAGAACAAGTAGCTCGTGGCAACACTGCGGTACGGCCGCCACTTCTCAGCGATGGCCAGCATCTCGGCCTGGCCCGGGAGGTGGTCGAGCTTGTAGGCACGCTGGACAGCCTTACGCAGTGCCAGGTCACCCGGGAGGACCACGTCTTCTCGTCGGAGCGCAAGGACCAGCGCACCTCGAGGTGTCCATGGGCCGATCCCGGGGACCGTCGTCAGCGCGGCGATGACTTCGTCGTCCGGCAGCTTGCTCAAGGTGTGGGGGTCCAATCGACCGTCCGCAAAGCGCTCGGCCAGCTCGCGAAGGGTGGCGACCTTTCGCCACGACAGACCAGCCTGGCGGAGACTGTCTGGCGGCACCTCGACCGCCAGCACTGGGTCGGCTTGGCGGAGGTACGAGCGACTCGGTCGAGTGGCGCCCCACGCTGGGGCTCGACCGAGCTCTGAGACGGCGGGCCGGCCGAGTGCTGGGCGGCCCGATCAGGCGCCATATGCGAGCCGGGCGGTCTCGGCGGATGGCGTCAAGCCTCCGGGAATTGCTTGGCGAAGCAAGTTATCCTGGAAGACATGGCTAACGTCCAGCCCTTCTCTCCGACGGAGGAAGCGCTCTGGCGCGCAGTGATGCGAATTCTCAAAGTCCTCCCGCGACATCTGGATGACGACCTGATCAGGGGCGCGGGCCTGACGGCGAGCGAGTACACGACCATCATGACCCTTTCCGAAGCTCCCAATCGCGAGCTGCGCATGGCCGACCTGGCCAACGCCACCGGCTTGTCGGCGAGCCGGATGACCCGCCTGGTGGACGACCTCCAGTCGCGTGCCTTTGTGACGAAGACAGCAAGTTCCTCCGACGCGCGGGGCAACGTAGCGAGGCTCACTCCTCGCGGCATGGCCAAACTGAAGTCGGCATGGCCGGTCCACCTCGCTAGCGTTCGGTCCCGCTTCCTCGACTGCATCGACGCCGGGGCCGTTGAGGCAATCGCCAAAGGTTTGGCCGTAGTGGCCTTCCACCTCGAGGACGCACCTGGCGAACCGGGAGTACGGAGCTAGGGCCTCCAGTTCCCAGCCGGGAGAGCCCAGGCAGCGAGGCCGGGGAGGACGCAGGACCGATAGCGGCAACAGTTCAGAGCCCTTGGCGGAGCCGAGAAGTGAGCACGATGTCCACCACTTCGGCAACGGTATCTGTCCGAGCCCAGTCGCGTTGCAATTCGCAGGCTAGAGATACCCAGCCGATGGGTTGTGCGCCCGCCTGGACGATGCGCTCTATCCCCACCCGGTGCGCTTCCGGGGAGGTCCCGCCCACTGCATCGACGACCGGGAACACCTCGTAGCCCTCGCGGAGCGCGTCCAGTGCCGGGAAAGCCAAGCACACCTCCGTCCACAGTGCGGTAATGACCAGCTTCTTGCGGCCCGTCGCCTCGACTGCCTGGCGGAAATCGACGTCCTCCCAGGAGTTGATCTGGGTGCGGTCTATCTCGACCGAGCCCGAGAGGGCCTCTCTGAGCTCGGGGATCGTCGGCGGTTGCCCGTTAGCGGCGACGTTCACCGTCGAGAGCACGATGGGAAGCCTGTAGGCCTTGGCGAGACGCGCCACCGACACGATGTTCCGTACCAGCAGATCGTGGTCGATCGATGTGACTGCCTGGATCTGGCTGGGCTGGTAGTCGATGACGAGAAGTGCAGAGTTCTGGGGCGTGAGCAAGGGATCAATTACCGGGTCACGCATCGGTTCACTAGTCACGTTCGCGGCTCCTCTCCTGCGGGGCGGGCACGTCCCTCCCGTTCGGTACGGAGTGTACGGCTATTTGCTTGCCCACGCAAGAATAATGGCGTGACCTCCGTTCCGTCCTGGTACTGACGACCCGACCGTGAGGCCGTGCCGGCCCGAACACGGACCTACTGCTGCTCAACCAAGCGGGGTCACTTTTGTGTGGGCTGCCCGAGCAGGACCGAGCGTACCCGGAGCAAGAGCGAGACGGAAAGCCAACAGAGGCACCTCGGGTACGGGGAACCAGTCGCGCTCGGGCAGCCGGACAAAGCCCGCCGACTCATAGAGATGATGGGCGACCTCCATCCACGGCGTCGAGTGGAGGAACAGGGCTGCTCGGCCCAGTTGACGCGCCCGCTCGATGCAGGCGCTGAGGAGGGCCCGGCCCACCCCGCGGCCCTGGGCGGAGGGGTCAACAGCCAGCATGCGCACGCCAGCCTCGCCGGGCCCCAGGAGCTCTGCCCACGGCGAGGAGCTGTCGGGAACGAACGTCACGCAGCCGAGGAGCTCCGGGCCGACGGCCACCAGCACCTCGGTCTCACCCGCCCGGCGGCCCACGTCGGCCAGCACCTCGGCATACCCTCCAGTCATGTGGTTGCCGGGAAGAGACTCGTAGGCGCGAACGACGATCCGGCCGGCGAGCTCGTACTCGTCCGGTCCTACGGGGCGTACCTGCACGTCCGGCACATTACCAAGTGCCCCCGCTCCGCCGTCTCAGCCGCTTGTGCGCACCAGGTGGAGCAGGACGTCGATGGTGCCGAAATTGCCGACCCGGGCGACGACAAAGCTCGGGTTTGGGATCCCCCACAGGGCGAAGCGAATAGTGAGGGCGCCGCTGGCGTCGACGCCGTTGCCGTGGCGTTCCAAGCGCAGCGGGAAGCTCACCGTCCGGCTCTGGCCCCGCAGGGTGAGCTGGCCCACGGCATCGGCGTCCACGATTTGGCGCTCAGCTGGGACCCGGCCCAGGTCGATGGCCCGGGTCAGGGTGAAGTAGCCGTCGGGATGGGCCACGGTGTCCATGATCAAGTCTCTGAACTGCACGTCGCGACCGGCGGCACCGCTGCGGACCGACGCCATGTCCACAATGAACTGGGCTGAGGTAACGGTGGCGCCCTTGATGGTGACCGTCCCCCGCACGTTGTCCGTCGTCCCCACGGCCGTGTGGTGCTGGCCGAAAAGGATCTCTGCCACGCGGTACTGGACCTCTGACGGCGGAGCCACGGCCCAGGTTCCGTTGACCGGCCCCACGGCCCCGCCTCGGCCGACGGGCAAACTCAGGAGCTTGGGCGCGGCGCCCTCGATGTGGAAGTAAATGGCGGGGGCGGCGACGAGCACTAGCAATGCCAAGCCGGTACAGCCCGCCACGACCACTCGCCTCCGCCGACGCCGCTCGGAGCCCCACCGTTCCGGCTCGAAAGTGTCGGGCCACCTAGAGGCCTGTTCGTCGATGTCCACGTCGTCCATGGCCCCTCCGTCTTCGTCGCCGGTACTCGGCCTACGGGCCCGCCCCACCATGGCCACCATCTCACCAGGTCCGCCCGCCTGCTCCTCGCCGGCGTGGGCACCGGCCGCCGTCCTACGCGCCAGAACGCCTCCAGCCCTCGCTGTCGTAGTTAGCGCCGGTGGACGGATCTTCGCAGCCTCCGGCGCACGTACAGAGAGACGATGAACGTGACGGGGGCAGCCCATCGCACCGTGTCGGACGAAAGGACCGTCCCTCCCAACCCAGTCAAGCGGAGGCTGCCACCAGGGTGGCCGAGCGCGATGACGAAGGCGGCGACGCAAGCGAGGGCCACGAACAGCAGCAGCTGGGCCACGACCCGCACTACCGTGGATGCTACCTCTCGGCACAAGCGGCACAATGGGCCCGGATATGTCAAAGGCCCAGCGCCGCTTGCGCCGTCCGCCCCACATCGGTACGGGATGTTCAGATCAGCGGCCGCTGCATTTACCCCGGTCATCCCCGGCACCAAATGTCCGACGCGCCCCCCGGGCGAGACCGTGGTCAAGCTGACCCCCAACATCGTCGCCTTCGACATCCCCCCGCACGCCAGGGGCGAAGGGCATCTACCCCGACAACGGGGTGCTCACTTGCTACCCCAACCCCGAGTCGGGGCCGCTCACCTGGACCGCGACTGCATCGTCCCCCAAAGCGAGCACCAGCTGTGCACGGTCGTCCTCGACCAGTTCATCGCCTGGGACGGAGGGCCCGGGGGACCGGACAGCCGCCGCTGAACGCAAGCTCGGGGGGGTGCCGTGCTGCAGTCATGTGCTTCGTCACTGAACCCGTCGTACAAGGAACATGTAACAGCCGTAAGCGATGTTGCGACTGTGGATCTGGGCCACGACATCGTTCTCCAACATCTCCGCGATAACGGTTTCGGGGTCAGACCCGTCGTGCACTCTGGCGTCGCAGATCCAACCCCGCTGGTCGTATGCCCGCAGGACCTGGGGGCGACCACGCCACTGGGGCGGGTGGCAGCCGGGCGTGACCGGGCCCCCACACGGTGCCGCGTGGGCGAAGATGGCCCCCGCTTCTCGGTAGGGGCTCGGGGGGAGGACCGGTTCGTAGCCGAACAGGAGCAGGGCCTCGTCGGGAGTGGCGTCCCGGAGGCAGCATCTCAGCGGCTCGCCGCCTTTTGCCGTAACGGCGACGACGGCGACAGCGGAGGCGTCGCCGTCGTAGCGGGCCCGGCGGAGCACGTCATCAGGCATGGCGGCGATCTCAAATTTGCTAATGGCAGAGGTCATGACTGGAAATTGCCACCGCTGCTGCTTTGCTTGCTGGCGGAAAACGGACATGGTATTGCGCCTTCGGGCAACGCGCTCGGTACGGGCGCGGCGGTCCCGGAGGTGCAGATCGGGTGCATACTGGTGCGGTGGCACCTGTGCCCAGCGCCGTCTTGGTGATCGATCTGCAGGAGTCGGTGCTGGTGGGCTGCGCTGATGCTCCGGGCGTGGTCGATCGGACCAACGGGTTGGTACGGCGGGCCCGAAACGAAGGCACTCCGGTCATCTTCGTCCAACACGAGGACCCGGACGACCTTGAGATGACAAAGGGCAGCCCGGGCTGGCAGTTGTCGGTCGCCCTGGACCGACTGGCCGACGAACCGGTGGTCCCCAAGAGCTACCGCGATAGCTTCGCCGAGACCACCCTGTCCGACCGGCTGGCGAAGGGCGGCATTCGCCGACTGGTCGTCACCGGCGCCCACTCGGACTACTGCGTCCAGATGACCGCGCTCTCGGCGGTCGTACGCGGGTACGACGTAACCCTGGTGAGCGATGCCCACACCGCCCGGGGCGACGGCGTGCTGTCCGGGGCCCGAATCCGCGACATGGTCAACGACCGCTTCGCCTCGTTGCGGCTACCGGGCTGCTCCATCGCAGTGATGCCGGCGGCAGAGGTCGTCCTCCGATAGCTGGCGGCGGGAATACCTCAATTAACGGTCGCTATCGGAGGGGGGTCGTTGAAACCAAAGTCGCCCTCCTCCGCGGAGAAGCCGCAGTCGGGGCAATCGTGGGGGAACTGGGAGAAAGTGTGGCACAGGCCACACCAGCCGTAGATAGCTTCCATCTCGTCTGGCAATGAGGCCATCAGTCGACATCCCAACTCCCGGTCACGTTAAGCGGAAGCATCGGCGTCCATAATCGCCAGGAAATAGAGCACAAGGACCGTAGTCGTGCGCGAAAGACGACGGCCGGCGCCCCGGAAGGACGCCAGCACGGATCCGGCTAGGCATCAAGGGTCCCGCGCCAGGATGTCGGCGGCCGCTCTCATCTGGCGGGCGAGGTGCTTACGTGCCTCCGCCTTGGAAGTCTGTCGCATCTCTTCCTTCGCCTCGCGGATAGCGGTACGTAGCCCCTGGACCGCCTCGTGAGCCTCGGTCGTGGCCGCCTTCACTGCCTCGCGCTCGGCGCCAAGTTGTTCCAGGAGCTGGTTGAGCTCGGCCCGGGCGCGCTCCGCCCGGGGCACGAGCTCCTCAAGAGGGTCGATCATGACCCCCAGGCTACGGCCTGGTCGAGCTCGGCGCTCCCCGCCGCGGCCGTGCTAGCTGCTGCTGACCTGCAGCCAGTGAACGCTGTCCAGCACGGGCAGCAAGTCTTGCTTTATCTGGGTGGAGGTCGTGCTCTGGGGGAAGTAACCGAACTCGATCACGGCCAGCTGCCCACTGCTACCGGGTACCAGGCCGTCGAATATCGCCTCGGCATAAGGGACAGCCGAACCGTTTTGGGGCGTGACGGTGAAGCACACCACCTCACCCTCGCCGGCGACGCGCGGTACTCCGGGGACGACACCGGTCTGGGGCTGAGAACACACCTCGGCATTTGTGTACTGCTTCTCCGCCCCGGCCAGCTGCTCCTGCAGGATTTGGCTCACGGTGACCGAAGACGCCACTTGGACGTTCAAGAACTCGGCGGCCAGGCCGTTGGGACCGGTCAGGAACAGGTCGTCCGCGCTCGTACTACTGCCGACGCTCCAGCCCGAGATAAGCGGCACCGAAGCAACCGAGTTGTGCGCCGTCGAGCCCGTCGAGCCGCCCGGCGCGGTCGTCGTGCTGACCGGCGGCGAGGTCGTGGCCGGAGGCGGTGAGGTCGTGGCCGGAGGCGGTGAGGTCGTGGCCGGGGGCGACGTGGTGGGCGTGGCCGTGGCCGGCGGCGAGGTCGTCACTGGGGTAGTGGCTGGGGGCGAGGTAGTGGGCGTGGCCGTGGCCGGCGGCGAGGTCGTCGGTGGGGTTGTGGCCGGCGGCGACGTCGTTGGCGGCGGTGTCGTAGTCGCAGGGGTGGTAGTGCTGCCTGGGCTGGGAGAGGCCGTCGTGGTGGTGACGTTGCCTCCCGGGGCGGCGTTGGGCACGGTGGTGGGACTGGGGTGATGGGAGATCAAGTTGGGCACCACCAGGCCGGCTACGACGGCGAGCACCAGCACGCCGCCCACGGCGGCACCGATCCCGACGGCATTGAGCCGTCGTCGCGGGCCGCCCGAGGGACCAGTCGGGGGGTAATAGGCACCCCCACCCGGTGGCCCCCCCGGCGCCCCCCCGGCAGGGCCGCCTGAGGCCCCCGCGGCGGGGTAGTACGCCCCCTGCGCCGTGGGGGGAACTTGTGCGAGGGGCGGGTAACCGGCCCCGGGGGGCGCTCCGGGGGGGTAACCCCCCGGGGCCGGAGCAGGCGGGTAGCCGGCCGTCGGCGGGACGGGCGGGTAGCCCCCCGGCGGCGGGACGGGCGGGTAGCCGGGCGCCGGGGGCGGTACCTGAGCCCCGGGGGGCGCCGGGACCGGTTCGCCGGGCGGGGCGGACGACGCCGGGCCCGGAGCGGGCTGGGCCGCTCCGCAGTTCTCGCAGAACTGGGAACCGTCTGGGACCGGCAGCCCGCAACGAGGGCAGGCGCTAGGCATTGGCGCCTCCCGGAGCAGCCCCGCCGATGGCACCACCCGAAGGGGTACCGGCGGGCGGCGCTTCTGGGGCGACGCTGGCGGCCGGCACTGCCGCCGCGTTGCGAGGCCCGGCCGAGACCGCCCCTCCACACTCGGGGCAGAACCCGGCGGCGCCCACCGTTCGGCGGCAATGGGGACAAATGACTACCTGGAAACCAAAGTCTTTGGCCTCCTCGAGCAGGGCGAAGTGGACCAGGTGACGAATGTAAACGAGCAACCCACCGACCACGGCGGCCTGGAAGAACAGGATGATGGCGGCGTTGACGTTGTTGTCCTGGAGAATTTGGGCGATGGCCGAGTACAGCACATGCCCGACGATGGCGACCGGTAAGCCGATCATGTAAAGGGGGTTGCCCAAACGGCTCGGCTTCCACAGCACCGCCACTATCACCCCGGTGCAGGTCCCCTGGAGCAACGGTGTCAGGATGCAGACCCCGAGCACCGGGAAGAGCCAGTTGGCCGAGGTGGTATGCACCGGCTCGGTGGCTATCACCTTCGAGAACTGCACGATGGTCTCGGCGGCGGCAAAACCAAGGCCGACGGCCACCCCGAACGTCAAGCCGTCTATGGTCTCAGAGAACTTGCCCTGGCCCCTCAGGGCAAGCACGGGCAGAGGCTTTAATACCTCTTGGATTATGGGAAGGATAACGCACGACCCGACGATAAACCCGGCCCCCGGCGACAATTTGAGCGGTGACGACTCGTTCAATATGGCGTCGGCGATGATGGTCACCACGACCCCGAGCACCACGCCCGCGGCCATGGTCAGGCCGAGGACCTTGGCCGGCTCGTCCCGGTAGACCTGGGCCTCGTACAAGAAGACGAGATAGAGGGTGGGCACCAAGACGGCGGAGGCCAGCAGGGCGGCGACGATCAAGCCCCCGCCGACCAGGGCCACGACGACAGCCAGGCCCCCTATGAGCCCCCAACGGAACTCGTGCACCCGGTGGCGGGGCAGGTGGGGGAAAAGGGTGGTGACCACGCTGGGCTGGCTGACGTGCTCGCCCGTGTGAGCGGCGTAGTCCTTGTGGCGGGTGCGGGCGTCAGCCCCATCGCCAACGCGCTGAGCCCCGCACCAGGTGCAGAAAGGTTCGTCGGGAGTGTCTCTCCCGCAATGCTCACATTGGGTCATGTAGCTCTTCTCCTTGCATCGTGTTCAGCGCCTGTGGTCGTCAGCTCGCCCAATGCCAGCGGGCCAGCACGTCGTCGTAATCGCTACCGCCGTCCAGTCCCTCTTGCTGGCTGTCGAAGTCCTGCTCGTTGCACGCCTCCTGCTGGCTGTTCTGCACGTCGAAGCACACGGTCAGGACGGCTATCACCGCCCACGTGTCACCGGACTGCGCGGCGATCACGCCGATCCCGACGGGGAGGTCCTCCCCGTTCTGCTGCTGGATCTGGCCCGAGTAAAACTCGCCGCTCCCCGGGGTGAAGCCAATTTCGGCGCCGAAGATCTGCCCGAGGTCCTGGACCTGTTCGACCGGGATGCCCGCCGCGACTTTCTGTTCGAACTCGGGTATGAGCCCAGCCGGCTGCTCCTGGCCCTGGCCGGCCCAGATGAAGGCGGGCGCGCCGGAATCGCTGAGAGTCACGACCGACCCCAACTTGCTCGGGGTCACCAGCGTCAACCCGCTCGGGTACTGGAAGGAAAAGAGCTGGCTACTGAAGCTTTTGCCGGCAGGCTGCAGCGGGCCGCTTATGGCCACGCACGAAAACGTGCACCCCGGCGGCGAGGGCAAAGCGGCCTGGATGCCCCCGCCGATTAGCACCAGGGCCCCGAATACTATGGCCAGCTTGCCGAGCACGGGGAGGCGGGAGAACCAGCTTTTTCGCGCCCTTCCCTGCGCCACCTGCCCAGTGAGCAGGCCGGCCTGGGGCCACTGGGGCGCCCCGGTGGGAGCGGCGGGGACGTACATGGGGGTGGGGCCGACGCCCTGGCCAGGCGGGAAAACGGGCCCGGGGGCGGGGAACGGGGCGGCGACGGGAGCGGTAGCGTACGGAGCGACGGGCGGCGCGGCCGGCGCTACCGCCAACGACGCCCCGCAATGATGGCAAAAACGCGCGTTTGGCCTGAGGGGGGCGCCGCAATGACGGCAGAAGCGCGGCGCCGCCGGCGCGACGGTGGGGTCACCAAGGCTCAACGCGTGCCCCTTTCGTAGGCGAGGAAATCATCGGCCACGGCGGCGGCGTTGGGCGTGCCCCAGCCCGTGCCGTAGTTCCAACCCGTCGACGTAGCGGGATAGTAGAGGTTCGTGCCCTCGGTAACGGGGTGGAACGCCCGCCCTGGGAAACGGCCGGGATTAGCACCGAAATCGTAGAGAGCAGGGTTGGCGAAGCCGATCTCGCTGAGATGGCGCTGGGCCAACGCCTCATCGGTAAGCGCTCCCAGCGCCGCCCACAGCGGGGCGGCGGCGGACGTCCCGCCGACCAGTGACCACGCGCCGCCCTCAAAGACGTCCCAGCCGGTGTTGCCGTCGGCGATGGCGGCGACGTCGGGTATCTCCCGCATCCCGTTGGAGTACTGGTTGGAGACCCCTGGGCCGACCTGCCAGGTCGGCCGTTTGAACACGGCGCTCAAGCCGCCGCCGGCACCCCATTGCTCGAACGGCTCGCCCCACGACGCCTCCTGGCCGTAGGTCGAACCCATGCCGATGTGCGCCGTCGTCCCGCCCACGGCGGTGGCGTGAGGGCTGTCCGCCGGCTCCTGGGTGGTCAGAGCGTGCCCGGTACAGCCGCGGGCGTAGGCACCGTTGTCCCCCGACGATACGAACGCCGTGCCGCCGCCGGCCACTAATTGCGTGAACAAGCCATCGAACTGCTGGGCCGAAGCGGCGTCCTCGCACCATCCCAAACTGAGGTTGAACAGGGCGTGCGGGTAAGCCTTGACCGCGCTTTGCAAGGAGAGAGCTACGTAGTTGAGGAGATAGCCCGTTGTCGGCGCCCCGGCTTCATAGACCACCTGTTGGGCGCCCGGCGCCATGGCGTGGACGATCTCGAGGTCCAGCTCGGTCTCCGACTCGCAGCCCTGGACGGGGTCGGGCGCCGTGGTACCCCACGCTTGGTTGACGATGGGACCGGTGACGGCAAACGGCGGCAAACCGAAGCCTTGGGCGAAGCCTTGCAAGTCGGACGTTTGAAAACCGTCGGTCTCCATGAACACCACGGTCTGGCCGGCCCCGGTCAGGCCCGCCTTGTACAGGGGGCCAAAGTTATAAAAACCCGTCACTTCTGCAGGAGTAAAGCCTCCCACCCCGGCGGGCCCGGAAGGGCCTTGGCAATTGGCGGCGGTGCTCAGCCGGGGGTCGGTCCCGTCCGCGTAGTCGTCGAGGCCGAGCACGGACCCGACGACGGCGCTGAGCGCGACGGGCACGGTTGGTTGCCTGTCTGGTGCGAAGAACTTTGTCCACCCGGCATGACCGAGGCTATTTATGCGGTAACGACTGAGCGAAACGGAGAAGGCCCGCTCGGCCGCGGCCGCCGGGCCTTGGGCTTGCAGCACCGAGTCCCCGGGCGCCCAGGTGGCGCTCAGGCCCTGAGCGCGAAGCCAGCCCTCGGTCGAGCGCACCAGGCCCGGGGCGGGCCCGAACCGGCGGTCGTACTCCCCCGCCGGTACGGTTTTGCCCTGGTCGAGCAGTTGGTCAAGACCCGCCGGGTCGCGCAGCTTGAGCCCGATCGCCAGGTCCACGACTGTCGCACCGGCCAGCGGCCCCAGGCGCTGGGCCTCATTAAGCACGCTCTGGAGCTGAGGGGCCAGGACGGGGGCGCTGCCTGGAGCGCTGGTGGCGGCGCCCGCTCTGACGGCGGCGCCGGACGCCGGCCGTGGACCGGATCTCGAGTACTCAGCCCACAAGCCGACGCCGGAGACCGAAGCCGCCACCAAGAAGGCGCCCGTGGCGATCGGGAACCCGCTCCGCCGAGCCCAGCCAGAGCCCCGAGCCTTCATTTGACCCAAGCTCCTTTCCCGGCACCCGGCGGCTGGCGTTCTGGGTCCCCAACCATAACTGGCACTGGTCGAGAACTCAAACCTGTGGCCCCGGGGCTCCCTATCCTCACCGGGCCCCTCTCTCGTAGGCGATGAAGTCGTCCACTACGGCCGAGGCGTTGGGTGTGCCCCAGCCTGTGCCGTAGTTCCAACCGGTGGAGGTGGCCGGGTAATAAAGGTTGGTACCGGCCGTAACCGGGTGAAAAGCCCGGCCCGGGAAATGGCTCGGGTGGGAACCGAAATCATAGAACGCCGGGTTGGCAAAGCCCACTTCCCCCAGGTGGCGTTGGGCCAGGGCCTCGTCGGTGAGGGCGGTCAGGGCCGCCCACAAGGGCGCGGCCGCAGATGTGCCACCTACCATTTGCCATTTGCCGTCAATGGCGATGTCCCACCCCGTGTCGATGTCACCGAGGGCGGACACGTCGGGGATCTGACGCATACCGTTGGAGTACCGGTCAAGCACGCCGGGGCCGCTTTGCCAGCTCGGGCGCGTGAACACGGCGCTGAGCCCGCCACCGGTGCCCCACTGCTCGAAGGGCTCGCCCCAAGACGCTTCGCTGCCGTAGGTCGAGCCGGCGCCGATCAGCGCCGTGGTGGCGCCGACGCCGACGGCATGAGGGGCGTCCGCCGGCTCCTGGGTGGTCAGGTTGTGCCCGGGGCAGCCGCGCGCGTAAGCACCGTTGTCACCCGACGATACGAACGCCGTGCCCCCGCCCGACACCAGTTGGGTGAACAATCCGTCGAACTGTTCAGCTGAGGCGGCATCTTCGCACCACAGGAGGCTGAGGTTGAAAACCGAGCGCGGGTAGTTGTTTATGGCCGCTTGCAAGGCGTCGGCCACATAGGTGAGGGGCGGGCCCTGCTGGTCCGCCTCGGCCTGGTACACGACGAGGTGAGCGTCCGGGGCCATGCCGTGAACGACCTCGAGGTCCAGGTCCGTCTCGGAGAGGCAACCGAAGGTGCCGAAACTGATCGCCGTCGGCGTGTCCCATGCCCGGCTGAAAATGGGCCCGGTTATATCGGGGGAGGGCAGGCCGAACGCACTGGAGTAGGCCTGGATGTCCGAGGGTAAGAACCCGTCCACCTCCATGAACACCACGGTCTGGCCGGCGCCGGTCAGCCCTCCCTTGTAGAGGGGGCCGAAGTTGTAAAACCCGGACACCTCGTCGGGGGTGAAGCCGCCGACGGCCTGGGGGTCGGCGGCGCCGGGGCAGTTCGTCCCGCCCGCCGACCGGGGCCCCGCCAGCCCGGGGCGAGGCGTCGCCAGCGCGGGGTAGTCGTCGAGACCGAGGACCGACGTCACGACCTTGCCGGCCCCGGTGGGCAAGGTCGGCCGGCCGCCCGGGGCGTAGAAGGTCAACTGCTGCCCTCCCCCGCCGGCGGTCCGGTAGCGGCCGAGCGAGACGGAGAACGCTTTTTCGACGGCCGCCGCCGGGCCCTGCACCTCTAAGACGGCGTCCCCCGGCGACCAGGACGCCTCCAGGCCCCCGGCCCGCAACCATTTCTCGGTCGCCGCCACCAGGCCCGGGTCCGGGCCAAAGCGGTTGTCGTACTCGGCCGTAGGCACGGTCTGGCCCTGGTCGAGCAGCCCGTCCAGGGCCTCGGTGTGGCGCCCGTCCAGGCCCAGGGACAAATGGAGGACGGTGGCGGGCCCGAGCGGGCCAAGACGACGGGAAGAAGAAAGCAGCGCACCGAGCCCGGGAGCGAGCACCGGGCCCCGGGCCAATGCCATCGAGAGCTCTTGAGGACCGGACCTTCTTGGCGCCCCAACAGAGGCCGGTCCGGCACCCATGACGACCAAGCCGGCGCTCAGAAGGGCAACAACAGCGGCAGCAACGCCGCCTGTTGCCTGTAAAACACCTCCGGTGGTGCTCAGCCGGCCCGTGCGTTCCCCGATAGCGGGACATCGTACTTCTTCGGCCGGGCCGCGACGCGGACCGCGACGCAGACCGGGCGCCTTAAAGCGCTTGTCGTCGGTGGGTTTGGCTCAGCCCACGGGCGAAGTCGGCGCCAGCGGCTCGGCGCTGCCTTCGACCTCGATCTCGGCCCGCCCGGAGATATCGGCCGAGCTACGGCCGACGAGGATCTCGTAAGTACCCCCATCGACGTACCAACCGGCCCGGGGGCGGTGCAGCGAGGTAACCGACCGGTCGCGGTCCCTGCCCTCGTTACGCTCCAAGAGCTCGGGCCAGGCCGTGTCCGCCACGTCCCAGTACGCAAAACTACGCTCGGTAAGGGTCAGCTCCACGGTGGTCGACTCGCCCGGGGCCAGGCGCACTTTGGTGAACCCCTTCAACTCCTTGATGGGGTGCAGGCGCCCCCCAGGAGCCAGCTCACCACCCCCTGGGGGGGCGACGTACAACTGGACCACCTCGGCGCCAGGGCGGGCGCCGATGTTCTCCACGTCCACCTCGATCGTGACCGTCCCGCCGTGGTGAAGCTGGCGCTGGCGGGCGCGAACGGGCCCGAGCCGCATTGTCGTGTAGGACAGGCCATGCCCGAAGGGGAAGCTGACCGGCAATTGGCGTGCCTCGTACCAGCGGTAACCGACCAGGATGCCCTCGCCGTAGAACACTTGGCTCGCTTCGCCCGGGAACCGGCCGAACGCCGGCGTGTGCTGGATGCGTTGGGGCAGGGTCACCGGGAGGCGACCGCCGGGCTCGGCATCCCCGACCAACACGTCCACCAGGGCGTTGGCCAGCTCCTGGCCCCCGAACCAGCACTGCACGAGGGCGGCCGCCCGACCGGCGAAGGGGATGGTGACAGGCGAGCCCGTGTTGAGCACCACCACCGTCCTGGGATTGGCCCCGAGCACCCGCTCGACCAGTTCCTCCTGCTCCCCGGGCAGGTCCATGCTGGTGCGGTCGTAGCCTTCGCTCTCCCAGTAGTCGTTGGTGCCCACGACGACGATGGCCACATCGCACTGGCGGGCCAGCTCGGCGGCCTCCCCGATCGATGCCCCGGGCCCGGCACAGTCCATGCCCTTAGCCCGAGCCAGTTGGCACCCGGGTGCGAACGCCACCTCCACCTCGGGGCCCAGGCGGCGGCCCAACGCTTCGACCAGTGAGACGTCGTAGTGGGCACGGACGCGGGCACTGCCGCCGCCCATGATGGACAACTTTTCGGCCCCCGGGCCGATCAACGCCACCTTGCGCACGACGCCCGCTTTGGCCGTGCCCGGATCCAGAGGTAGGACGCCGTCGTTCCTCAGCAACACCATCGCCTCGATAGCGGCCCGGCGGGCCACCGCCCTGTCCTCGGCATGGTCCCCCGGCCGCTCGGGCCCTTCGGGGGGGTCCTCGAAGGCGCCCACCCTGTCGAACGCGGTTAGGAGCCGGTGCGCCTTGTCGTCCACGAACTGCTCCTTGACCCGTCCCTCGCTGACGGCACGCGCCAGCGCCGGGCCGAACGAGCGCGCCGGCCCAGGCATTTCGATGTCCAGGCCGGCTTCGGCCGCCTCTTCGGTAGAGGCGGCTGCCCACCAGTCCGTCATCACGATCCCGTCGAAACCCCACTCCCCCCGCAGCACCGTCGTGAGCAGGTGGGCGTCGTCGGCCAGGTAGGCACCGTTGAGCCGGTTGTAGCTCGTCATCACGGCCCTGACGTGGCCCTCGCGCACGGCCATCTCAAACGGCAGGAGGTAAAGCTCGCGCAGCGTGCGCTCGTCGACTTCGGACGAGCACATGCGCCGCTCGTGCTCGGTCTCGTTGCAGACGAGGTGCTTGACGGTAGCCATGACACCCTCAGCTTGGGCGCCCACGATGTAGGCCGCGGCCAACTTCCCGCTCAAGTACGGGTCCTCGGAGAAGCATTCGAAATTGCGGCCCCAAAGGGGGTGACGGTGAAGGTTGACGGTGGGCGCCAGCAGGACGCGCGCCTGCTTTTCCCGCGCTTGGCGGGCCACTGCGGCGCTGGCCGCCCCGACCACCTGAGGGTCCCACGTCGCTCCCAGGGCCGAGCCGCACGGGATGCAGACCGACGGGGTCGAGCTCAGGTGGTCTGTGCCGGTGGAGCCTCGGGCGCCGTTGGGCCCGTCGGTCATTTTGACCGCAGGGATCCCGGTGCGGGCGAGGGCCACGGTATGCCACCCGTCGGCACCAGCCGTCAGGGCCGCCTTCTCCTCGAGGGTCAGGGCGGCCACCAGAGCGTCGATGTCGCGCCCACCGCCCGCTGCGCCCGCGTCGTCGGGGCTGTTCATGCGCTCCTCCGTTCCCGGACGTCCCTGGCTTCCCGGACGTCCCTCTCCCGTTATATGTCCCGAGCCTCAGAGGTCCTGAGCCTCAGATGTCGCCGTCCCCGCGGGCCAGGGCCTTGCCGGCTTCGTCCGCCAGGCACTGGGCGGCGGCCAGGTCCTCGTCGGAAATGAACCGCCCGGCGCTGTTGGCAAAGACGAGCACGCCGGCCATCCTGGGCCCGGCACGCACCGGCACCACAGCAAGCGAGCCAAGGCCAACTTTACGCAGTAGGGCGAGGTCCTCGTCGTCCCGGGCGCCGGCGGTAATGGCCTCTTCGGAAAGGCGCTGCAACACGACGGGCCGCCCCGTGCGGGCGCACTCGCTCAGCATGTCACTGCCCGGGTCTATACGAGCCTGCCTCTGGAGGAGCTCGACCGCCGCCGCCGCCCGCTCGGGGTCACGGTGCCGGGCGAGCACGAAATCGAGCCTGCCATTTTCCCCCATTGCGTGCACCGAGGCGCCATCGGCGACGTTGGCCACGATGGCGCCGGCCAGCTCGTCCCAGATCTCGTCCTTCTCCGCCGCGGCCAGGGCGGCGACGGCGCGCTCCACCCCTTGGCCCCGTTGCACCGACAGGCGACGGGCCAGGTAGGTGCGCCGGTCCACGACATAGCGGGAAAACTCGCTGGCGAGCTGCTCGAGGAACGAAACCTCGCCTGGGCTGAAGCCACGGGCGTGGGCGAAGCCGAGCACCAGGCACCCCAAGGTGGTACCGCCCGAGACCAGGGGGACGCACGCCACGGCCGGGTCGCTCTCGGCCGGCGTCGACAGGAAGATCGGGTAGCGCTCGTCCAGCTCGGCCATGGTGCGGAAGAACAACGGGCGCCCAGTGCGGATGGTCTCTGATGAGGGAAGGTCGGCCGACAGCGACGTGGACCGCCAGTAGGCCACCACATCCGCAGCGAAGCCGACGTGGGCGCCCACGACGACCGTTTCGTTGTCGTCGCCCAACAGGGACAGCAATGCCCGCCGGGCGCCGACGTACTCCCTGGTCCGGGCCAGCGCTTCGCTGAGCGCACTGTCGTCGCCGAGTGCGAGGGCAGGACCGGCATCGGTCGCCCCGTCCGCGGGCCGCACCTCGTCCAGCACGGCGACCAGTTGGGCCAGGGCATCTCGGCGGGCAGCGTCGAGGCGCTCCCGGGCCGGGCCGCCCTCCTCTCCCCGCAACGGCGCCACCGGGAAGGGGCACGCCCGGGGCGGCTTGCCTGCGATCTGAGCCTCGAGCTCCTGGCGCAACCACCGACGCCAGGCCACCACCTCGGCCGACGGCGGCTCGGTCAGCAAAAACCCGCGCTCGGCCGCCTCGTCTGATTTCTGCATCAGGACGTCGAAAACCTCGAACACGCCAGGCATGCCGGCGTCGGCCAAGAGGTTCAGGTCGATAAGCCGGTCCCCCTGCCGGGCGGCTTGCCACAAAGCCCGGCGGAGCGGCTCTCGCATGCGGGCCAGGCGGCTCTTTACGTGCTCGGCCAGAGGTGACAGCTCGTTGACGGCCAAACGGCCCTCGCCGGTGGCGAGCCCGCTGCTCGAGCGGTCGCTCCCTGTCGGCGCCGCCAGGTGGGCCATCTGCAGCTCCCGGGCGAGGTCGTCGAAGTGGTCTTCGGAAGCCTTGATCAACCGGAGCGGTGCGGCAATCAGCCGCACCGGGCGCACGGGGTAGACCACCCGGTCCGACGACCGGCCGGAAGAACCTTCTTCGGCGCCGGCTTCGGTCCCCAGCTCGGCCCAGACGACCTTGCCGCCTCCCGGTTCGGGGTACCATCCCCAGGAACTGGCCAGGGCGCTCACCACGGCCAGCCCGCGCCCGGTAGCGGTGGGCAGCGTGAGCTCTTGGTCCCTCAGGTAGGGCTGGAGTGGCTCGTCCATCAAGTTGGCCGGGGCCCGGGGCAGCTCTAGGGGCGGCAACGGGGCGGTCCGGCTGGCATCGCGCACCTCCAGACGGATACCCCCGCCCCGGGCGCACATGACGACCTGCAAATCGGTTCGGGCGTGCAGCACGCCGTTGCTCATAAGCTCGGACAACACCACCCGGGCGTCGTCCACGAGGTGCTCGGGGCACCCCCACTCCCTCGCCGCCGCCTCCAGGCGGCCCCGCGCCTGGCCCACGCTGCGAAGTTCGGGGGGCAGGGACAGGACGACGGCCTCCGAAGGGTCCAGCTGCTCGGCCGTCCGCGGCTCGGGCCACGCCTGGCCGAGCGCGACGGCAGGCGTGGCGGGGACGGCCCACCCCGGAGGCCCCTCGACGGCCAGCCCGGGCGCCCTAGCTTTGGCCCTCCCCGGCTTCACCAGACGGTGTACCCGCCGTCGAGGACCAAGATGCTCCCCGTGGCAAAGCTCGACGCCTCACTGGCCAGGTAGACGACTGCGGGCGCTACTTCGTCCGGGGTTGCCATCCGTTGCATCGGTACGTCTTCTACCCATCTTTGGCGGCTCTCCGGTTCCTCGGGCTCTGGCGACATGTCGGTGCGCACATAGCCGAGGGCAAGGGCGTTGACGCGGACGCCGAAAGGAGCCCATTCGCCCGCCAACGACCGGCTCAACTGGTGGACAGCGGCTTTGGAGGCGTTGTAGGCCGGTTGCCACTGGGGCCGGTTGACAATGATCCCAGAGATGGACCCGATGTTGACGATGACCCCGCGGCGGCGCTCGACCATCGAGCGGCCCACGACCTGGGAGCAAAACCACAGGCCGTCCAGGTTGACGGCGATGACCTCGTCCCACGAGCCCGGTGTCACCTCGAGGGCCGGCTTGTGCTCGCAGACGCCGGCATTGTTGACCAGCACGTCGATGGGGCCAAGCTTGCTTTCAACCTGCGAGACCATGGCCTCCACCTCGGGGTAGCTCCTGACGTCGCCCGTCACGGCGACCACCTCGAGCCCCGCTCCCCGCAGCTCGGCTGCCGTAGCCTCACCCTCGGCCTGGTCTCGGGAGCTGATGGCGACCCGGGCACCGACCTCGCCTAGCGCACGGGCGAAAGCACGCCCGAGGCCCCTCTTGGCTCCGGTCACGAGGGCGACACGACCATCGAGGCGGAACCGGTCCATTACGTTCACCCCCACAGCATTGCACCTAGGGACCTGCGGTCGCGGGGACCGTTTGGGGCCCTGGCGACCGCGGGGGCGGGGGGGCCGCCAAAAGCCGCCCCGGACGGCGGTTACGCTGGCGACGTGACAGTGACCCCAGAGCCCAGAGCGGCCGAACGCTGGAAATCGGAATGGGCGGACCTGTACAGCGAAGTTGTGACGTCCGG
This sequence comes from Acidimicrobiales bacterium, assembly GCA_052325485.1. Classification (GTDB taxonomy): domain Bacteria; phylum Actinomycetota; class Acidimicrobiia; order Acidimicrobiales; family Palsa-688; genus Fen-671. The sequence goes on along the minus strand of JBKQUU010000255.1, from coordinate 20,649 downwards.
GCTTTGCACCGGGTGCGCCGCCTGCATCGTGGCCTGCCCTCACGACGTCCTCGGCTATGACACCGCCGGGGGCACCTACCGGCCGTTCCATCTGGAGGAGGAGCTGGGGCCGGGGGGCTGCGGCCACGGCTTGCGGGGATGTACAAGCTGCACCCGGGCCTGCCCCCGGTTCCGCAACTGGGAAAACGAGGCGGACACGTTCCTCTTCGGCCGGCCGCGGCTCCCCGAAGAACAGTCCGGCGTCGCCCGGTCGGTGGTCCTGGCCCGCGCCACCGACGCTGAACTGGCCACCTGCGGCCAGGACGGGGGCGTCGTGTCGGCGGTCCTGTTGTGGGCCCTCGAGCACGACCGCATCGACGCCGCCCTGGTATCGGTCCTGGCCGGGGACGGGGCCGGCTGGCACGCCGTCCCGGGAGTAGCCCGCACCCGGTCCGAGATCCTGGCCGCCGCCGGCAGCCGGTACACCTACTCCGCCAACACCCTGGCCTACGGCGAGGCCGTGGCCGAGGGCGCAGAGCGCTTGGCCCTGGTGGGGATGGGGTGCCAGGCCTCGGCGCCGGTCGTCATGAGGGCGCGCAAGGCCGGCAAGGTGGGCCGGCGAATGGCGCTGTCGATCGGGCTCATGTGCTCCAAGACCTTCGACGACTCCATTTTTGAAGAGTTTTTCGAGGCCCGGTACGGCCTGGCCAGAGCCGACATAGCCAAGATCAACATCAAGGGCGTGTTCCAGATCTGGTGCCAAGACGGTTCTTATCACGAGGTGCCACTGAAGGAGGGCCACGCTTGGACCCGCGAGGGTTGCAAGTCCTGCCCCGATTTCGCCGCCGAGCACGCCGACATTTCCACGGGCGGGATCGGGGCATTGGCCGACTGGACGCTCACGGTCGTGCGGAGCGAGCTCGGCCAGGAGGTCATCGACGAAATGGTGGCGGGCGGGGCCCTGGAAGTCCGGCCGGGGGAGGACGACCCCGGTGCTCTCGCCCTCATGGGCCGGCTGTCTAGCGTTTCCCGGCGCCGCTGGCCGGTCTCGGCCGCGCCCGGGCCACGCCTCGGTGTGCCCCCGCCCAAGGTCCCGGGAGCAGTCACCACGACGGCCACGGCGACGGGCCCGCCCCTGGCGCCGCCCCCCTACGACCCGGTGCCGCCGCCCCTGTAATGAGGACCGGCCCATCGACCTGCTAGGTTGGCAGTCCGCCATGGGATCGTTGATAAAGAAGCGCCGTAAGCGCATGCGCAAGAAGAAGCACAAGAAGATGCTGAAGGCCACTCGGTGGCAAAGGCGGGCGGGCAAGTAGCTACGGTCGCGCCGTTCGCGGTCCGAGCGGGCGGCGCATGGGGCGGTCAACGTCGTGGCTGGCTATGTCGTAGGCCCGGCTAGGTCTTGCGGCCGGGCCGTCCGGACGACTAACCGGCCACCTCCCGGGTGCTCACCGGGCACGAACCACGTCGACCCGCTGCCGGCCAGCAACGGGCGTTGCCCGGTGGCGTCGCCCAGGCGGTCCCGCCACTTCGCCAGTCGCGGCTCGGCTCGGAGAGCGGCCGGTTCCAGGTCGTTGAGGTTGTCCGACACCGGGCCTCCCATCTCGTCCCAAGCCCGGTAGACCGCCGCCGTCGAGACGCCGAAGGGCGGTACCAGCAACGTGTAGGTCCGGGCGGCAACCTCGTCCCAAGGAAGCACCTCCAGCAGCTGGCCCGTCCCCCTCACTCGCGCCCGCCCCCCGCCCGCCCAGCAAAAGGGGACGTCCGAGCCGAGACCGGCGGCCATGGCGAGGCCGGCCGGGCCGGTCACGCCGGCCCAACGCAGCACGGCGGCGGCGTCGGCCGAACCTCCCCCCAGCCCCGCCCCCGCCGGGATGCGCTTGACCAGCCGGACGTGGGCCTTGCGCCCCGTCAGCACCAGGGCCCGGGCCACGAGGTTGGAGGCGTCGGCGGGTACCGTCCCGTGGCCCCCGGTGCCTGCTGGTGCGTCCAGCACGTCCAGCCCGTCCCCGGGCGAAATGAACAACGTGTCCGCCAGGTCGATGGTGACCATTTCGGCGTCGAGCAGGTGGTAACCGTCACTGCGGGCCCCGGTGACACGCAGGGACAGCGTCAGCTTGGCCGGCGCCGCCACCTCGACTGGCGCCGCTTGACCGCCGGCGCCGGGGTCAAGCACCAGCCGAGCCCGTGGAGGCGGCCGAGCCCAATGGGCGGGCCGAACCGGCCGCGCCCATGGCGGTGACGGCGGCCGCCAACCGGCCCCAGTCCTCGACCGACAACTGTTCGGCTCTCGCCTGCTCGTCGACGCCGGCGGTGGCAAAAATCCCGGTGCTCACGTCGAGGCCGGCGAGCGCCCTTCTCAACATTTTGCGACGCTGGGCAAAGCCGGCCCGCACCACCCGGAACAACTCGGGCGCGGTCACGACCGAGGGCGGGACCAATGGCTCGTCACGCCGCTTCAGGCTGACCAGGGCCGAACCCACCCGGGGCTGGGGCACGAAGACCGATGATGGCACCGTCCCGACCAACGCCGCCTCCGCCCAGTACGCCACCTTGACCGAGACGGCGCCGTGGGCCGGGTCGCCCGGCGTGGCCACCAGCCGCTGGCCGACCTCTCTTTGGACCATGACCAGCATGCGTTGGACCGCCGGCACCTGGTCGAGGAGGTCGGCGACCAGCGGGGTGGCCACGTTGTAGGGCAGGTTGGCCACCAGGTCCCAACCGGCCTCGGCGCCCAGCAGCGCCGTCCAGTCCAGCGTCATGGCGTCCGCCTCAACGACCCTCACCAGCGCGCCAGGTGCCTTAGCGGCCAGGACCTCCTCGAGCACGGGCACCAGCCATCGGTCCCGTTCCACGGCGACGATGGAGGCGCCCGTCTCGGCCAGGGCCAGGGTGAGGGACCCGAGGCCGGCGCCGATCTCGACCACGCGGTCGCCCGGGCCGACCCCGGCCAGCCGGGCTATCCGCCGCACGGTGTTGGGGTCGGCGACGAAGTTCTGCCCGAGGGCCCGGCTGGGCGAGATGCGGTTGTCCTCCAAAAGGCGCAGCACTTCGGGCCGGGACAGCGTCACGGCAGACCGAAGACCAACGCCGCCCCCGCCCAGGTCGCCTCCTCCACCGCGGCCACGGCGATGCCCTTGGCGGCGGCCACGGCGGCACCCACCAGGGGGACCAGGGCGGGCGAATTGGGCTTGCCCCGGTGCGGTACCGGGGCCAGGAAGGGGGCGTCCGTCTCCACCAGAAGACGGTCCAGAGGGCAGAGGGCGGCCGCGGCACGGATGTCGGCGGCGTTCTTGAAAGTGATGATCCCGCTGAAAGACAGCCACGCCCCCATGTCCAGGGCCTGGCGGGCCTCGGCCGGTCCCCCCGTAAAGCAGTGGAAGACGGTACGCTCCGGCGCGCCCTGCGAGGCCAGGATGGAGAAAGTGTCCTCCCAGGCCTCCCGGGTGTGCACCACGAGGGCGAGGCCGTGGTCGTGGGCCAGGGCCACCTGGGCGGCGAAGGCCTCACGCTGGGCGGGACGGGGAGAAAAATCGTAGTGGTAATCGAGCCCGCACTCCCCGATCGCCACCAGCTTGGGTTGTCCCCGGAGCAGCGGCTCCAGCGTGGCCACGCCCTTGCTGGCATCGTGGGGGTGTAGGCCGACGGTGGCCCAGACCCCCTCGTGGGTGGCAGCCAGGGCCAAGCCGGCCTCCGAGTGCTCAGCGTCGGTCCCGACCGTGACCAGGCGCGTGACCCCGGCCGCACCGGCTTCGCCCACCACCTCGGGGCCCAGCCCCTGGTAAGGGACGTGACAGTGGCTGTCGCACCACACCCCGGTACTAGGCCTTCAGGCGGGGGAAAAGAGGCTCCCGCCGTTCGACGGCCACACCACCGGGGTAGCCGCCCCACCTGGCGGCGTCGGGAAGGCGGGCGTCGAGCGGCGACCCGGCCATGCCGATGCGCCTCCAGATCTCGGCCGACGCCCGGGTGAGAGCCGGGCTGGCCAGCACGGCCACGATGCGCAGGACCTCCAGGGCGTCACCGAGCACAGCGTCCACGGCCGGGCCGGGCTCGGCCCGCCACGGTTCGGCCGCCTCCAGGGCGGCATTGGCCGCCCGCACCAGGAGCCAGGCCGCCTCCAGCGCCTCGCTGGGAGCCGGGCGCGCCCAGGCCTCGTTGGCCGAGCGGTACACCTCGGCCGCCAGTGGGGCCAGGGGGCTGTCAGGCCGGGGAGCGGGACCTATGCCACCGCACTTCTGCTGCACCACGGCACTCACCCGGGCGAGCAGGTTACCCAGGTTGTTGGCCAGGTCGGCGTTGTAGCGGGCCACCATCGCCTCGTAGGAAAAGTCACCGTCGGGGCCGAACTGCTGGTCCCTCAAGAAGTGGTAGCGGTACCCGTCCACCCCGAAAATGGGCACCAGGTCGGCCGGCGCGATCTGGTTGAAGGCCGTCTTGGACATTTTCTCGCCGCCGACGAGCAAGAACCCGTGGACCGATACCCGATGAGGTGGGGCGATGTCCGCGGCCATACAAAGTGCCGGCCAATAAACGCAGTGGAACCGGAGAATGTCCTTGCCGATCAAGTGGTGGACGACGGGCCACCACTCCGAGAACCGCTCCATGTCCTCGCCGTACCCGACGGCGGTGGCGTAATTGATCAGCGCGTCGTACCAGACATAAAAAACGTGCTTCTCGTCCCAGGGCACCCTTACCCCCCAATCAAGCGAGGTCCGGGTCACGGAAATGTCCTGGAGGCCGCCCTTGACCAGACCGAGCGCCTCGTTGCGTTTGGCTTCGGGCGTTACCGCCCCGGGGTTGTCTGTGTACCACTCGACGAGGCGGTCGGCAAAGGCGGACAAGCGGAAAAAATAGTTGCTCTCTTTTAGCAGCTCGACCGGCCGGCGATGGATCGGGCACAGCCCGTCGACGAGGTCGTCTTCGCCGTAATAAGCTTCGCAGGCCACGCAGTAAAGGCCCTCGTAGGTCCCCAGCGTTATCCATCCGTTGTCGTAGGCGGCCTGCATGAGGGCCTTGACGGCCCGGTGGTGGCGCGGTTCGGTCGTGCGGATGTAGCCGTCGTTGGAGATGTCGAGCAGCTGCCAGGCCTGGCGGAAGCGGGCGCTGTAACGGTCAGCCTGCTCCTGAGGCGTGAGCCCGTTGGCCTCGGCCGAGCGCTGGACTTTGAGGCCGTGCTCGTCGGTCCCAGTAAGGAACATGACGTCGTCGCCCTTCAAGCGGTGCCAGCGGGCCACAGCGTCAGCGGTGATCGTCGTATAGGCATGACCTATGTGCGGCGCGTCGTTGACGTAGTAGATGGGGGTCGTGACGTAGTAGCGGGCCACCTGGACAGGTTAGCCGGGCGGGGCCGGGCCCGAGATGGGCCCCGGCCCGGGAGCGGGCCCTACCACCAGCACATATTCGCCCCGAGGTTTTACGTTGCGGGCACGCTCGGCCGCTTGGGCCACGGGCCCCCTCCACACTTCCTCGTGGAGCTTGGTCAGCTCCCGGCACACGGCCACGGGCCGCCACGGGCCGCACGTGACGGCCAGGTCGTCGAGGAGGCGCTGGACGCGGTACGGAGACTCGAAAACGACCACGGCCCGGTCGGTCTCGCCGGCGATGGCGGCCAGGCGCTCGGCCCGGCCCCGGCCGGTACGGGGCAGGAAGCCCTCGAAGCACCAGCGGTCGGTGGCCAACCCCGAGACCACCAGCGCCGTCAATGCCGCCGACGGGCCGGGGACGGCTTCTACAGGTATGCCGGCCGCCACCGCCGCCCGCACCAGCCGGCCCCCGGGGTCGCTCACCAATGGCGTGCCGGCGTCGGTCACCAGGGCGATGGTGGCACCGTCGTTCAGGCGCTCGATGGCCACGGCCGTGCTGGCCGCCTCATTGAAGCGGTGGTGGGAGACGAGGCGGGGGCCTTTTATGGCGGCGTGGCTCAAGAGCTTCAGCGTCCGGCGGGTGTCCTCGCAGTAGATGTAGCCGGCGGCGGCCAGAGCCTCGGCCGCCCGGGGGGAAAGATCGCCCAAGTTGCCGATGGGCGTGGCCACGACCACGAGCCGGGCGGCGCCCTCGGGCCCCGACGGGCGCTCAGGCCTCGAGCGGTCCTCAGACGTTGAAGCGGATCTCGAGGACATCGCCGTCGGTGACCTCGTACTCCTTGCCCTCGACCCGCAGTTTGCCGGCGTCGCGCGCCGCCGCCCAGGAACCGAGGGACAGCAGCTCGTCCCAGTGCACGACTTCGGCCCGTATGAAGCCCCGCTGGAGGTCCGAATGGATCACGCCCGCGCACTCGGGTGCCTTGGCCCCGGCCCGGAAGGTCCACGCCCTGCTCTCCTTGTCACCGGTGGTGAAAAAGGTGCGCCGGCCCAGCAAACGGTAGGCCGAGTGGGCGACACGCGGGAGCGCTCCTTGCCCCAGGCCCAAGCCCTCGAGCAGTTCCGCCCTGTCCGCCTCGGCCAACTGGGCCGCCTCCGCCTCCAGCTTCACGCTCACCCCCAGCACCTCGGCCGCCCCCCCTAGTTCGTCGATCACCGGCTTGGTGAACAGCCCGTCGTCACCGGCCGCGTCCTCCCCCAGGTTGACCACGGCCAGCACCGGCTTGTTGGTGAGCAGGAAGAAGGGGCGCAGGTGCTCCAGCTGCTCCCGGTCGAGATGGGCGCGGTAGAGAGGGGCCCCGTTGGCCAGGGAGGCGTGCGCCGCCTCCAGGGCGGCCACCTGGGCTTCGAGGGAACGGTCGGCCCGGGCCGCCTTGCGCCGGCGTTCGAGCTGGGACTCGACCGTAGCGAGGTCGGCCAGCACGAGCTCGAGCTCGAGGACGCCGAGGTCGTCCAGAGGGTCGCTCCCCCCGACCACGTTGGGGTCCTCGAAGGCCCGCAGTACCAGGCACAGCGCGTCCGCCTCGCGTATGCCGCCGAGGAACCGGTTCCCGAGGCCCTCGCCGGTAGAGGACCCCGCCACCAGACCAGCTATATCGACGAGCTCGACGCCGGCGTGCACAACCTTGCGCGACGAGCTCATGGCGGCCAGCGCGCCCAGGCGGGCGTCGGGGACCTGAGCGACACCGACGCTGGTCTCGGTCGTCGAGAAGGGGTGGCTGGCCACCGAGGCCGAGCCGCCCGTCAAAGCATTGAAGAGGCTGGACTTGCCTGAGTTGGGCAGTCCCACCAGTCCGATCCGTTCCACACCCAAAGGGTACTCGGGCCGGTCCGCCAACCCAGTGGGCGGCCCAGTGGCCGACCAGTGGCCAACCAAGGGTGCGAGCCAAGCTGAGGTACTGTCGATCATGGGTGCCGGGAGCCTTTGATGTTGGACCACCTATTTCTTGACACGGTGGCGGCGCTGCGCGCCGCCCTTGACGAAAGCCTGCTCGAGCGCACCGGTCAGGACGACCGTCTGGTTTACGACCTGTTCACCGGCGACCTCGTGTGGGAAACGTCGATGAGCCTGCCGGGCGACGGGGACCCACCCCGGGTCAATGCCGACCTGAGCATGGACTGGCAGATGTGGAGCCAGTCGGCGTGGCGGGGCGTCAGCGTGGGCGAAGCCGTGGACGACCCTCCCGAGATCGGCATCGAGGTCGTGTTCCGGGTCCAGCGCCTGGCCCGCCGGCCCGCGCTTTCGACCGTCCTGTCGGTACTGCCCGAGGAAAGCCCGGAGTTCGGGACGGACAAGCTGGCCCGCTCGGCGCCGATCATCGAGGAGAGCTACGACGAAGAAGGCGCCGAACCGGAGGTGGCCGCCGAGGTGGCCTACGAAGGCAGTTACCGGTTGCCGACGCCGAGCCCGGAGGAGAGCGAGGCCAAGGAAGCCAGCCTCTTCCCGGGCTGGAGCGGTCCCCGTCTCAGCGCCGGCGACGCCCTGAGGTCGCGGTTGGGCCCGACCCGCCAGGTGAGCGAGGCGACCCAGGAAACGCTTCGTGGCCTGGGGACGTGGGTGGCGTCGACGCTGGTGCGGCTGGCTGACCTTGACCTCGACTACCTCCCCCCCATAGAGCCGGAAGAATAGGGGGCGCTGGTGGCTGGTGTAAGCGCCTAGCGGCCCAATAGGGTGGCCGCCGTGAGCCAACTCCCCCCCTACCGCCTACCCAGGAACGTCCTGCCCCGCCACTACGACCTGGTCTTCAGTCCCGATTTCGCCAGGGCCGGTTTCGACGGCGAGGCCGCCATCGAGATCGAGGTGCGGGAGGCCACCGACAAGCTCGTCCTCAACGCCGCCGACCTCGAGGTGAGCGAGGCGCGAGTGGCCCGGGACGGTGATGGGGGCACCGCCGTGGCGGTGTCTTACCGGCCCGAGGAGGAGCAGTTGGTGCTGGAGGCCCCCGAGCCGTTGGAGCCCGGGACGTGGCGGCTGGACCTGCGCTTCTCGGGCCAGCTCAACGACATGCTGCGGGGCTTTTACCGCAGCAAGTTCCGCGCCGAGGGGGGCAAAGAGACCTGGCTGGCCGCTACCCAGTTCGAGTCCACCGATGCCCGACGGGCTTTCCCGTGCTGGGACGAACCGGACATGAAGGCCACCTTCGCGGTTACCATCGTGGCCGAAGACGGGTTGACCGTCCTTTCCAATAGCCGCGAGGTCTCTTCGGAGGTCCTCGAGGCCGGCCGACGGCGCACCCGTTTCGCCCGCACCATGCCGATGTCGACGTACATAGTGGCCGTCGTCATCGGGCCTTTCGAACTGACCGAGGCGCAGGACGTCAACGGCGTGCCCCTGCGGATCGGTTCTGTGCCCGGCCGCAGCGCCCTGCGGGGCCTGGCCGAGGACGCCGCCGCCCATGCGCTTTCTTTCCTCAGCAACTACTTCTCGATGCCTTACCCGGCGGACAAGCTCGACCACATCGGCATCCCGGACTTCGCCGCTGGGGCCATGGAGAACCTGGGCCTCGTCACCTACCGCGAGACGGCGCTGCTTGTGGCTCGGGAGAGCTCGCAGGTCGAGCGCCAACGGGTGGTCTCCACCATCGCCCACGAAACGGCTCACATGTGGTTTGGCGACCTTGTCACCATGCGCTGGTGGGAGGGCATATGGCTGAACGAGGCCTTTGCCACCTTCATGGAGCTGCTCGTCGCCGACGCTTTCGAGCCGGCCTGGCAGGTTTGGACGAACTTTGGTGTGGACCGCGTCGCCGCCCTGGTGGCCGACAGCCTGCACGCCAGCCGGGCCATCGAGTACCCGGTGGGCCGGCCCGAAGAAGCCGACAACATGTTCGACACGATCACCTACGACAAGGGCGGCTCGGTCCTGCGCATGATCGAACGCTACCTGGGAGAAGACACCTTCCGCCGGGGCCTTAACCTTTACCTCGACAAGCACCGCTACTCGAACACCGACACCAAGGACCTGTGGGAGGCGCTGGAAGTCGCCTCTGGCCAACCGGTGCAGGCCGTGATGGGCACCTGGGTCAACCAGGCCGGCCACCCGGTGGTCTCGGTCGAGCTGACCGGGCCGTCCGAGCTGCGGGTCTCCCAAAGCCGGTTCTTCCTGGACGGCACCAGGGACGACGACCAGCGCTGGGTGGTCCCCCTGACCTTGCGCTACGCCACCGCCGATGGCACCGTCGAGCATGGCCAGTTGCTGCTCAAAGAGGCATCGGCCACGGTGGCCCTCGAGGGGGAACCGGCCTGGGTGTTGGTCAACGAGGGTTCATGGGGCGTTTACCGCACGCACTACGACGACGAGCTGCGCCGGCGGCTCTACCGCCGCCTCGACCAGCTCGGCGAGCGGGAACGCCTCAGCCTGGTGGCCGACACCTGGGCGGCCACGGTGGCCGGACGGGTCCCACTGGAGAGCTCCTTCGACCTGTGGTCGGTGCTGGAGGGTGAGCGGGACCCCGACGTTTGGTGGGCCATATCGGGCGGCCTCGGCCTCATCGAGCTCGTCGCCCGGGAAAACGAGCTCCCCTTCGTGAGGCACCTGACCAGGCACCTGGCCGAAGGCGCCTTCCAGGATGTCGGCTGGGACGCCGGAGCGGTCGCCGGGAGCAGAGAGGAGAGCCCTCGCCGGGCGCGCCTGCGAGCCCGGATGGTGACCCTCCTGGGCGTGCTCGGGGCCGACCCCGAGGTGCGCTCCGGGGCTCGTCAGCTGCTGGTCGACGCCGACGCCGGGCGAGCGCCTTTGGCGCCCGACCTGGCCACGGCGGTGGCCCAGGTAATAGCGGCGGCCGGGGCCGAAGAGGAGTGGGAGCTGCTCTACCGCCATTACAAGCAGGCGACGACGCCCCAGGACGAGGTTAGGTACCTGCATGCGCTGGCCGGCTTTACCGCACCGGCACTGGTGCAGCGCACACTGGACCTGGTCTTCTCGGGCGAAGTCCGTTCCCAGGACGCACCCTATGTGCTGGCCGGGGCCCTGGCCCGGCGGGAGGGTTGCCTCCTGGCTTGGGGAGCCATCGAGCAGCACTGGGAGGACATGCTGGTCCGCTGGCCGCCCAACACCATGCACCGTGTGCTCGAGCAACTGCCTGCCCTGGTGGCGGCGGGGGACGAGGCCGTGCGACGGGCATCGGCGTGGCTGGACTCGCACCCGGTGACCCGGGGCGAGCTCAAGGTACGCCAGTCCCGCGAACGTCTGCACGTCAACCAGACCTTTAAGGCACGCGTCGCCCCGGTACTGCTCCCCGCCCTCAAGTCTTTCGCCCCCGGGGCGCCTTGACCCCAGCAGTTACCGGCAGGCGCCTCCCGTCCCGAGGGTGGCCGCTGCAAGTCTTCGCCGTGGACGACTGCTCGGCTCAGCTCACCTGGCGAGCCTCCCCGGACGAGGACCTGGTCATAGAGGTGGGCGACTGCGTGGCCCGCCCGACGCCCTCGCCCCCAGTGCAACTGGTCCTCGGCGCGTCGCGTCGAACGCGCCGGCTCGACCCGGCCTGGCCCGCCGGTGCCGGCTCGGTGGTGTTGGACGGCCTGTCCCCGGCGACGACCTATGACGTCGTGGCCACCGGGCGAGGGATCCCCCGCTTCTTCGCCGGCCGCGTGCGGACGCTGCCCGTGCCGGGGGAGCGGCTCTTGTGCCGGATCGCCACCGTGAGCGACGTGCACATCGGCGAGACGCATTTCGGGGTCATGGGGCGCATCCACGACGCCCTGGACCAGCCGGACAGGAAGGGCAGCGCGGACGGCGGTCCTTATCCCGTCCGGGCCCTACGGGCGGCCATCGATGAAGCCGTGGCCTGGGGTGCCGAGCTCATCGTGGCCAAGGGCGACCTCACGACGCGGACCGTGCCGGCCGAGGTGCGCGACGCGGGCCGGCTCCTGAGCGCCAGCCCGGTGCCCGTCGAGGCACTGCTCGGCAACCACGACAACGAGCTGGGGGTCAACATCCGGGCCATATTGGAAAAGGAGGGCCTGGCCGTGCCCTGGGTGCCCCGGGCGCGCGACTTGCCCGGCGTGCGGCTGGTGCTGGTGAACACCGTCCAGGGGGACCCCCGTTACCACCGCGGGCAGTTGCCGCCGGCCATGAGCCGTCGCGTGGCGCAGCTGGCGGCGGGGTCGCCGACCGGGGCCCTCGTGGTGCTGCACCATCCGCCCGAGCTCCACCGCCTCCCGACCGTCTACCCTCCGGGTATCCCGTTCGGGGAAAGCCGCCAGTTCCTGGACGACCTGGTGGCGGCCAAGCCCGATGCCTTGGTGACCTGCGGCCACCGCCACCGCAACCGCCGTTACGGCTACGGCCCCCTCGTGGTGAGCGAGGTGGGCGCCACCAAGGACTACCCGGGCGTCTGGGCCGGCTACAAGGTGTACGACGGCGGTGTGGTCCAGGTCGTACGGCGGATCTCGCGGCCCGACGTCATCAGCTGGACCGAGGCCACCCGCCGGGCGATGAACGGCCAGTGGCACCGGTGGTCACCGGGCGGGGTCAACGACCGGTGTTTCGCCGTCAGCTGGGTGAGCGAGAGGCACTGAGCGCTAAGAGCGTGTGCCCCATTTCTCCGGGCCACACCGGCTCCCCTTGACCCGCCGGCCGTGTTCAGCCTTGGCCTGGCGAGCGGAGCCGTTCGATCCGGGCCTCGACCGCGGCCAGGCGTTCGGAGGCGGCGGCGTGCAGGAGCTCGGCCTGCTCGTAGAGGTCGGCGGCGGCTTCGATGCCCAGGTCGCCGGTGGCCAGCCGGCCGGTGACGAGCTCCAGGGCGGCCAGCAGCTCCTCGAATGTCAGGGCCTCGAGCGGGCCGTCAACGCCGCACAACTTGGGGTCGAAGTTCAGGCGGCGCAGTTTAGTACCGGGCTCCGTCGCCGCTGTCCTCGACGCGGGCCGAAATGAGGCCCCGGGCCACGGTGAGCTCCACGAGCTCGCCCGGGCCCACCTGTTCGGGGCTGCGGACGACCGTCCCGTCGAGGCGACGGACTACGGCAAAGCCGCGCTCGACCACATGTTGAGGGGACAGGGAGCGGGCGTGGCGGCCCAACGCCTCGGCCCGCCCCCGGCTCGATCCCAGCTGCGCGGCCATCGGCCGGCGCCAGTCACAACTGTCTAGGCGCCGCCGACAAGATTGCACCTTCAGCGCCGGGTGGGCCCAGTCCAAGCGGTCGGCGGCATGCTGCAACCGGCTGGCCGCCCGTTGCCGCCCGGCGGCCAGGGCGCCGCTCACCTCGACCCGGGCCAGCCGCTCCCCACCTATCTCGTTGCGCCGGTCCACAAGACGCGCCGCGGCGTCGATCAAGGCGGCCATCTCGGTCTCCAGCTCGTGGCGGTCGGGCACCACGGCGTGGGCGGCGATCGAGGGCGTCCCACACCTGAGGTCCGCCACCTCATCGCACAGCGGCCGGTCGGACTCGTGGCCTATGGCGGACACGACGGGTACACCACAAGCGGCTACGGCCCGGCACAGGTCTTCGTCGCTCCAGGGGAGCAGCGCGGTGGCGTCCCCACCGCCTCGAGCCAGGACCACTACGTCGACTTCCGGTCGGCCCGACAACCGGCCCAGGGCGTCGATGATGCTCAGGGCGGCGCCGGGGCCGCTGACGGTCGTTTCCTCGACATAGAGGGGGTAGCCGGGGAAGCGCGCCGCCACCACCGACTCGATGTCCTTGCGCACCGCCGCCTCCGACCCGCACAGGACGCCGATCACCCGGGGCAGGCGCGGCACCCGACGCCGGGGCCGGTCGAGCACGCCCTCGACCGCCAGCCGGGCCCGCGTCTCGGCGATCATGGCCGCCACCGCGCCTTCGCCGATGGGGACGACTTCGTCTGCCTCCAACACGAGTTGGCCCCTGTCGTTGCCCCAGACCAGGGTGCCTACCACCAGTACCCGTTCGCCATCGACGGCCCGGCACCGGCGGGCCACGCGGGCCGAGAACGTGACCGGCATCTGAGCCGCCCGGTCGCGCAGGGTGAAGTACGTGCGCCCCGCCCGGTAGGTCTGCGGACGGTACACCTCGCCCTCGACGGCGACCCGGCCGATGTCGGCCAGCGAACGGGCGATCTCGCCAGCCAGACGGACCAAGGTGACCCGGCGGGGGGGCTGGCCGCTCGCTCCGCCCCGGCCGCCGCCGCCCCCCGGGGCTCTCTCCCCGCCGCCTTCGTCGGTCGACCACAGGGGCAAGGTCATCGGGGCGTGCCGGTCATCGGGGCGTGCCGGTCATCGGGGCGCCACCCTAACGCCCCCACCAGGTCCTCGAGGTCGAGAACCTCTCGATCGCCCCGGGGTCAATGGGCACGCCGCCACCGGGCCCAACGGGAACGGCAATGGTCCCGTCCCGGCGCAAGGGCAGCGGGCCGGCCAGATCGGTCTCGAAGAACCTGCCCGTGGCAGACAGGTCGCCGGGCAAGGAGAAATTGGGCAGTGACGCCAGCGCCAGGTTGGCGGCCCGAGCGATCCCGGTCTCGACCATCCCGCCGCACCACACCGGCACCTTCTGCTCGGCGCAGACGTCGTGGGCGTGTACCGCCTCCAGGTAGCCGCCCAGGCGTCCGGCCTTGATGTTCACCACGGCGCAGGCGCCAGCTCTGAGGGCGTTGACGACGGCGGCGCAAGATGAAAGGGCTTCGTCCAGGCCCAACGGGGAACGCAGGTGGCGGGCCAGCTCGGCGTGCCCGGCCAGGTCGTCGTCGCCCAGAGGTTGCTCGAGACAAGCCAGCTCGTAGGGGTCCAAACGGGCCAGGCACGACACCGCCTCGCCCATGGGGAGGTGCCCGTAGGAACCATTGGCGTCGGCGAACAACACCAGGTCGGGCCAGCGCTCCCGGACGGCACCGACGGGCTCGGCGTCCCAGCCCGGGCGCACTTTGAGCTTGACCCGTCGATAGCCCTCTTCCCGCCGGAGGGCGACCTCGTCGAGCAACGCCCCCAGGGACGCCGTGAGGCCTACGGCGACGCCGGCCACCACCTTGTCCGCGGGCACGGCACCGATGCGGCTCTGGCGGCACAAGAAGTCGGCCATACGGACGCCGCCGGCCCGCAGCTCGGCGTCTAGCACGGCCGCCTCGAACGCCGCCTTGGCCATGTTGTGGCCCTTCACGGCGGCCAGGGCGGGCGCCACCCCGGCCACGCAGGCGGTGCCGGCGCGCAATAGCGCCGGCACCAGGTACCGCTCGGAGATGTCCAGGGCGCCGGCTGTGTACTCGGCGCTGAACGTCGGCCCGGGCAGGGCCTGGCACTCCCCCCAACCCTCGGCTTCGACGGCGGCCCCCGGGCCCGGGAAACGCAGCACTGCTCTCACCAGGAGGCTGTCCCGGTGGGAGAAGGTGCCCGCCGCGCTGGCCCAGGGCGTGACCAGCGGCAGAGAAACGCGGACCAGTTCGAAGCCGACCAGGGAGCCCTGGTCTTGATGGCAGGCCGCCCGGCCGGGCGCAGGAAGGCTCAGGGTTGGCCGGGCCCCTGTGCCGCCGCCCACGCCCGGCTTTCTTCGACCTCGATGGCGGTTATCTCGTCGAGGCGTTGCTGGTGGCGGCCGCCCAGGAAATCCGAGGTCAAGAACATGTCGACGATGTCGCAAGCCAGCACCGGGGCCAGGATCCGCGCCCCCAGGGCCAGGACGTTGGCGTTGTTGTGCTGGCGGGCCAGGCGGGCCGTGTACTCGTCGTGGCACAACGCGGCCCTGACCCCATGGACCTTGTTGGCGGAAATCTGCTCCCCCTGCCCCGACCCGCCTATAACGATGCCCATCTCCGCCCGGCCGCAGACGACATGGCGGGCACAAGCGGCGCAGAAGGGCGGGTAGTCTACGGGCTCCTCCCCGTAGGCGCCCAGGTCGTCGACTTCGTGGCCGAGCTCCCGCAGATGGGACATTACCGCCAGCTTGAGCGGGTAGCCGGCGTGATCATTGGCGATGGCGACCTTCACTGACACCTTTCTAATCGCTTTAGCGTCGCTCTTACCGCGTCCGGCCCCTTTTTAGCGGGCGTCAACGGCGTCCCCGACCGTCCGGACCGCCAAGGCGATGAGCGCCAGGCTCGGCGGCGCCCCGACCTCGACCTGGTGGGCCAGGCGGG
This sequence comes from Acidimicrobiales bacterium, assembly GCA_052325485.1. Taxonomy (GTDB): domain Bacteria; phylum Actinomycetota; class Acidimicrobiia; order Acidimicrobiales; family Palsa-688; genus Fen-671. Next base: position 5,262 of record JBKQUU010000255.1, on the reverse strand, counting down.
ACGCCCGGCGCAAAGCGGCGGCGGGCCTTTCGCCCAACCACTCACGCGCCGCCGCCTGACCCTCGAGCAACGGGTGGCGCCCCAAGCATTGGGCCAGGGCCTCGGCCCGGCTGCGAGCGAGGTCGTCGGCCAATGCGTGCAGCTGCCAGCGTTCCCAGCGGTCGGGCGCGGGGCGCTGTCTAAGGGCCCCCAAAAGCGACCCGAGGCCAAGGCCGTCCTCCAGCACAGGGCAGGCTGCCACCGCCGCCTCCAGTGGGCGGCCGGCGGCCCGGGCCGCCTCGCCCAGCTCCCCCACCGAGGCCAAGAGAGCCAAACGTTGCGCTCTGTCGGCGACCTCGGCCGGCACCCCGAGGCGTAGAAGCTCGCCCTGGTGCGGGTCGGGCCAAGCCCCGGCCCTTTCCAGGCTCATGGCGTAGGGCCGGTCGCGGTCGATCACCTCACCCGGGCGCAGCGGGCCACGCCGGCCCAGGTAGCACCGGGACAGCCGGTCGAGCGCCTCTACCACGTACCCCCGCAACGCCTCTTCGCCGGCCGGGCTCAGCGACCAACCCAGGTCGTCGACGTCGGCGAAATTGGTGGCAACGACCATCACCTGGCGCGCTGCCCAGTAGGCGCCTGCCACCTCGTACAGCTCCCGGCCGGCTTCGACGGCCAGTTCATGGGCCCAAAGAGCTCCCATACGGTCAACGATCTCGTTAGCGAGCTCGCAGGACAGGAGCTGGTGGTACAGAGGGTGCTCGGGCACCAGGTCAGAGAAGCCCTCCCGCACGCCAGGCGGGAAATAGCGCAGGACACAGGGCATCAAGGCCTCTTCGCCGGCCAGGGAAGAGCTTTCGATCGAGCGCGCCAGCTCGCTGCGGGCGTAGGCGAAAAGGACCGCCAGCTCGGGCCGGCTGAGCCCGGCCCCGGCCTGCTGGCGCCGGGACATCTCCTCCTCGGTGGGCAGCGCCTCGACCTCGCGGTTCAACAGGCCGGCGTGCTCGAGATCCTCTATCAGGGCACCGTACGCTGGTAGGTCCGCCGCGCTCGACGCCGCCGCCCCGTCGAGGGCCACGAGCCCTCGTGCCACCCCGGCCAGCACGGCGTCGGCCACCGCCGGTCCTTCCGCTTTGAGCAGGCGGTTCCGTCCGGCGATATGCAGCCGGCCGCGGGCTACAGCCACACCGAGGAGAACCTTTAGATTGACCTCCCGGTCGGACATAGCGACGCCGGCCGAGTTGTCCACGAAATCGGTGTTCACCCGGCCCCCGCGGCGCGAATAACTTGCTCGGGCACGCTGGGTAATAGCCAGGTTGGCGCCCTCGGTGATCACTCGTGCCCGTAGGTGGCGGGCATCGACCCTCACGTCGTCATTCGCGCTGTCGTCGACGTCGACGTCGCGCTCGTCGAAGGCTTTGACAAAAGTGCCCACACCACCGAAGAAAAGAAGGTCGGCGGGGGCCTGCAGCACGGCCCGCACCAGCTGCGGGGGCGATATGGGCCCGGCCCCGATGCCGAGCGCGCCGGCCACCTCGGCCGACAGCTCGACCTGCTTGGCGCGCCTGAGGTACACGGCGGCGCCCGGGGATGCCGCCCCCAGGTCATAGTCCTGCCAACTGGAGCGCTCCAGTCGGCTCAGGCGCTCCCTCTCGGCGAAGGACCGCTCGGCGTCGGGCGCCGGGTCGATGAAAACGTGCCGGTGGTCAAAGGCGGCCACCAGACAGATGCTGCGGCTCTGGAGCATGCCGTTGCCGAAGACATCGCCGGACATGTCCCCGACCCCGACCACCCGCAGCGGGTCACGCTGGGCGTCCATAGCGAGCGCCCGGAAATGCCTCTGCACCGCCAGCCACGCGCCCCGGGCGGTTATGCCGAGAGCCTTGTGGTCATAACCGTGACTGCCGCCGGACGCGAAGGCGTCCCCAAGCCAATAACCCTTTTCCGCGCTGATGCCGTTGGCGAGGTCGGAGAACGCCCCGGTGCCCTTGTCCGGGGCGACCACGAGGTAGGGGTCGTCACCGTCCCGGCACACCACCCCTTCGGGGCGCAACACTTTTTCATCGACCAGGTTGTCGGTCACGTCGAGCAGGGCGCCGATGAAAGCGCAATAAGCGCTCCGACCCGCCTTGGCCCGTTCGGCCCGGTCCCGGGGCTCGTCGTGGAGCACGAAGGCTCCTTTGGCCCCGGTCGGCACGATCAGTGCGTTTTTCTTGACCTGGGCCCGGGCCAGGCCCAGTACCTCTCCGCGCAGGTCAGCCCGCCGGTCGCTCCATCGGATCCCACCCCGGGCCACGGGCCCGAACCGCAAATGGAGCCCCTCGAAGCCGGGGCACCACACGAACACCTCGGTCAAAGGGAGAGGTGGGGGCAAAAAAGGTACGGACCTGCTGGCGAACTTGAGCGAGATAGTCTCCCGCTCCAGGGCCCAGTTGGTCCGGGTCGTGGCCTCCACGAGGGCCACGAGCTCCCTCAGGGCCTCATCATGTTGAAGGTCGGGGACGGCGGCCAACGCCGCCCGTAGGTCGGACCGGGCCCCGTCCGCGGCGGCACCGCTCCCGGGCCCGAAGAGGCCACGAAAAAGACCGACGACGACGGCGGCGGCGGCGGGGAAGGCGACAAGCGCCTGGGTCATCAGGTCGGCGCGTTCGGCGGCTCGCGGCCCCCCGACCGCCTGGCGGTAGGCGCAGTAGGCGTGCAGGAGGTTGACTTCCCTCCAGCTCAGCCCGGCACCGACCACCAGACGGTTGAGCACGCTCAGCTCGGTCAGGGTGCCGATGGCGGCGGTGAGGGCATCGACCAGCCGCGACCCTCCGGCGCCGAGCTCGAAACCGGGCGCGGCCACCGGAGTACCTACGCGCAGCCCGACATCGTCGATGAAGACGTCGCCTCCTTCGCTCCCCAGTGCGAAATGCCAAGGCACGGCTTCCTCGGCGACCAAGCCGAAGCTCTCGATGGCGCGCAACAACGAGGACAGCTCAGCCCTGCTCAAGGCGGTCCGGCGCAGGCGGAAATCGCCCGGGGCACCGGCGCGGCCGGGGCTGAGCGCCATGTGGGCCGCCCCGACGCCGCCGTCGCCGGCCGCCGGCGACGGCCTTAGAGCCAGTAACCGGGAGATCTCGAGCCAATCCCGGGCCGCGACCTCGGGGGCCGTCTTCTCGGCGTAGCCGGGCGGGAGGCGTTCGAGGAACCTCTGGCGGGCCGCCCGAGCCGCCGGCGCTGGCTCCGGGTCACGGGCTGATTGCTGGCTTAGGAGCAGGTCGGTGTGGACGTCGAACAACCCGGCCCATCCCTCTGGCGGTGCGCCCATAGAGCAAGTATGTCGGTGCCGAGCCGCCCGGTGCCGGAAAGCTCGGCCCGGGGCGGCCCGTACTGGCCCGTGCTCGACGGTGAGCGGCCCGTCCCGGGGCTCAGATGCTGAACCGCGGCCGCCTCGGAAGGGCCGGGCCGGGCGTCATTGGAGGCCGTGCCTGGCCGTCCCGTCCCACGGTGGGCCGGACCTGCCGGGCCCCCCGGGCCTGTCGGGCCTGACGGACGTCTGCCACCGCGGCCAAGGAGATGTCGAAGTCTTTGCCCAACACCCGCACCGCACGGAGCCGGCCCATGCCCTTTTCCGCCGCCCGCTCGCAAAAAAGGGCGTAGCCGGACTGAGCCGTCGCCTTGGTCAAACCGCTGTCACCTCCCCGGACCACGGCTACGGCGCCCTGGCCGCGGGCGTCGAGGATCTTGTTTGCCACGCTCCGCGCACTCGGAGGACGCCCGTCCCGTTGCTCGAGCGTCTGGAACCCCTTCACCTCGATAGAGGTGCCGCACGCCGTGAGGTCGGGGGTACGAGCGCCGCTGCGCTCGGCGACCGTGCGCACCTGGTGCCCTTCGCCCGCCAGCACCTGCGCCACAGCCAGCTCGTCATGACTGGCACGGCGCTCCGACTCGTCAAAGCTGCCCGCGGCCCCGTGGTGCCGGCACGGCCAGGGCGCGACCGGCCTCACTGGGTGTCGCCCGGGACCGAGTCCGGGCGCTCCAGGTCGATGACGAGCAAGGAAGCAAAGGCCCCGCTCTGGCGCAGCCCGGCATTGACCCGGCGTAAAAAAGACAGTTCGGGGCTGTCCTCGAGCGAGGCGCCCTTCGCCACCGACGCAGAGAGGACATAACGGAACTCGCTCAGCGGCAGGTCGTCATCGTCGAGGAAGTCGTGATCGGTGAGATAGGCAACGACGCCACCCTCATGGGCAACGAAGTGGGCCTGGTCGGGAGATGTGACAAACCGGGCACTGCTCAGCTCGCCCAACTGCTCGGCCACCCGGTCGAGGGGTTGGTCGCTGTCCAGGAAAAGGTCAACGGTACGGGGCATCTGCCCTCCTGAGGTCTGGTCGGTAGTGGCGGTGCTCGTGCTCCGAGACATCAGGGGTGGTGGACCGCGATATGTAGGGGCCGCAACGACCCGCACATGATCGATGATAGCTTCTCAATGACTTTGATGTCAAATGTGGTCTGGAGCTCAGCTCCCGCCCGGAGGCGCCGTGGCCCCGGCCCGGTCTTTCCAGGACCAGGCCGCGGACGAAAAGGGGAATAACCCAAAAAGGCCCGTGACACGGCCGGACCGGTGAGGTAGAATCGTGTTCAGAGCATAAATTCCTGCTCAGGGCAACCGCACCCGAAAGGAGAGCTGATGGTAACTTTGAGCTCGTCCGAGGAGTCCGGTCCGCCGGGCTTGTAACGGACCAGGCGGGAGCCGATCGGTTGACGCTGTCAAAGCGTCGCCCGGCTGCTCCTGGTCAGCCCGGTGGCACCCCTAAACAACGTTCTATAACGGCCAATACGACACCGATCGGCGGTCGGTATCGAGGTGGTCTCAACCTCCATAAGTTCTTTGGGGCGTGCCAGTCGACAGGGGTGGGCTAATTGCCCGCCCCTGTTGCGCGTAATCTCGACTTTTGGGGCCCGAATTAGCACAGTGTGCCAGGATTTTCCCTGGTCACCAGATTTGGCGGTCACCAGATTTGCCCCTGGTCAACCGAGAACTCAGGTATACGAGCGCGTAGTGCTCGGCGCGCCAAAACGTCCCTGTCGGCGCTGCCGACAGGACAGAAGTGCTGACGGGGACGGTCACGGCGTTCGCTCTTCGGCGAACGGGCCCGGGGCAGCTGACGACGACGACAGCGGGCCGTGGCCTCCGGGAGGCCTCGGTCAGGTCCAGATGGCCGACCCGGTGGTCGGGTCGAAGAAGTGGAGCTGGTCGGTGTCGACGTACAGGACGGCACGGGCGCCGGCGTGCAGGACCGAGCG
>JBKQUU010000254.1:0-3100 GCA_052325485.1 Acidimicrobiales bacterium | reverse complement strand
TACGTCCACTCGCTCGGGGGCATCGACATCCTCAACGCGGGCGCCCCACCGGCCTCGGGCTACCTCTCGACGAGCGTGGACGACGGCATCGTGGTCATGGAAGACACGCTGGGCGCGTTCGAGTCCGGTCCCCCGCCGGACTACTCATCGGCACCGGTGAAGATCGGCTACATCATCACCTCGGGGCCGAGCCAGCCCAACCTGCTCTCGACGCTAGAGGCGATCAAGGCTCTCGGCGGGGACCTGGTCTATGTCAGCGACCAGGGAGATTCTTACAACGATCTCCCGAGCTACTTTGCCGCCGAGAACGCCGATCTTTAGCGCTGGGCACTGAGGGGGTACAACGCCCGTACTCCTGCATGCGGGGCCAAGCCCGTCCGGTAGACGGACCGTAGCGGAGGATGCCCCCTGGGGGCCTCCTAAGGCCGGTTCGGCGGGATACACGGCTCGACCGGGTGGGCCTCCGACGACAGATCAGCTCGACGGCCTGGTGCTCGAAGGCCGAGGCCGGCGGAGGAGCTGGCCGGCATGGCCGGCGCAGGCGTCGACGGCGTACCAGCGGCACTGGTAGTCCCGGCGCCAACCTGAGGCGACGGGAGGGGCGGGGACAGCCGGTCGGCTTGCCGTCGGGCCGGCCCGGAGCTGGGCGAAGGCCCGGTCGGAACTCTTGGCGCTCGGGGCGTACCGTGTGGGTGAGGCGTTCCGCGCCGGCAGGCCCGGCGCTCGGCGTCGACGCCGCCGAGCTACTGCTATCCTATGACCTTCTAGCGAACTGTCAGGCCCCCGCTCCCGGGCTGGTCGCGAGTCCTTGACCTCAGCAGACTGAGAGGTGTGGAGATGGGACGTCGAGCCTTCGCAACGGTCGTCGGGCTTTCGGGACTGGCCGCCTTGTTGACCCTTCCCATGGTGGCGACGGCCTCGCCCAGCGCCCAGGCCACCAGAGCGAGCAGCGGTTGGTCTTGGCCCACCGGGTGGTCCGCGGCGTGCGGCACCTCCTGGACAGTGGGCGGCGCCACTGCCGCCTGCAACGCCATCGAGCTGGACAACCCCTCGTCATGGCAGGGCCACCACGTCTTGTTCAGCCGTTCTTCCCCCGGAGGCGGGCACAGAGGCCCGACCACGACCACGACTTTGCCGCCGACCACGCCCTCGGGTTACGACCCGGCTGACCTCCAGTCGGCTTACGGCCTGACCGGCGCCAGCAGTTCGGACAGGGTCGGGAGAACGGTGGCCATCGTGGACGCCTACAACGACCCGAACGCCTTGTCCGACGTCAACACCTACCGCGCCAAATGGGGCCTCACACTGCTCAGTAGCTCTGGCAGCCCCAGGTTCACGGAGGTGAACCAGAGGGGCACCACCAGCAATGTCGGCTGGTCCGAGGAGATCTCGGTCGACCTTGACATGGTCTCGGCGATCTGCCCCAACTGCAACATCCTGCTGGTGGGGGCCAGCTCGGCCACCTTCGCCAGCCTGGGTAGCGCCGAGAATACCGCTGCGAGGACTTCAGGGGTTGTGGCGATCGGGAACAGCTACGGCGGTACTGAGTCGAGCACTGAGACGGGTTATGACACCTACTACGACCACCCCGGCATCGCCATCACCGCGGCAAGCGGTGACGGCGGGTACGGCGTCGAGTACCCGGCCGCCTCGCCCGACGTCACCGCCGTGGGCGGGACCACCCTGGAGATGACCGGCACCACTCGGGGAACCGAGACCGCCTGGTCCGACGCGGGTAGCGGCTGTTCGGCATATGAGCTCCAGCAGTCCTGGCAGAAGATCTCCAACATCAAGGACAACTGCGGAATGCGAGCCGTAGCCGACGTGTCCGCGGTGGCCGACCCCAACACCGGGGTGGCTGTGTATGACACTTTCGGCTTGAGCGGATGGACGGTCTTCGGGGGCACGAGTGTGGCCACCCAGATCATCTCCGCGGTTTACGGCCTGGCCGGCGGGTTGCCAAGTTCCACTTCCGGCGCTCAAGGGCTCTACGAAGCGGCAACGGGGACCACTGCGTACACGCCATCAACGGGGGTCTTCAACGCCATCACCTCGGGCAGCAACGCGAGCTGCACCAGCGATCTTTGCAACGCCGCGGACGAGGTCGTCACGCCCGGTTGGAGCGGGCCGGCTGGCTTGGGCACCCCTGACGGGATCAGGGCTTTCTGACCCATCGGGCCGTCTGACACGTTGTCCTTCGACATGGTCTGCCCCACGACGACTTGTCAACGGCCAATTCGTCGACCTCGGCGTCGGTGGGCGGTCGCGACGGCACCATCCTCACGCTATTTCATGCGACGCCCCCTCGGAACCGCTCGGAAAGGAGGTGGAGGGGTTCGCGTCGGGGGAACGCGCTCGTCCTGTACCAAGCACTGGCGGCTTAGTCACCAGGCCCCCACTTTGTAACGGACCAGGTCACGCCTGGTGGAGGACAAGCCGGCTGGTAAACAGCAACGGCGCTGGCGACCGGTAGCCTCGGCCGGTTCGTAACGCCACCACGCGCCGGCCAAAACTGCTGTCGAACCGACCGTTTTACGTTGCTCTTGGTCCCCCTATCGGGGCACGACGGTGACCGGGCAGCGGATATCGGGGGCGGCACTCAGTCGCGGGTCGGCGGTGCACCGTGCGAGCGGGGTCGTTGGCCAGCTTGGCGAAGCCGTCCAGGGCGCCAGGCCGAGGCGGTGCCGCATGTAACGGGAGAAAGTTTCTTGGCGCCAGCGGCAGAAGCGTCTAAGACAGCTAAGCCCACAGCCGATGGAGGGGGGAGTGCTTACTTCGCGTATGTTCACGACTGAGTCGATCGCCAAGGAGCCCACAATGACTAAGACCGCCAAGACTCGCCGCCGCTTTGTTGTCCTCCTCGCCGTCATTGCACTAATGTCCGTGCCTACCCTTATCTTGATGTCGGCTGACGCTTCCACCCAAACCTTGATCTTCGGCACGCTGCAGACCTCGCAATCAACCGCAGCTCAAGAGGCCGCAGGCGGAGTGAGCGTCGGGATGCTGGAGCTGGACTGGGCCAGCTATGAGCCCCAGCAGGGCGTATTCGACAGTTCGTATGTCCAATCAATGGAGACGGGGCTACGACAGCTGCAGGAGG
>JBKQUU010000253.1:0-15692 GCA_052325485.1 Acidimicrobiales bacterium | reverse complement strand
GTATCTCCATGAGCAGGGCGTCGTTGTCCGGTCCTATGGCGGGGTCGTCCCGCGAGATGACCTTGCCCGCTTCGACCCCCCGTTCCTGAGCCGCGCACGCGCCAACAGCGATGCGAAATCCGCTATTGGCGCACTGGCAGCGACGTTAGTTTCCGATCAGCAGACTCTCATCGTGAACGGCGGTACGACCACTCTTGCCCTTGCCCGCGCTCTGAAGGGTAAGAAGGACCTGACGGTCGTGACCAACAACCTGCACCTTCCCGGCAATATCCCCGACGGTGCCCTCTCTGAGCTACACATCCTCGGTGGACAGTTTCGGATGATCTCCTTCGCCACCCTAGGACCGGTCGAACTTTCGGACGTCCAGGGAGGCCGGACACATGCCTTCCACGCCGATCTCGCCTTTATCGGCGTCGGCGGAGTGTCCGTCGAGAGCGGCTTCACTGGAGCCGACCTCCGCGAGTCAAGCATGATCCGGCGTATGATAGAGACAGCCGAACGCGCCGTCGTCCTCGCTGATTCCTCAAAGTTCGGCAGGAGCGCCTTCGCCCATATCGGTGAACTATCCCTCGCCGACACCCTGGTAACAGAGACGGCGCCTGCCGCGGAGATCGTAACAGCCCTCGCTGAGGCGGGCGTCGAGTTGCTGATCGCCGACGACTCCCAAGACCGTGGCCCTAACGCCAAAGACCGCGGTGCTGACGGCGGCGGACTACCACGATGACCTTCACCCACCTCGGTGCGGTCCTCCCAGCCGACCTCTTAGCGCAAGAAGGGCCGGACCAAGGACGGTTCTTGCGTCGAGTCACACACGATATGCCACCCAGAACGAGAGCGCCTCCCAGTCTGAGCTGCGAATTCCCTCTCTCTCACTCTCAGCACCTTCGCTCCCAAACCCGGACCCATGCCCCTAGACGCTCGCAGGTCGCTTGAGCTGGCGCCCGTTGAACCGATAAACCCTTCGGCCGCACCGCTATGTGGCCAAGGGAACCACCGACCGAAACCGCACCATCACCGTACTTGCCCAACCCACTGGAGGGAATATGCGTAACGAAGCTCAACAACGCCAACAGCGGATCCGCCGGAGGCTTGCCACTGCGCTCATAGCCACCGCAACTACCGTAACCTTCTTGCCAAGTGCGGCCAGCGCAGCCGCGACTGTCAACCTGAGTTTTTCAGAATGGTGGGCACCCCAGATGGCTGGCCACAATTCGCTCCAAAACCTCGTCAACCAGTTCGAACAACAAAACCCGGGTATCAACGTAACTCTCGACACCAACCCATACCCCACGGTGGAGAGTGAGACAATCGCCCAAGCGGCAACCGGAACAATGGCCGATGTGGTGGGGCTGGACGGTTCCTGGGTCAATCCACTCGTCAAAGAGGGGGCGCTCCTGAACCTTTCCGCCGAGATGAAGCAGACCGGCTTCAATCAGAACACCATCAAGAGCCAAGTCAAGCTTAATGGCAATACGTACGATATTCCTCTTGTCAACTTTGCCTACCCCCTCTTTACGAACACCGCGCTTCTGGCAAAGGCGGGGATCGCACATCCACCTACCGACTGGGCTCAGTTTGTCTCCGATGCTGTGGCCCTCAGCAAACTGAGCAAAACTACATGGGGATGGATCATTCCTCTTACCTTGAACCCTCCCAACGGAGCGCAGAATGATGTTATGTCGTGGGTGTGGGCCTCAGGTGGTAGCATGCTCCAGAACGGGCAACCGCATCTGACTAACAACCCAACCCTCACTGCCGTCGTAAACATGCTCAAAGAGGTGTACAAAGATGGGGCGATGTTCCCCGGCCCCGACGCTGTCGTGGAGACAGATAAGGTCGAGAACTTTATCAATGGCCGAATCGGAATGATGATCGATTCCATGGCGGATTCTAGTGCTATCGCAACGGGGGCCCCGAACCTGAAGTACACGGTATCAGCGCTACCAGTAGAGGACGGGTACATGGGGAAACAGGGGATCACAACAGCTGCGTGGGGGATCGGCATCTCCGCCAAGTCTGCGCATCCGTTGCAGGCGTGGAAGTTCGTGCAATTCCTGCTCAGCAAGAACGTCAATGGGCAGATTGCTACCGACGCTTCTGGTTTTCCCGGTAACGCAATGGCAAGCCCGAACTTTGCCGGCGCGAACCCGCACTACAAAGCGGCCTTTGGTGTCTATCAATCGCGCGTACCAATGAACGAATTTGTTGGACTGCCAGATTCTACTCAGTTGATGACTGACTTTGTCACCCAGTTCCAAAAATTCTTCGCCGGTCAAGTGTCCGCCGCAAGCATGTTGCAGACAGTTCAGGCGCAGTGGAAACAGGTCTTCTAAACTAGAAACTCAATGCCGTTCTGGATGAGTGGGCCCCGAACCGCTCGGCGCCGCGGTGACCGTCGCGACGCCGAGCTCGGGTCCTTGGCATATCCTCCGTTTGGTGTGGAAAAAGGGGGCACTTATGGTGGTGCAAACTTGGGACGGCCAGGCGCTGTCGTGGCAACTCAGGCGTTTCGACAGCGGCGGCCAGACAGGTCCGTCGACGGGGCCGCGGAAGGCCCAGAGGCAGCGGAGAAGGTATGACAGCGCTGGCAGGTGACGCCACGAAGTACGCTGCAGCCCTTGGGACTGAGGGTCAGTTGCCTCGCGAACGCCACCGGTCGCGAATCCCGCAGCGTTTACACCCGTACCTCATGATTGCGCCCGTCGTTATTCTTTTTCTCGGGCTGATCGGTGCCCCTATCGTGATACTCATCCGGTACTCCCTGCTCGACAATGTGATCTTTGTTCAACAGTCTCATTTTGTGGGGCTCAGCAATTACTCCTCCATCCTGGGCTCTGCCACCTTCTGGTCCGCGGCGGAGCATACACTGATCTTTACCGCGGTTTGCGTGGTTGGTCAGCTCGGGGTTGGTTTTGCCTTTGCCACTCTGCTGAATACGAAGAACATCGGCAGCGTGATTAAGGCGGTCTTTCGGGTTATCTACATCCTGCCCTGGATGTTCACCGCCGTCATCGTAGCGCTTCTCTGGCGCCTTCTCTTGGATCCGAACGGTGTTATCAACTATCTTCTCGGGCTTATCGGTGTAGTCCGGACAGAATTCCCTTGGTTGGCAACTCCGGGGTGGGCGATGGCCTGTATCATTGTAATAAATATTTGGGCTGGCTACCCTTTTTTTATGATTACTCTCTTGGCTGGGCTGCAGAGCATCTCCCCCGAGTTATACGAGGCGGCGCGAGTCGACGGTGCAAGTTACGGCCAGCAGCTTCGTAGCGTGACACTACCGCAATTGCGCCCTATTATCGTTGGCATCGGTCTGCTCGATGTGCTGTGGACCACACAGCAGTTCACCCTCGTGTGGGTCATGACCGGTGGAGGGCCACTGGGTTCGACCCAGGTCTTGGGTACTTACATCTATACACTGGCATTTCAAAGTTATTTGGTTTCGCCAGCGGCCGCGAGCGCGATACTTTTGCTTCTCGGTTCCTTGGTTGTTGCCGTTTTCTATGTTCGCCATCAAAGGCGCTTGGAGCTGACATGAATGCCATGACCACCGCGCGCGTTACGAGAAGGCGCTTGTGGAGCAAAGCTGGGCTGTATGTGTCGTTGCTGGTTGGAGCGATCTTCGCCGCGGGGCCCGTCCTTTGGATGCTCTCCAGCGCGTTCAAGTCGAATGCTGACATCTTCGCTTACCCGCCACGGCTGATCGCAAAGAGCTTTTCGGCGGCGGCCTTCACTGCGGTGTTCAATAACCCGGAGGAAATTCGCTTTTTCGGGAACAGTTATGTGGTTGGTCTTTCCGTCACCGCGCTGACAATACTGGTGTCGGTCGTCGCTGCATACGCTCTCAGCCGGTACAAGTTCGCCCTGCGCGAGCCCCTGAAGGTCATGATCATTGGGGTCCAGGCGATTCCTCCAATCACGCTCATCATTCCGTTATTCGGCGTAGTGATTGCCCTTCATTTGTATAACAGCTATGAGGGGCTCATTTGTACGTACCTGGTGTTCACACTTCCCTACTCGGTCATCATGATGACTGCGTACTTCAATAGTCTCCCGCGGGAGCTCGATGAAGCGGCGAGGATCGACGGTGCGGGAACTATGGGAACGCTGTGGCGCGTCATATTGCCCTTATCCCGCCCCGGGCTTGTGGCCGTTGGATTTTACTCCTTCATGATCTCATGGAATGAGTTCTTGTTCGCCTTGACTCTTACGCAGACGGACAACATGCGGACAGTCCCAGTCGGTTTGACGCTGCTGATGGGCCAGTATAATTATCAATGGAACCAGATAATGGCCATGAGCGTCCTTGGGTGCCTTCCGGTGGTAATCTTGTTCTTGATCTTCCAGCGGCACTTTGTTAGCGGTCTTAGCTCCGGCGCTGTCAAGGCCTGAGGCACGGCTACGGGTGCTAGACGTGCGTGGGCGGGTCTCGAGCCTCTATGGCTAACATAACGGAGGCCGACTGGCAGCTTAGCGAGCGGCACTGGCGGGGCCGTTACGAGCAACTTGCCGAGCGGGTGTGCCGGTCGGCCCCGGGGGCCCGCCCGGTGCTGATCAGTTCAACGGTCGACGTAGATGACATCTATATCATGACGCCCGCTAGGTTGGGTTCACTGCGGGGCCGCGGCCCTAGCGAGGGCGGCTTGGCCGCAGAGCTGGCCTTGGGCGTCGGGAAACTGCTGTCCGAGGGGCGTGACGGTGAGTTGTTCTGGGATTGGCCCGAGGGTTGGCGCTGGTTGGCGGAGGCGCTAGGGTCGCCGGACCGAGTGCAGGTGGGGGGTACCGGCCCACAAGCCGCGTGGGCGCTGGATGTCCTTGGCGCGCCCACAGTCATGGCCTTGGAAAGTCGGAGCCCTGAGCAGCTCGGCGTGCTGGCCCCGAACATTTTGGTATGCAGCGAGGGCCGGATGGTGCCCGTCCACGAACTTCCAGCCGATGTGGACGCGGCACCCATTCGTAACGAGATCCTGGAGTTCCCCGCCGGCAGTGGGCTTTTGGGCAGCGCCTTGGAGCGGTCTCACCGTGTCATCTTGCGTTTCTCGCCGATCGCCCTGGAGCGTGATGAAGAGTTTATGGCTATGCAGGAGGAGCTTGGGCCTACCGCGGGTGCGGCGGTGCTCTCGGGGCTCAGCGGGCTGGGGCTTTCGGACGGTGCCAGCCGGAACTGGGCCCAACGCCTATTGAGTGTATGGCGGGAATGCGGGCCGGCCCTGCGCCACCTCGAACTGGGCGACACTACCCGCCCGGGGGACCTCAGGACGGTCATGGCGGGCTTGCGGGGGCTCAACTCCAGCCTGGGCCTGAGCATGTCGGAACTGCTCACTCTTTGGGGCCCCTCGAGCGGTATAGCGGCCAAAGCCCTGGAGTTGGCCCACGGCCTAGAGTCCCCCTGTATTGTCGTCCATGCCGACCGGTGGGCGTTGGCCGTGCACCGCAGTGACCCCAGTACAGTGGTACGCCGGCTCATGACCGCGAACCTGTTGGCTTCGGCCCGGGCGGCAGCGGGCGCGCCGCGCGGGGACGTGACTCCTGTCAGCTACGCGAGCTATAGCGAGGATGTTCCCGAAAGCGGGCCTCTGGGCAACGGTTGGAGGGTGGACTGCGTCCCCACTCCCTTCGTGGCGCGGCCCGCCTCGACCATAGGGCTGGGCGACACCTTCACTGCCGGGCTCCTCCTGGCAGCTTCCCTGGAAGGCAAGTAGCTTAGGCCGTCAGATGAAGCACCGAGGAGAGGGAATTCGTCTCGTGATCAATTTGCGGCCGATGGTTGCCGTTTTTGTGCCCGTGGCGAGACATAGCCACTATTGGTGGGACATAGGTGGAGGCGGGTAACATAGCGGTGGCCTCGAAAGCGAGGACGTTCGCCAGCACGCAAGCGCTGTTTTGGAGGTGCCTTTTCGTGCCGACCCGCCGATGTGATTGCTTGAACAGTCCGGCACGAAGGCTGAGATGGCCACCAGTACGACGGTGGCCGCAGCCATGGACCGACGGGGCAACAAGGTCCGCATGCGAGTTATCCTCTGCCGCAGCGTCGGCGCGAACTAGGGCTTTTTGTAACATAAGGCACGACCTCGGAGGGCGTCGCAGCTGAGCGGCACGGGAACGAGATCGACCTGGGCGACCCCGAACCTCGGCCGAGCGCGGGACCACCTAAAAGGCCTGGCGTAGTGAGCTGGAAGATGGACCGAGCCCCGATTCCAGAAGGACCGTCGCGCTGGAAAGGTACTGGCCCAGCCCTTCACGTTGGTGCCCAGGTGCTGCCGGTTGGCGGTGCTTGTACCGCATCCAGAGATCACGCCAGCCGGCACCGGGCAAAAGAGCTTCACGAGCTGTTCCCGGCCTTCCTCCATGTCGTCCAGGCTGAGCAAAAGGACGTAGTTGGCCTGGTCGAAGAGCTGCTCTCCTGGGGCGCAGCTGTGGAGGTTCAGCGCCAGCTCGCCATTGGCTGCGAGCAAGTCTGTTTTCCTCCACTCACCAACGCCTGTCTCGATATAGTCCGTGCCGACGGGGAGGAGGAACGCCTTCCTTGCCGTGAACTTCTTGGCGAAGTGAGCTTTCAACTTTACGGCCCCGCTCTTGAGCTTATTGAGCGCTGGATCGATGACATGGTCAAAGTAGTCGTAGTTATTTTTCACCCCGCCAGCAAGGGAGCCCCATTCAGGATTCACGACGGCCGGCATGCGGCCCATTTTGTTTGTGCATCCTCGCACATGGTTTCGAGGCCAGACAGCCGCTCCCGGAGGACCTCGTGATTGTAGTAGAGGGTGTTGTAGACCCCCAGGAGGCTGGTGAGCTCGTTGCCCGACGCAACCGCGACGGGCACCGTCGTTGCCGTCGGGGCCCGGGTGGGAGAGGGTAGGGCTCGGGCGGGTGCGGCCGCGGCCAGGCAGGGCACGAGCAGTGCGGCCAGGGCACGAGGGATCATCCAAGTCATCGGTGTGGTGGACGCTTGGGATTTATGGGACAGCTTGTCCATGGCGTTCTCCTGCTTTTCGCGTGGTCACGCGCGAAGGCCCAAAGTGCGGGTTGCCCCGCCGGGGCTGGGCCACCTCACCGGGGCGGAAGGGGCAGCACGCGCCACCTCTTTCGCCCTTGGGAGGCCTCAAGCCCTGGTTCAGCGGGTGAAGACGGCGTTGGCTAGGTCCACCGTGTAGTTCTCCAGCAGGTCATTCTCTGCGTAAACCTCGGTCAGGAGGACAGTCAGCTTGGTGACACCAGTCAAGCTGAGCGTTATCGAAGCTGGTTTGAGCGAAGGCAAAGGGATGCGTAGCGAGGTCATGGTCCCGCTGTTGGCAGGACACGGCGGCTTTGCACCTGCGCAGACGAATGGCAACGTTTTCCCGTTCCCCAAGAAGCTGATGTTCACAGCGGCTGGCGGGGCACCGTGTTGTTCCCCTACCGCTGCGGAGAACCTCTCGGCGCTTGGAATGTCCCAGGTGTAGGCGTCCGCAGTGTCATTGTTGTAGATCGTCCAGGTGAACTGGCCGCCTTGTGCATATGTCTGCCCTGCTATGTCAAGGGTGAGTGGTGGCGCGGGTTTGTACCCCACTCCGGGCGAGGTGTAATTGTGGTCGCCTTGGTACCATTCGCGAATGGTCGGCATACCCAGGCTTGATAACGTGATCGGCGGCAGCGTGGTCGTCGGCCCATTGCTAGGTGCGCTTACCGCTGTTTTGGTGCTGGCGATCAGGGCCTCCAGTGGCCTTAGCGCCGGCCCCAACGGGGCCACTATGGCGTTGACCTGGGCGGAGGTTGCTCCCATGGAGAGGGCCTTGAGCTAGGCGTCGGCCTTGACGAGGGTGGCGTTGGCGGTGCCGATGGCCGCGATGTAGCTCGATGCCAGTTCGGCCGGGGTGGGAGCCGTGCCTGTCCCACCGGCTGGAACGTTGACGCCGACGGTCACGAGCAGGGCGAGGGCGGCACCGGCGGCGACGGCCTTTAGGTGACAGGCTCTCAAGTGGCCCGGCTTCTCGCTCCGGGGTCTACGGCTTCGCGCACTTTGTCGATCGGTCATATCTTCCGCTTTGGGTTGTGTTCGTGGCTCGGCGGGCATCGGCCCGCCAGTCGCTCCCCCAGGCCGGCGGCCATACGGTCTGGCTCACTAATCGGCTGTCGCTTCGGCTGACCTGCTATCTATTTGCCGACCGTCCCCGGGTACCACTGAACTGTTGCTGTTTCGGGACTTAATAAGAGCTTGCCCTCATTTTCGAGTGGCCCATCCATGTCTTGTCCCCAAACCAGCAAAGTGCCCGTGACAATCATAAGAGCATCGATATCGCGAGTTGGTCTCAGGAATGTCTGTTCTAGCCTTGGGCGTACATAATATTCGCGCGTCATCTGGATACTTCGGGCGCTAGTTCGGGGCGCCCCGCCACCGACGAAACAGGCTGGCAGTCGAACGGTACCCATCGATTTGGTCGGAAGTGCCTTGGAATAACAAGGCTTTTCGGGCAGGCGTAACAGTGTTTCGATGTTGTCCAGAAGGGGGTGTCGTTCGGCGCTCGCTCTGAGTGGCTTCCAGGTCGCTAATGGCGACGTTCGCACTGCGCCCTCAACCTGGATCAACGCCGTCGACGCGGCGACCGGCCGCTCCACGAGCCGCCGGCTTCATGACCGTGCTACCGGTGGGTGACCAGGACGACCCGCCCGTTCCCGTCCGCGGCGACCAGGGACAGCGGCAAGAGCGCTCCTCGCAAGGCACCGGTGGGCCCGGCGCGCCAGATGATGTCGGGTGCTCCGTAGCTCGACCCGCCGCTCCCGGTACCGCAGCCGCCATAGCCACAACCACCGCCGCCGCCGCCGAAGTAGCCGCCACCACCCCCACCGCCGGTGAATATCTGACCTCCCTGACAGCTCGGGTTGGCGCCCTTGCCCCAGGTCGCACCCTGCCCCCCCGTCCAGCCCGAGCCGGTGGCAGGGCCGCTACCGGAGCTACCCGCGGTGCCGGGAGGAAGGCCTGGACAGCCGTTGTTGTGCCCGCGTTTCCCGCCGGCGCCGGGGGACGACGGCGTGGCCGGGCCGCCGTTGCCCCCGTCCGGGAAGCAAGTCGAACCGCAATTGACGCGCGTGCTCGGTTCTAGGGCCGTAGCGCCGTTCCCACCCAGTAACGCCAAGGTCGTGATCCCGCTGGCGCCACCACCACCGGCGCCGACCAGTTGGACACGGTGCCCGGGGCCAAGGAGGAACGATGCTCCTCCCCCACCCGCGCCGTAGCTGCCCGGCCCCGGGTTCGGACCGGCGGCACCGCCGCCCCCGAAGCCCCCGGCCCCGTCCCCGGCCGCTCTGTAGCCAGGAAGGGCCGGTGTGTTTACTGAGTACTCCGAGGCGGCACAGTCGCTCGACGGCCCTGCCTTCCCTGCCCCTCCGACCATCACCGTCAGCTGCTCGCCCGCCGTCACCCGGAGAGTGCCCGCAATGGCACCGCCGCTGCCACCTGGGGTGAAGGGGAGGGCGGTAGACTTCGCCACGCACACCGGGCCACCGAAGGCCCCATAGACCAAGGCGGTCACGCTTGTCACGCCATCGGGCACGGTGAAGGTCTGCGGTCGGCCGGTGTAGTTGAACGTAAACGTGCACGTGGCCGCGCAG
Source organism: Acidimicrobiales bacterium (assembly GCA_052325485.1). GTDB lineage: Bacteria > Actinomycetota > Acidimicrobiia > Acidimicrobiales > Palsa-688 > Fen-671. The sequence continues at coordinate 6,104 of JBKQUU010000253.1, read as the reverse complement.
GCGTTGCCTGCTTGCGTGGCCCGGGGCGCGGCCTGGGCGTCAACGACGGTGCCCAGGACCGTACCTATTGCGACGGACGTCGCTAGTAATGAGGCGACTCGGTACCGTCGCCCGCGGCTTGAGCAGTTCGACATCATGGCGCACCTCCCGGTTCTGGCCCGGCCAAACCCGGGCCAGAACATCAAAGCAGGACGCCGTCACAAAAGCGTCACAAGCACCTCGGCCCGCTGGGGATGTTCGTCCAACAGCTCTTGGCACCTGACCCTCGGGTCACGCTTTCTGTCGGCCATGACAAGCCCGGGACAGACGGCAAGGCGAGAAATCGTACTGTCTCGACGGGTACGGTTGGGGGCCCCCTACGTTTGCGTGGCATCTGGAGGCCCATGCCAGCCATGCCGGACCAGGCAGTGGTCGCTAAGCCCGGGCCCCTGGCGTGCGCAAGCCAGGGCGACGAGGTCCACGGCATTCCCTAAAGAGCCTGGTCAGCGGGCGTAAGCCCACCAGCGGAGGTCCGAAAAGTCTGCTCGGTGATTCTGGCCATCGCGGCCAGGCACCCACACCAGTGGGCTACCGAAAGATCATGGCTGGTCAACGGCATAAAATGCCCCCAGGGCCCGCTCGCCCGTCTATCAACCTCGGTTGATGGACGGAGAATTTTTGGAAATGGCCCGGCACCACGCCTACGGTTCCCTGGGCCTGGGCCCTGATTCCGGACTGGCCTTCGCCGGCGTGCGGGCACTGCGGGAACTGGCCGAGTTCTGCCAGGGCTACCCGGTGCGCCGGCTACGCGAGGCAGGGCACAGTTGGGCGCAGATCGCCGCCTGGGCCGGTGTCAGCCCGCAGGCCGTTCACAAGAAACATGCCCAGACCATCAAGGTGACCAAGGGCCCATCGACGTACCTGTCGTCCGCGCACAGGTGCAAGCCAGCGCCGCCAGCGTTGTACCTTCGGTGTGGGGCGCGCCGAGCTTCGACGAGCATCCGCCGTCGCCTGGCGGCATCTGCCTCGGGGCGGCCGGCAAACGCTCGCAGTGGGTCTGGCACCGACGCTTAGGGGTGCACTTTGCCCCTTCTCCGGCGCACGATCGAGCACCAGCAATGCCGTTCGGTACCTTCGGGTCCTCTGCGAGCACGCGTTACGGCGCGCCTGCTCTGTGACACCACAGATCCTGACGGTCGGCGGCGGGGGTCCATAAGGCCCGCCTATTCGCGCCTCGCCGCCCGGCGAGGTAACAGAATTGCCCACGTTGCTGCGGCGCGCAAGCTCGTTTGCCTGGTCTATTGCGACCTGCGCGACAGAGAGCTCCGATGCCTGACCAAGGCGGGCGTGGCAAGGCCCGAGCAGACCAGACGCGAACTCTGAAATCGGCAGGATTCCCTACCTTGGGCGTAGCGGGTGACGTGATTGCGCCTGGCTAGCCCTGGCCGAACCCCACCACAGCGCCCCCGAGGCCTCGGCGGTCATTTCCACAGCTCGGACGGACCGGCAAGCGCTGGCGGCGGGCAAGCACCGCCAGCGCAGCCCTTTGGCACTTAGCCAGCGTCGATAATGACGTGACAGCCAAAGGCCGCTTGGCGCTCGATGGCCAGCACCAGACATACCGATACGGCGCGTCGAGCAGGTGCAGTGCCTGGGGCTCGGCAGCGCAGCACCGTTTCGGCATCATTATGTGCTCCTCCGTCGGTATTTGCAGCGTGCATAATCGATGCGCACAATCGGTAAATAGGAGTGCGCGCCAGGTTGCCGGGCGCCGAGGTTGTTACCGAGTGGCCGGGCCCGTGTGATTGGATAGGGCCATGTTGCCATGGGACGCTGAGCTTGCGGGCCGTCTGGACCGCCAGACCATCCCTCCGACCTGCTGGTGGGCAACCCCTTGGGGGACCCGCGCGAACGACCCATTTGGGTCTACATCCCCCCGGGCTATGACGCGGGCCCAGACGGCAGGTACCCCGCCTAGCGGTGAACGGCCCCGTCGCTGTGGGGGGGTCCTGCCAGTGTCCCGCCGCAGGACTTTCGGCCCTATCGATCCGGGTGCCACCCGTCCACGATTGTGGGGATGGCCAGGACGTACCGGTTGGGTCCCGCCCGGCGTACTGTCAACCTCGTGTACACGCGGACGGCCAGGCGTGGGCGCGGCCCGAGTTTCCTGCACCTGCTCACGGTGCGGGGGCGGAGAACGGGCGAGCCGCGGTCGACCCCCGTGTCGGTGATGGAGCTCGACCACCGGCAGTACCTTGTGGCGCCGTACGGACCGGTCAGTTGGGTGAAGAACGCCCGGGCGGCCGGAGAGATCTCCCTTACCAGGGGCGAGCGCACGGAGCGGCTCACCGTCAGGGAGCTGGGCCCGGAGGAGGCCGTCCCGGTGTTGCGCAAGTACCTCCGCGAGATCAAGGTGGTCCGGCCGTACTTCGATGTGAACGCGGACTCCCCCGAGGCCGAGCTCCGCGAGACGGCTCCGAGCAAGCCGGTGTTCGAGCTAACTCCTCTCGGTTGAACCTTTCGGTTTTTGGTCCACCCACATCAGGATGATCTGTCCCACCGGGATCTGCGGCCTCGACCCGGACCCACGCGTCCTCGACCTCGCGTGCGGGAAGCGGGGAGATGCTCTGCCAGTTCGCGGCGCGGTTCGGGGCGACGGGGGGGCGACATTCACCCACCGCTCGTAGCCGACGCGCGGGCCCGTGCCGTCGAGCTGGGTGGCGGACAATGTACGGGTAGCGGCCCTCAAGGGCCGAGGCGGAACGGTGGGTACACGTCGGTGACGAGGAAGTAATAGGCCTCGGTGCGGGTATACCAGCGGTAGTACCCGATGCAGAAGTCCCGCATCCCGTCGGGCCAACGCCCGGTGAAGAGGACGACGAACCAGCAGATCAACAGGACAACCGACGCGGCGATGCCCACGAAATACAGGACGATGAACTGAGGGATGACCATGAACGCCCGGAACAGCACCGTCAGCCGGTTGCGCCGTTGGTCGGGCACCATCTGGAGGATGGCCGGGTACCCGCCGGGGTCCGGGTACCCGGTTGGGGGCGAGAAGCCCGGGTACACCTCTGTCCAGGCGTAGAGGAAGCAGACGACCCGCCACTGGTAACGCAACACACCGACAATGAAGGAGCCCCAGTTCTCGGGCAGTCGCCCGGTGAAGAGGATTACGAACCAGCTGATAATCACGAGAATTTCCAGGCCGACCTGCAGGATGCCGAGCCAGATGTAATGGGGGATGACAAGGAGCCAATTGAGCAGGGGCCGCCACCTGGCGACTGTCGCGTGGCTGGGCACCTCGACGTTCAGAGGGTAGGGAGCAGGCAGCACGGCGTCTCCTTCACTAGGACTGGCAACGGACGATACGCGGGCGCGGGCCAGGTTTCGCATTCTTGGTGCCTGACCAGGGCAGGCGCCTGGCCGGCGTCAGGCGGACCGGCCGCGCCGGCCCCCGGGGACCACCTCGAGCCGGGGAGCCCAGCAGCAGCGACCGGGGTTAGCGGAATCCTCTACGACGGGTACGCCGGCTTCGGCCATAACGCGCAGACGGTTCGCGAACCTGGCTTCTGGCCCGGGCCACGTCTCCCCACCGGAGCGAACGCGCCGACAGATTGTCGGGGACGCTTATGGCTGTTGTATACCAGGAACTTGGGGACGGAGGGTGCACGACCTGAGCCCGCCAACTCTTGAGCGACAACAAAGGGACGTTCGTCACTCGCCGAACCCCGCTATCCACTTCCCAGTGTCCTGAGGCGGGGTCGCGTGCGGGTTAAGCACGATCGCAGTAGGGCCGTGACGGGTGGCACCGTCGGGGGCCCGACGCCTGGCGGCGGCCCACAGGGCCGCCGCCCCAGCCACAGCCCACGCCGCCAGGACGAGGAGCGGCCGTGCCACGGCCTGGCTTCCCAGGTAAGAAACGCTGGTGAGCGCCGGGACGGCGACACTGGGCGGGAGGGCGGGCTCGAGCACGCGGAAAAAAGCCGGGACGAAACCTTGCAGCCCCGCCGGTCCTCCGGTGGCGGGGATGCCGAGCACGACGAAGGCCACGGCAGCTAGGGCCGGGAGGACCGGGACAAACCTGGCCATAGCGGCGGTGGGAGCGGCCATGGCCATACAAAGCAGGGCGAGGATGCCCGCGGTGGCCAGGAAGTGGCCGGTCAACGCGCCTGTCAACCCGTCAGCGGTGGCGGCCGAGACGGCGCCCGTGAGGAGCGCGAAGCCCGCCAGCACTCCGATCTGGCCGAGGGCCCGGCGCGACCGGGAAACGAGCGTGGTAAGGACGCCGGCCAGCAGGCTCGGGAGCAGGACACTGAGGACGAGGAAGAACACCGCCAGGCCATCGCGGTTGCCGGCGGGCAAGGGCACGAGGTCGACGACCGTCACGGGGTGCCCTGAGGCACCCATGAGGGGCACAAGCGCTTGAGAGATCGCCTCGGCGGGGGCGCTGCCTATGACGGCGGCGACGAGCAACCGGGCACGGTGGGCACCGGTCACGAGGGCCCCGTCGACGTGACGGTCCATGATCGCCGCCTGGGCGGCTCGAGCGCTCGGGTACCGTTCCAGTACGAGCGCGCCCGGGTCACGTGCCGCCAGGGCGGTGCCGAGGGCGTGCTCGGCCGTGGGAGTCGCGACCACGGCCACGGGCAGGTGGTGGGGAGCCGGGTCATGAAAGGCCGCCAGGAAGGACACCGAGCAACAGAACGCGAAGACGAGGGGGGCCAACGCGGCGAAGACGAGGCGCGTGCCGGGCGGGCGCATGAGATCCCCCTTTGTTACTTTATCGAGGCGGAACGCGGCAATGCTAGCCGTGCGGACAACCTCACAACTGGGGCCCGCCCTATCAGAGGGCCGGCATTTGAGTAGGCGACGACGGTCAGAGCTTTCAGGGTGCGCGCCCACGCGATGCTGTGGGCCTCGGTCGACCCCGCACACCTCGTGCGGCAGGGCGGGCTATGGCAGAGCATGTTCGAAGTGCCCTTCGTCGCGGCTATGACCAGTCCGATCAACCTGATGGCCAGCGTCGTACGTAGAGACATCGCACCATCTACTCGTACGGCATGCACCGGGCGGCCCGCCTGCCGGGTCTAACCGCCGTCGACAGCCCCCGTTGACCGGAGTCGTGGAGCGCGTCAGGCCGGTCCAACAGAGGAAGACAGCCCAGCGACCGAGCGCCGAACCTGCGTTCGCATAATGCCATCTTATGCGTGGTCAGGGGAAACTCGTTCTACCAAAAGAAAAAACGCCGAACGACGGTTCTATTGCGCGCGTTTCAAGTCAGCTCAAACAAGCAGGCTGCCGTCGCTCGAACACAACGTACGGACATAATCACGAGTGCGATACCGTAGGCACCTGCTGCCCATAATAACGTCGAAACGGCACGCCACAGCCGCCCTGGGACGAGACAGAACCGGCAGGGAGCATCGTTTAGGGCGCGTGCACCGGGCAGTCGACCGGAAGCAGGAGCCGTCCCTTGTCACTTGAGCCAACTGGCTGTCAAGTGCTGTCGTCGCCGAGCGGGGCCAGCTCGGGCCGTGGGGGGGCCGGGCCGGGCACGTCATTCTCGGCCGGGCACAACTGGGCGAAACCCCCGGCCAGCAGTGAGACGACCTGACCGGGTGCCACACGCCTGGCTGGTCGACCTTCCTCGGCCAGCCGAGGGCAGGCGCCAAACCGGGTCGCCAAGAGGCCCTTGGGGAGCGAGGCGGCGAGGGGGGTCGACGAACGTGCGGACGGCTGACCGGGTTTGGGCCCCCCGTCGGCCTTGCACTTGGTGGCCAATGTCAGCCACGCCACGGCAGCCAAGGCCGTTGACCGCTCTGGCTGGTGGCGCGGGTTAGGGCGACGAAAGTCCTGACTGACCCGAAAACCCCTGTTCAGGTGGGGTGAGCCCGTCCGCAGAAGTGCGAAAAGTTGGCTTGGGGGATCTGGCCATCGCGGCCAGGCACTCACACCAGCGGGCTACCGAACGATCATGGCTGGTCAAGGGCATAAAATGCCCCCAGGGCTCGCTCGCCGGTCTATCAACCTCGTTTGATGGACGAGGAACATTTGGAGATGGCCCGGCACCACGCCTACGGCTCCCTGGGCCTGGGCCCCGATCCCGAACTGGCCTTCGTAGG
>JBKQUU010000252.1:0-12527 GCA_052325485.1 Acidimicrobiales bacterium | reverse complement strand
TACGCCGGGCTGGGTGGCGTTGTGGTAAAGGTGATGGTCTGTCCCGGCGAGGTGGCGCTCGACTGGTAGGCGCCGGCGTCGCACGCCGTGCTCGCCGCCGATGCGTCCCCCCGCTGGTCAGTTGCCGGGCAGTACGCCGTCCCACTGTCAGGGATAATGCCGATGGCCGGGTTGAGCGGGCTGACGGTAGCGACCAGGCTGATCGTCTCGGTCGGCCCACCGTTGTTTGCCAGGCTGCCGAGGAAGGCGGCAAGGGACGACGCGCCATTGTAGAAGTCGTCGGGGCCCATGCTCTCGCAGGTGCTGTCGTACCCTACGTTGTAGCCATGGTCGGTCCAGGTCACTGTCCCGGTGCCTTTCTGGTCGCAGCCCTCGCCGAAGATGTTCGCAGCAACGGTTACCGTCCCCGTACCGCCGTAGTCGGCGTCGTCGATGTCCGCGCCGTCGTTCGCGCCGCCACCACTGACCGTGTTGCTGTCGAACGTGGAGGCGGTCACGGTAAGAGTGCCTGTACCGCCATCGTCGGCGTTGTCAATGGCACCACCGTGGGAACCGAAAGCGGCGTTTTCCCCGGCATTGCCCTCGAACGTGGAGGCTGACACGGTAAGGGTGCCCGTACCACCCTCGTCGCCGTTGTCGATGGCAGACCCGTCGGCGTTACCACCGGCGGAGTTGGCGTTGGTCGTGTTGCCGTTGAACGTTGAGCCTGACACGGTGATCTGCCCGCTGCCGGCGTTGTCGGCGTTGTCTATGGCGCCACCATTGGCGGGGGTCGTAGCCGCGTCGGCGCTGGCCGTATTGCCGGTGAAGGTCGAGTTCGTCACCGTCAGGTAGCCGTGACCGCCGAGGTCACCATTGTCGATGGCCGCGCCATCTCCCTGGGTGGCGGTACCACCGTCGGCACTATTGTCCGTGAAAGTCGAGCCCGACACGGTGTTGGGGGTACCGCTGGAGCCACCGTTGCCGCCGTTGTCCCCGTTGTCGATGGCCCCTCCGTCGACCGCTGTGTTGTCCGTGAAGGTCGAGTTGGAGACGGTCATGGTCCCGTTGCTCGTCGATTCGTCACCGTTGTCTATGGCACCGCCGTCGCCGTGGGCGGCGGTAGTCCCAGTGGCCGTGTTCCCTGTGAAGGTCGAACCCGTCACGGTCAGGGTCCCTGTGGCGCCCGCACCGCCTCCCGCGCTGTTGATAGCGCCGCCGTCACCAGTCGTGGCGTGATTGTCGGTGTAAGTGCAATCTGTGACCGTGAGGGTGCCTGAACCCGTGTCGTCCCCGTTGGCGTTAATGATGGCGCCGCCGAAGTTTGCCGTGTTGTCGTCGAAGTCCGTGTCGACCACGGTGAGGATGCCCCCCCACGTGTTGTCGATGGCGCCGCCTAGGGTGAAAACACCCGAGCCGCTGCCCGAGCCCACGCCGCCCTGCGTGGGCGTGGTGTTGTGACCGTCCGCAATGGTGAGGCCATCGGCGCTGAGACCGTCGATCACGACGTGGACCACGTTTTCTACGTACGCGGCGCCCGTACGGGCAATGGTGCCGATGGTGAGGACCGGTCCGGCGCAACTGGTGGTCGTGCACCCGGTGGGCTGGCCGAGGTTGCCGTCCAGGACAGGGTCGGGGACGCCAGGCGCCGGCTCAATGGTCACCGGGGAGCTCAATGACGTGCCCGCCGTGTCGATCGTCCAGTTGCCGAAGTAGGGACTGGTACGGCCCGGTGTGGCCAGGGCCACCATGTCCCCGGGGGCAGCGGTGGCCAGAGCCTCCGTCAGAGTGCACTGGTCGGCCGGGGTGGTCGTCGGCGGGCAGCTGGCCGGCGACGGCCCCGGCGCCCCGCCGCCCACGTAGGCGTACAGAGCCGTCCCCGACGCCAGAGCCGCCGCCGGGGTCAGCGGGCTGAGGGCCATGAACGCCACCAGGGCCAGCCCGAGACCGGTGGTCGCCGCTCGCGCCGGGGCCGGGGCCGCCCCGCCGGGCCGCGCCGGCGCAGGACCGGCGCTCGAAGACCACCACCACCCCACTTGACCATGCTCCTTTCGCGGCCGCGACGTTTTTAGTCCGGGCGACCTTACAACGCCCGGGCTGGTCGTAACCATGCCCGCCACCCTCAAACCGGCGTAGTGGAGCGATGGGGCCTGCTCGGTCCATGGAACGGATGTGCGGCGCCCCCCGCAGACGTCTTACTATTGTAGAAAGGTTTTCTTCACGGCTAGCGGTTAGGTCGCCGCTATAAGTGACGAAATGCCCTGATCGCGCGGCGAGGAGCAACTCGTGTACAGTGCGTGACCGCTGAGAGTTATTCGGCGCAAGCGGGTAGCTGTACGTGCAGCGTTCACAACTAGCATCAGCCGTCGACGGGCGCCTTGTTGAAGTTCGGGCGACCTAAAGGCTCGAAGGGAGAGCACGCGGTGTCAATTAAGAGATGTAGGTCAAGGCTGAGCCGGCCAGCCCGGTTGATAGCCGGTTCGTCGGCGCTAATTGGGTTGGTGCTTACGGGGGTGGGCGCGGCCCAATCGTTGAGCGACGCGGCGTCGGCGTCTCCCTCGGGCGTGGGCCAGCAGGTGGCCGCCCTCACCGGCGGCCTCACCGAGTACAGCATCTGCAACGGCGTCGCCGCAGGCGCCCCCTGTTCTTTCCGGGGCCAGGCGGCGGCCACCGAGGTCCAAGGTGCTATCGCCGTCGACGGCAATTTCCTGGGCGATAATTTCTATATCGGCGACCAGCTCACCAATACTCTGGCGTTCGCGGCGGCGGGCAACGTCAACGGGTCATTGGCGATATTGGGCTCAGGCAATTCCGGCGTTTATGGCGGGTCCAACTCCGCCGGCTTGCCGCCGGGGTACTGCACGCCGGCCCCGGGCCCTGTCCTGTGCCCGGTCCCCAATCTGGTGCAGGCCACGGCCAGCCCGCCCTTGCCGGCCTTCTCCACCATCGACGGCGCGCTTACAACCGAAAGCTCGACTTTGGGAGCGCTCAGCACGACGGCCGGGGCCACGGTCACCTTTGGCGCCCCGGCCGGCACCCTCGTGCTGACCGGTACCAACACCCAGGAGAACGTGTTCGACCTGACCGCCGGAGAGCTGGCGGGGACGGCCGACCTTTATATCAACGTGCCCGCGGGCTCGAGCACGGTGATCAACGTCCCCGACACCACCGTCAACTGCAGCACCGCCGCCTGCCTGCAGATCGTCTACTTCTGGGACGGCTCGGTGTACGAGGCGGGCAACTCGGCGCCGAGCCCGGCGGTCCAGTACCTGGTCGCCAATACGGTGCTCAACTTCCCCGACGCCACTTCGGTCCAGCTCAGTGCCGCCGGGCCCAGCCTCAACATCCTGGCCCCCCAGGCGAACTTCGTGTTCAGGAACGGCAACATATTTGGCTTCATTTATGCCAACCAGGTGAACGGGACGTTCGAGAACGAGCTCGCGCCGATGGGGACGACCCCCCCGACGACGACCAGCACCAGCTCGACCACCACCAGCTCGAGCACCACCAGCTCGAGCACGACCAGCTCCAGCACGACCAGCTCCAGCACGACTAGCTCCAGTAGCACCACGTCGTCGACCACCTCGTCGACGACGGCCACGACCTCCGTGCAGGTGCCGAACACGCCGGGGACGGTGGCCACCACTGCCACCACCACGACCCTGCCCACCACGACGACCCTGCCCACCACGACGACGCCGACCACGGCACCGTCCACGGCGACTACCGCCGCCACCACGTCGACGACCGCGCTAGCTGCTACCTCCACCACTGTGCGCACTCACGCCCGTTCCGCAACGACGAGCACGACGGCGCCGGCGGCCACCACCACGGCACCGGCGGCCACCACGACTACGCCGGCGGCTACCACCACGGCACCGGCGGCCACCACGACTACGCCCGCGGCTACCACCACGGCACCGGCGGCTACCACCACGGCACCGGCCGCCACCACCACTACGCCGGCCGCCACCACCACGACGCCGGCGGCCACGACAACGACCGTGCGCACCCACGCCAGTCACGTCACCTCGACCACCGCGGCCGTGGCCACCACCGCCCCGGCGGCGACTACTACTACCACGGCACCGGCGGCTACCACCACGGCACCGGCGGCCACGACCACTACGCCGGCCGCCACCACCACGACGCCGGCGGCCACCACCACGGCGCCCGCCGTCACCAGCACCACCGTGGCCATCATGGCCAGCACCACCGCCCCGGTCGTGACGACCACGAGGGCGGCTGTGGCCACCAGCACGACGCCAAGCTCCACGACCACGGTGCCGGCCACCACCACCACGACAACTCCGACCACCCTGGCCTTTACGGGCTCGGACTCGAGCACCATGGTGGGCTGGGGCGTTGGCCTCATCCTCCTGGGCGGCAGCATCGTCGCCTTCAGCTACCGCCGGCGGGCCCTGCCCTAAGCGGCTGCTCCTGAGGCGGCTCGAGTGAGCACCGGCCCGGCCCCGACGTGGGCTGGGCCGTGCTCGACGAGGCCGCTCCGGGAAGGCCGGCACCTCCTTCGGGAAGCCACGGTTCAGGGACGCGACTGTTGACCCAAGGGCACAACGGGGTTACGCCGGTATCGGTCGTGGTCCCCGCGCACAACGAGGAGGCGGTGATCGGGCGCTGCCTGACCGCTCTGTTCGCCGGCGCCGAGGACGGCGAGCTCGACGTGGTAGTGGTGTGCAACGGGTGCGGTGACGCCACGGCCGAAGTGGCCCGCCAGGCGGCCCCGCAGGCCACAGTGGTGGAGATCCCCGTGGCCTCCAAGGTGGCCGCCCTCAATGCCGGCGACGGCGTCGCCCGCTACTTCCCCCGGTTCTACGTGGACGCCGACATCGAGATCTCCGTCACCGCCGTGCGCCAAGTGGCCTCTGTCCTGCGCCAGGGACCGGTGCAGTGCGCGGCGCCGAGACCGTTCTTCGACCTGGAGGGCCGCTCATGGCCTATCCGGGCGTTCTATGACGTATGGAAGGAGGTGCCTTACCGTGCCCTGGACTTGGTGGGCAACGGTGTCTACGCCCTTTCCGAACAGGGGCGGGCGCGTTTTGGGGAGTTCCCGCCCATCACGGCGGACGACCAGTTCGTCCAGCAGCAGTTCCAGGCGGCCGAACTGAGGTCGGTGGGCGAGGCCCACTTCGTGGCCCACCCACCTCGCCGCCTGCGGGGACTGGTCGCCATCAGGACCCGGGCTTACCGTGGCAACCGGGAGCTGGCCGCCTCGGGCCTGGCCCGGGCCGAGCCACCACCATCAGGGGCGAGGACGGTCCTGCGCCTGGCCCGCCAGCCGCGACGCGCCCCCGGCGTGGCCGTGTACGCGGCGGTGAACTTGTTAGCCCGGCGGCGGGCGGCCCGAGCCGACGGCGCCGGTTGGGAGCGCGACGAGAGCGCCCGGGGCCAGCCACAGGCGGCCCGCCGGGACGAGGGCCAGGGCGGGGTAGGCCGGCGGGGCGTGATCTACGTGATGAGCCGTTACCCCGCCGTGTCCCACACGTTCGTCATGCGCGAGGTGCTGGCGTTGCGGGCCAGCGGGACCGAGGTCGGGACGGTCTCGGTGCGCCGGGCCGGCCCGGCCGACCTCCTGGGGACGGCGGACCGCCAGGAGGCCGAGCGCACCTGGGACATCCTGCCCCTGGACCGGAAGGCCTTCGTGCGGGCCCACTGGCGCGCCGCCTCCCGGCACCCGGTCGCCTATGGCCGGGCCATGGCCGAGGCCGTCGGGTCGGCCCCCCCGGGCTGGCGGGGCTCGTTGTGGCAGCTGTTCTACTTTGCCGAGGCCATTTACCTCTGGGACCACGCCGACGCCGCCCAGGTCCGCCACCTTCATGCCCACCTGGCCAACGTGGCCGCCGACGTCTGCTGGTTGGCCTGCTCGTTCGGCCGGCTGGCGCAACCCGGGGCGGGCTGGGCCTGGACCTTCACCATGCACGGGCCCACCGAGCTGTACTCGACCGAACGGTTCAACTTGGCCCGGAAGGTGCAACGGGCCGACGCCGTCATCTGCATAAGCGAGTACACGAGGTCCCAGCTCATGTACCTGAGCGACCCTGAGCATTGGGGGAAGCTTCGCGTCGTGCACTGCGGGGCCGACCTGGCCCGTTACCAGTACCACCCCCCGCCGCCCCCGGGAGGGGGGTTGTCGGTCTTGTGCGTGGCCCGCCTGGCCCCCCAAAAGGGCCTGGACATCCTGGTCAGGGCCATCGGCGTCCTGGTCGAGGGGGGCACCGACGTGCACCTCACCGTCGTCGGCGCCGGCCCCCTGGAGGCTTCGCTGCGCCGCCGGGCCGAACGCGCCGGAGTGGCCTCCCGGGTCAGCTTCGCCGGCGCCGTGGGCCAGGACGACATGGCCGGCTATTACGCCCGGGCCGACGTCTTCTGCCTGCCGAGCTTCGCCGAGGGGCTGCCCGTCGTGCTGATGGAAGCGATGGCGACGGGCCGCCCAGTGGTCGCCACCCGGATAATGGGTGTCCCCGAACTGGTCGAGGAAGGGGTGTCCGGTTTCCTGGTAGCCCCGGGCAGCGTCGACGAACTGGCCGGCGCCCTCAGGCAACTGGCCGTCTCCCCGGACTTGCGCCAGAGCTTTGGCCGGGCGGGCCGGCTCAAAGTCGAAAAGTCCTTCGACGCCGTGCGCTGCGCCGGCCAGGTGGCCGAGGTCTTCGACGAGATGACCTCCTACGGTCGGGGGCGGGCGGGGGGGAAGGACAAGGAAGTGGAGGACGTCCCGGTCACGGTGGTGGTCCCCACGTTCCGGCGCCCGGACCGCCTCGAACAGGCGCTCGGCTCGGTCTTCAGCCAGCGCGGCGTGCGGGCCCGGGAGGTGATAGTGGTCGACGACGGCTCCCAGGACGGGACGGCGGAACTGGCCCGCTCCCTGGGTGCCCGGGTGATCGAAAAGGCCGAGAACGAGGGCCTGGCGGCGGCCCGCGACGACGGCGTGCGGGCGGCGGAGGGAGCGGAGTGGGTAGCTTTGCTGGACGACGACGACCGGTGGCTCCCGCACCACCTCGAGACGCTTTGGTCCCGGCGCGACGGCCACGTACTGGTGGCGGGCACGAGCTTGAACGTGGGCGACGACCGGCCCCGCCACCACGGGGCGCCCACCGGCGCGCCCGAGGTCGTGCGCTCGCCGGCCAGGTTGGTCTTCCCCGAGAACTCGTTCACGGCCAGTGCAACGATGGTGCGCCGTGACATCCTTCTCGAAGTCGGTAGTTTCGACCGCAAATTGCGGTACGTGGAGGACCTGGACGCCTGGATAAGGGTGCTGGAGCGGGGCACCGGCGTGCTGCTCCCAGACGTGACCTGTCTTTACGCCGTGCACCCGGGCCAGATGAGCAAAGACCGGGGTTCGATGCTGGCCGCGTCCGAGCGCGTCCTGGACAAGTACTCGGGACGGCCGTGGCTGACGCCGGCGCTGCGGGAGCGCCTGGTCGTGGTGGACCGATGGGACGACCTGCAGATGGCCCGGGCGGCCCGCCACTGGGCCGAGGTGTGGCAAAACGGGCGCTGGCTGGTGTCCCGGCCGGCGCGGGCCGTGGCCCTGACAAAGCTGTGGGCGTTCCGACGGCGGGTGCGCCATCGTCCGCTGCCGGCCCTCGACGGCGGGGCCGCCCTTACGGGGCCCGGTCGACCCTCGACAACGAACTAGGCAGGGGGTGGCGTTGGCGCGGGTGCTTCCCAAGGAGGTCGTCGACTTTCGTCGCGTGTGCCCGGTCAAGTGGTGAGTACTGGCGTCGCCGTCTGACGGGTCGAAGACAAATTCCAGTCTTCCTTGCTACCGTTCCAACTTGCGGCGTTTTTGCGTAGTCGAACGCATGAGGTGGTGGCCGGCGCGGCCGTCCCGGGCGGAGCACCCCACCAGCCTGCTGGGCGAGGCATGATGGGGAAAGGACCTTTGTCCCTCTACCCCCGGCGTTTGGTGGCGCTGTGAGTTGCTTGAACACCGTCTCTAAGACGGACATGATGTGACATACGTTTGTATGAGATTGCATGCGTTCGCGTACAACGGACTGGGTGACCCAGTGGACCGCCCCGGCGCACCCTTTCCCAGGTGGCCCTGGCCACGACGGTTGCGCGTGCCTTCGTCATCGCAAAGGAGGTCACATGTCAAGTACTGTGGTGCAAGTGCCCAAGCAGTCGACACTACGTATCGAAGTGCGTTCGGCAGACGCTGAGCGGGCGCGCTTGCGCACGGAGCTCGACCGCTTCGAGCAACGCTACGGCGTCAGCTCGTCCCGTCTCGCCGAGGCCTTCACGGGTCCCAGCGGGCTCCTAGAAGAGAGCGACGAGTTCCACGCCTGGGACGAGGCTTGGACGGCATACCAAATTCTGACGGGCAGGTAGCCCGTGCTCCCCGCCTATGTGCGGGGCCCCGAGAGAGCAGCCATCTGGATAACCAGTTGGCTTGACCGTCTTGGCGCCACCGCCATCACACCTGACTGCCCAGTTACTCTCCAGGTCGAGACCTCCGGCAATGTGGTCGGCGTATGGCTGCGTGCAAACATCAGTTTCGCCGACGGCCGTTCCCTCCACATCGTGGTCCAGTTTGATGGTCAGCTACAAGCAAGGCGTTATGCCTTCGACGTAATCACGAATGGCAAACGCGAGTGGGGCTGGCACGGCCACCAGGAACCTGCGGCTTTCCACCACCGTCATCTGCCTCCCGCTTTCAAGGCTTCGTTAGCCGACCCGGCCACCTTCGAGAAAATCGAACAGCTGTTTCACGGAGAAGCGAGATAACTGGCAACTCGTTGTAACAGAGCCCCGGCTTCGATGGCCGGGGCTCTGCTCCGTCACAAGGTCTGGTAGCGAAGCAACTCATCAGCGCCACCAAACGCCGGGGGGGGTGTCCCTCTATGATAATTGGGGCGGTACCCCGCTCAGTCCTGGAGGACGCGCATGCCCGTGCTGTCTCGTCTCGGCCCGCGCTATTGGCAGGCCCGGTTCCGGAGATGGCCCGAACGCGCCCCTGGTTCGGACGGTTATTCCCTGCTCGTCCCCGTGCCCGGCGACCTACCTGTGTTCCTACGCCTGGCCCTCGCCGTCTGCCGCCACCAGGATCCGGCGTCCAGGCTCGAAACCATCGTCGTGCCCGACCGGGTCACCCCTCTGATGAAAGACATCGTGGACCAAGCGCGACGCGACTGGCCCGGCGAGCTCGTCCTGCAAGCGCTACCGCGGCCCGAGCGGTGGCTGTTGCCCCATATGAACAACCCGGGCCGTAACCACGCTTTACAGCTGATCGCCGGCGTGTGCCGCTCAAGGGCCACGCACATCGTGTTGCACGACGCCGACCTGTTCCTCATGAGCCCAGACCTTCACCGCCGGGAGTTCGAGATGTGCCGGCAGCGCCAGCTGGCGTGCCTGGGCATAAGCCCGTCCTGGGACGCCTGGTTTGGCGAGCACGGCCGCCAGCTGGCGGCCACGTGGGAGCTGTGCGCCCGGGTGGAATGGCTGCGTTCGTTCCCACCCGTGCTGCACATGGCGCATAAAAACGAGCTGTTCGGCGAGCGCCACATGTTCGATACCACTTTTTACCCCCAAATGCTGACCGACCCGGCCCTGATCGCCGTTTCGCCCGCCGACGACTTCGTCCATTTAAATTATGTGATATCGAACTATCGCTACTTCCTGGCCCCCCGTACTGAGCGCTGGTACGACATCCGCTTCCGCTTGTTCCTGGTGAGGCTCCTGGTCGAGCTTTTCGATGAGGAGGGCGCCGGGACCTACCGGTTGCCTAGTCTCGTCGAGCTGGGCGATTGCCTGGGCGCCGAGAGCGGCCCGGTCAGGTTCCCCGAGCGGCCCCAGGGCGACGAGCTATACCGCAGCTTCCGGGACTTGATGGGCCGGGCCCTCACCGGGCCGTGGGTGGACGAGCACCGTCGCCAGTTGGCGGCCGCGGCGCTGGCCCCCTTCGACCGCTTCTATGGCTGCGAAGGCGCCCAACTGTTCCCGGTCGTCGCCGTCACCACCGGCGAGGGCCCACCGTCCGGGGACGCGCCGAAAGGGGACTAAGCCACCACCTGGTACGGCCGGCTGACCTCACCGCCCGGCCCGCCGGGCGGCCAATGAGGTCAGCAACCCAATACTTACGCTTGGGGCGGGTCGACGGCCTGGAGCTGGGACCAGGGCAGGCTGGTGACCACCGCGTAGTCGGCGTTGCCCTCCCAGCTGGCGGTCATGGGGTCGGTGCCGGTGTTGCCCTCGGCCGCCCAGTCGCTGGGCTGCTCGGCTTGCAGCATCACGGCCCCGGCGTAGTCAGTTACCACCATGCCGTAGGTCTGGATGGCCTTGAACACCATCTGGCCGAACGGCGTCAGGCCCGTGGGCATGGCCAGGCTGGACGGGAACCGGAACCACTGGCCCTCCGCCGGCTCGCCCGGTGAGCTATTGGCCTGGGAGTCGCAGTCGCTGCGGTCGGCCGGGTAGACCTGTCCGTAGCAACCGGGCAGCTCCACCGCAATGGCGTGGTGGATGGCGCCGGAGGCCACGTCGGCCTCGGTGATGGCCGTGGGCAGGTAGCCAATACCGCTGGCGGAGAGGCCATAGGGGGAGGGGAACACGCCATCGGTGGTGGCCATGGTGAGCTTGCCCCCCCAGCACGCCGAGTAGGTGCCGTTGGAGTTGCGGGTGGCCTGCCACAGCTCCCATTCGGTGCCCGAAGAGGGCTGGTAGATAGCCAGGGGGTTGTCCGAGGAGCCGTTGAGCGAGCTGTTTGAGGGGATAGGCAGCTCGGTCCCAGTTTCGGAGGTGAAGCTGTTGCAGCCGCTGGACACGGTCACGAGCGAGTCGGACTGGGTGGCCGAGACCCAGTAGATGGGCATCGTGTTGATCCCCACCGTGCCGTAGAAGTCCTTGATGTCGTTGACGAAGTCGGTGGCGTACGTGGCCGAGTCGGCGTCCACGGACCAGCCCTGGACAGTGCTGTTGAAGATGCTGTCAGGCATGAGGCTGGCCGGTGGGGTTAGGTCGGTAGCGCTCGAAGAGGAACCGTCGGACGAGCCGGACGAGGTCGTGGTGGTCGGGGCCACCGTCGTGGTCGTGGTGGGCGCCACCGTCGTGGTCGGGGCCACCGTGGTGGTGGTCCGGGCCACCGTCGTGGTCGTCGTGGGGGCTAACGTCGTGGTCGGGGCCACTGTCGTGGTCGGGGCCACTGTCGTGGTCGGGGCCAACGTCGTGGTCGGGGCCACTGTCGTGGTCGGGGCCAACGTCGTGGTCGGGGCCACCGTCGTCGTGGGGGCCACCGTCGTAGTCGGGCCCACCGTGGTCGTAGGCGCCACCGTCGTAGGCGCCACCGTCGTAGGCGGCGTCACCGTGGTCGTGGGGGCCAGCGTGGTCGTAGGCGCCAGCGTGACCGTCGGCGCCACGATGATCGTGGGGGCCGTCGTCGTGGTCCGGGCCACCGTCGTGGTGGTGGTCGGGCCGGCAAGGACCAGCCCGCCAGACGGGGGACCGGCTAGCTCCGCCACTGTCGTGGTGGGCGCCACCGGCGCTGTCGTTACCGGCCGGGACGTCGTGGTCGTGGGCTGGGCGTGGGTAACGCGCCGGGCGGGGTACCTGACCGTCTGCGGCGCCATCATGTAGTCGGCGACCAGCGCCGGCCCGGCGCCGTACACGAACAGCCCGCCGTTGGCGTCGAGCTCGGTATAGCCCCGGCCGCTGGCAGACGGGATGAGCGCCACCAGACCGGCCAGCGCCGCCGCCGTCACCTGGCGGGCGTCGCCGTAGCCCCGGACGACGCCCGCAGCCGTCGCTTCCCAGTAGCCGTGGCCGTCTGGTGCCGGGGCCAGAGCGACGAAGGAGCCAGCACCGTGGCCGTGGCCCACCCGGGGCCCGTAGGTGTGGGCGTCGCCGAAGCCGTACACCCGCCCGGTGCTACTGAGCAGCCAGTAGCCCTTGTGGTCAGGGGTGGCCACGATCTGGCGGAACGGTCCCAGTCGGCCGGGAGCTTCGCCGTAGAAGACGGCGTCCCCATAGGGGTAGACGTTGCCGGCGGCGTCGAGGAGCAGGTAACCCTGGCCCGTGGCGCTGGAGGCCATGCCCACGGTCGTGGTCATGGGCACGGGCCCGGGGTGGGTACGGGCGTTGCCGAACGCCGCCACCGTGCCGTTGGCGTTGAACAGCCAAAAGCCCCGGCCCCGGGGGTTAGAGGCGATCCCTCTGACCGGGCCGAAGCCGGTGGGGGCGGGGCCCAGCCGCCGGGCCCCGCCGTAGGCGGCCACGCCCCCGGAGCGGTAGGCGACCCACCCGCTGTCATGGACAGGGCCGGCGGCGAAGCCCACCGCCTGGCGCACGGCCACCAAGTACTCGGCGTTGCTGCGGATGCGAGGGCCCGTAGCCGAAGCCACCATGACGCTGCCGACATAAGTCATGCTGGCCAACGCCACCGCCACCGCCACGGTGCGCGCCCGGTGAACTGGGAGGTTGCAGGCCCTTGACTTTCGCCGACCAAGGGCTCGCCCCCTCGTCGGAACGAGATTGGGCATACATTCCCCTCGGCGCCGGGTAGGACGTCTTTAAGGGTAAAAAGGCCCATTTTTCGC
>JBKQUU010000251.1:0-11868 GCA_052325485.1 Acidimicrobiales bacterium | reverse complement strand
TGGTTCATCCCGAGCGAGAAGGTCCCCACCCGCCTGCCGGCCACATCGCTGAGGCCGACGATGTCAAGCACTTCGCTCACCCGTCGCCGAGGGACGCCGTTGCTGTCGGCCAACCATTTGAGATGGTTGGCGGCGCTGCGGCCGCCGACGATGGCCTTGGCGTCGAGCAGCGCCCCGACCGAGCGCAGCGGGTCGGCCAGCTCGCCATAGGGCTTGCCGTCGATGAGGACCGAGCCCGCGCTCGGCGCGTCCAGGCCCAGGATCATGCGCATCGTGGTGGACTTGCCCGCCCCGTTGGGGCCTAGGAACCCGGTTACCCGCCCGGGCCGGACGACGAAGGAGACTTCGTCGACGGCCACGGTCTTGCCGTAGCGCTTGGTGAGGTGCCTTGCCTCGATCATTGGTCTTCCTTTCGTCGATGCTTCGGTGTTGCGAACAGCGTGTGCCTAGGGCCTGAGGTGGGACTGACGTGGCACTGAGGCCGCGTCTCAGCGCGGCGTTGAGGCTTCTCAAGCGCGGCCAGGGCCGCGGCCGTAGGGTGGCGGTATGGAGGTGAGGTTCTTCGGCGAGTTCGAAGCGATGGATGGGGGCGTGCCGCTACCGGTCCGCGGCACCAAGCAGCGGGCCGTGCTCGCCTTGCTGGCACTGCAACGGGGCGGGCCCGTCAGCGCCGAACGCCTGATCGACGTGCTGTGGGGCGGGGAGCGGATCGCCAACGCGGCCAACGCTTTGCAGGCCCAGATCGGCCAGCTTCGCCGCACCCTCGGCGCGGCCGCGATCGTCACCTCTGAAGCCGGCTATGCCCTCGACGTCGGTCTGGACGACCTCGATGCGGCCCGCTTCGAGCAGCTGGTGGCCAAGGGACGGCGCCTGCTCGACGAAGGTGAGACGGCGCTGGCCTCATCGACGCTGCGCCAAGCCCTACAACTCCGGCGGGGAGAGCCGCTCAGTGAGTTCGCCTACGCGGGCTTCGCTGATGCCGAGCGAGCGCACCTGGACGACCTGGCCCTGGTGGCGACCGAGGCCCGCGTTGAAGCCGACCTGGTGCTGGGCCGTCACGGAGAGCTCGTCGGCGAGCTGGAGGCGTTGTGCCGGGAACACCCGCTTCGCGAGCGGCTGTGGGAGCTGCTCATGCTCGCCCTGTACCGGACCGGGCGTCAGGCCGAAGCCCTGCGGGCTTACAGCAAAGCCCGTGACCACTTGGTCGACGAGCTCGGGATCGACCCCGGCCCGGGCCTGCGACAACTCGAGGCCCGCATCCTGGCCCAAGACCCTTCGCTCGCCGCCGTCGGCCCAGATCCGATTCAGACAGTGGCGGTGCCAATGGCAACGGGCAACCTACGGGAGCGGTTGAGCAGCTTCGTCGGCCGCAGCACCGAGCTGGAAGAACTGAAGGAGGTTGTCCGCTCGAGCCGGCTGGTGACCCTGATCGGTCCCGGTGGAGTGGGCAAGACCCGCCTGGCGCTGGAGACGGCCGCCACGCTGCGCGAAGAGCACAGGGATGGGGCCTGGCTCGTCGACCTGGCCGGCGTTACCGAAGCCGAGGGCGTTGCGCCGGCGGTGGCCGGCACTCTCGGGGCGGCCGCAGCCGGCCTTACCGGCCCCTTTTCGTCGAGCTCGACCGTGGAGCTCATCGTCGCCTACCTGGCCGGGCGGTCGCTCCTGGTCGTCCTGGACAACTGTGAGCATGTGATAGCCGAGGCGGCTTCCCTGGCAGAGACATTGGTCGGAGCTCTGCCGGGTCTCCGCCTGGTGGCAACGAGCCGAGAAGCCCTCGCCGTCCCGGGCGAAGTCCTGGTGCCAGTGCGCACGTTGGGCGTGCCGGCAGCAACCGAGCTGTTCGTCGACCGGGCTCGGGCGGTGCGGCCCGGGTTTGCCCCAGACGGGCGCACCCGGGCTGTGGTCAACGACATCTGTCGGCGCCTGGACGGCCTTCCCCTGGCCGTCGAGCTCGCCGCCGCCCGCCTTCGTTCCCTTACGGTGGCCACGCTGGCGGAGCGGCTCGACGACCGCTTCCGTCTGCTCACCGGGGGCGCCCGCACGGCTCTGCCCCGCCAGCAAACCCTTCGAGCGGTGGTGGACTGGAGCTACGACCTGCTGTTCGAAGACGAGCGCCGCCTGTTCGCGCGGCTGTCGGTCTTCGCCGGGGGCTGCGACCTGGAGGCGGCCGAGGCGGTCTGTGCCGACGAAAAGGTCCCGACGGCCGAGATCCTCGACATCTTGAGCCGGCTGGTCGACAAGTCCCTCGCCTCAGCCTCCGACGCCGGTGGTGACGGCCGGTTCAGCCAGCTCCAGACCTTGTGGCAGTACGGCCGGGACCGGCTCATTGAAGCCGGCGAAGTTGACACCACGTGCGCCCGGCACGGCGCTTATTACCGGCAGATGGCCGAGAAGGCCCACGACGGCCTGCGGGGGGCCCGGGGGCCGATCTGGCGGGAACGCCTCAGCGCGGACCTGGGCAACCTGCGGGCCGCGCTCGACTGGTTCATCGCCCGAGAGGACGCCGATGCGGCGCTGTCGTTGGCGTCGGGAATGGCGTGGCTGTGGGTTATCAACGGTGACCCTGTCGAAGGAGCGCGCTGGCTTGGTGACGCCCTCGGGGCGAGGGGGCTGCGCCGCCCTGAACTGGAGGCGACCGCCCAGGTCTGGCACGGCTATTTCGTGTGCATGGCGTTCAGCCCCGCGGCTCCTGTGCTCGAGTGTGAAACGGCGGTCGGCATGTTGAGTACAAGCCAGGACCGGGCCCGTCGAGCGGACGCGCTCATTTGCTTCGCTACGGTGTTGATGCGCGTGCAGGAGTTCGAACGATCTCTCGACGCCCTCCGCGAGGCGCACGACCTGCTGGAGCCAGCCGTGCACGGCTGGCTGCTGGCCCTGCATGACTGGATTGTCGCCTGGGACCTGGCCTTGTTGGGGAGGTTCGACGAAGCGGAGGCGGCCGCGCGCGCCAGCGTCGAGCGTTTCAACGCCGAAGGGGAGGTCTGGTTGTCGGTCGACCCGCTGAACATCCTGGCCGGTATCGCCGAGTCCCGAGGCGACCTCGATGGGGCGTCTGCGACCCACGAAGCCCTCCTGGAGCGATGTCGCGCTGCGGGGCAACGCTCTTTTATGTTCTTCAGTCTCCAACGCCTTGCCGCGCTGCGAGCCAAACAGGGTGACGACGCCGTCGCCGACAAACTGTACGAGGAGCTAGTGGCGTCCAACTTCAACGCGTTGGTGTCGTTCGACGCCATGGTCGGCCAAGCCGTGGTTGCTCGCCGGCGCGGCGACCTGGCCCGAGCGCGGGCCCTGCTCGAGGCGGCAGGCAGCTACTACCGGAGCATCGGCCTTCCCGCCGGCCAGACTGGTGTCCTGGCGGGCCTGGCGTGGTGGGCACTGAGCGCGGGCAAAGCCGACGAGGCCCTGGCCTGTGCCACTGAGGCCACCCAAGTCGCCTCGGCCAGCGGGGACCCGGTAATACAGCGCCTCGCTGACACTGCCTTAGCCGCCGTCAAAGCGCTCGGCGACCCGAGCGGTCTGAACATCGAGACCTTCCTCGCCCTGGCTCAGGAGGCCGCTCAGGGTTTGCCCTACCGCAGTCATACTACCCTCACGGACCGGGCCGATGTCGCCGCGCTGGCGGCCAAGCTCGCTCCCTCGGCCCGCTGAGCTACAGCGCGGCGTGAACGGCTGGGGCCCCTCGAGGCGGTTGACCTCAGTACCACCTCAGCGCCGCCTCAGGCCGCTCGGGCAACCTGGTGCCCATGAAGCCCGAACATGCTCAGCCCGACAGCCCGCGTAACCGTTCGGACGCTCCAGGGCCTGCCGTTGAAGACCATGGCCGCGCCGTCACCGCGAGCCCCGAGGCCGCGGCGCGCTACCGCCAAGCGCAACGGGCTGTCGACCGCCACCGTGCCACCGAAGCGTTGCGCCTCGCCGTGGAAGCCGACCCAGCCTTCGACCTCGCCCTCGCCGACCTCGACGCCCTTACCAGGACATCAGCTCATAGCGACAGTCGCCGCCAGATGAGCTGGGAACGCCACCACATCGAGGTGGTCCGCACCGCGTCCATGGGCAAAGGCAAGCGGGCGGCCGACTTGCTGCGCGAGCACCTCGCCGGCGTCGGTTGCGACCCTCTCGCCTCCCGGATTGTGGCCCACTTGCGCCCGCCTGGGCGGATGGACGACGACGTCGAAAGCCTCGCCGGCCAACTCCCGGGCTGCCATGCGTCCCGATGGCCGAGCTCTTCGTGAGGGCCCTGACCGACCCGATCCTGGTGAGCGGGATCGCGCTGACGCGCGGCTCTTCGCTTCCGGGCCCGGCCGCTGGACCGCGTTTGGGACCGGTGGCCTCGGGAACAAAGTGAGGCTCCCGGCTGGCGAGCGCGTGGCCGGTACCTGGCGGGTTCGGAGGATCAGGTCCCCCTTGCTGCCTTGGGGGGTTACGGGCGGTACCATGGCCGTCCAGATGCTCGGTCTTCGCCGAGGGCCGGAGGTGACCACCGGCGTCGCGCTTTACCAGTGAATCGGGATCTTCCTGTTGGTGATAGCCGCCATGTTCGCCCTCGCGTGCTCGCGCGGTAATGCGGTCCAGCAAGACCTGAGCGAGGCCCAATTGGGAGGAGCAGATGACCGGCACCCGGACGCAAGCTGACCAGCACCCTGCGATATGCGTCGTGTTCCCCGGGCCCCGCCAGGTCGAGCTCGAAGAGGTCACGGTCGACCTCGGCGACCTCGGACCGCACGAGGTGGTGGTGCAGGCCCGCCGTAGCGTGATCAGCCCGGGCACTGAGCTAGCTCATTACCGTGGCGACTCCCTCGTCGGTCTGTCCCTGCCCGCCCCGCGCTCCGACCAACCGTTCCACCCTGGTTACGCCATGGCCGGGACAGTAATTGCCGCCGGGCGCGAGAGCAGCTTCTCTGTCGGGACGAGCGTCCTGTCCCACACGCCGCACCAAAGCGTGGTGCGCTTCGACCCCCGTCAGTACGTGTGCGTGCCGCTGCCGGCCGGAATCGGCCTCGACATTGCCCCTTTCGCCCGCCTCGGCCAGGTTGGCGGCGTCAGCTTGGAGCTCGCCGCGGTGCGACCGGGTGACACGATAGCGGTGATCGGCCTTGGGCCGATAGGCAACCTCGTCGCCCAGCTTGCGCAAGCCTCGGGGTACAGAGTGGTCTCAGTTGAGCGCTCGCCCGGTCGACGAGAGCTCGCCCGCTCCAGCGGGCTCAGCACGGTCGTTGCACCAGAGGATGCCGCCGGTGCCGTGGCACCCTCGGGCGCCAAACTCGTGCTGGAATGCTCAGGCAGCCAGCTCGCTGTCCTGCTGGCCACGGAAATGTGCGCTCTCCACGGCGAGGTGATGGTGGTCGGGGCGCCGTGGCGAGACGAGCCGGATGTCGCCGCCAGCTCGGTGGTGGCCCGTGTGTTCGAGCGGTTCTTGTCCCTTCGTAGCGGCTGGGAGTGGCAGGTCCCCCTCTACGGCGAGGAGCGCTCTGTCGCCGGCTGCACGCTCTGGGTACTCGACCGCCTCGCAGACGGGTCCGTCTCGACGGCGTCGCTCGTGAGCGGAACGGTCACGCCCAAGCAGGCGCACGTCGCGTACGGTGTGCTCGACAGCGAGCCAGAGCGCAACTTCACGTTCCTCCTCGACTGGGAGGCCGCATAGCTCCCGCAACACCGCCAAGCGGCGCTGGGCGGCTCCGCCCACCCTCGGTCTGTCAGCGCTGAGCGGCTTAAGGTTGCTGGGTGAGGGCCGTGCCGTCGGTTACATCGTTGTCCCCTCAGACCGCGCCTCGGCGCCGGCGGCGCCGAGTCCCCTGGGGCGCCTACCTGGCGCTGGTCCCGACGCTAGGCCTGCTCGGCTTCTTCGCCTATTACCCCGACATCAACGGGCTGGCCCACTCCCTAACGAACTGGGAACCAGGCTTCAGCTCCCCCTTTGTCGGCCTGGCCAACTACCGCGCCATGTGGCACGACAGCCTGTGGTGGGAGTCGTTCGTCCACGTCGGGGTCATCTTCGTTGTGGCCGTGACGGCGATGTGGGCGGTCCCGCTGGCCGCGGCGGAACTACTGATCACCCTTTCCCGGCCCCGCTGGCGCCTGTTCTTCCGTTCCGCGCTCATCGTCCCCCTCGCCTTCTCCCCGGTGATCCAGGTCCTCACCTGGCAGTTCATCTACGACCCCAACGTCGGCGTACTGAACGACTTCCTGGGCAAGGTCGGGTTCACGGCGCTCGAGAAGAACTGGCTCGGTGACCCACACACGGCCCTGGGGGCGTTGATCTTCATCAACTTCCCATGGGTTGCCGGCCTGCCCTTCCTCATCTTCAGCGCCGGCCTCCAGAACATCCCGGCCGAGATCTTCGACGCCGCCGCCATCGACGGGGCGGGGCGCTGGAAGCGGCTCCTTCTCATCGACCTGCCCCTGTTGGTGCGGCAGGTAAGACTGCTGTTCTTCCTCGCCGTGGTCTTCGTGCTGCAGTACGGCTTTGCCGCCTACATCGCCACCCAGGGCGGGCCCGACAACGCGACGACGGTGCCGGTCCTGCGCATCGTGGGAGTGGCCTTCGACGCCGGCGAATGGGGCTACGCGGCCGCCCTCTCAGCGACGCTCGTCATCATCATGATGCTCATGACCGGGCTGGCGCTGCTCATCGGGCGCCGCCGCCCCTTGAGAGGAGCCCCCTGATGGCCGGCGCAGCTGACCGCCGTTTGGTCAGCGCACCCAGGCCAAGGCCGGCCCGGGCGCGCCCCTTCACCCGAAGGCGGCTTACGGAGCTCATAGCCGCCGCCATCTTGTCATGCCTGGCCTTCGTCGGGCTGTTCCCTTACCTGTACATGCTCGAGACGGCATTCAAGTCGAACTCGCAGTTCACCCGGAACGAGACGACGCCGACCTTACCGCTGCACTTCGCCAACTTCGCCACGGCCTGGCGTGAGGTGGCTCCCTACCTCCTCTCGTCGATCATCGTCGCCGCCTGCGCCATGTTCGGCTGCATCCTGCTCGGCTCGGTCAGCGGTTTTGTGCTGGCGCGCTACCGCTTTCCGGGCCGCAAGCTCTTTTTCGTCCTCATCGCCCTTCTGCTCATGGTGCCGAACACGGCCAGCCTCATACCGCTGTTCGTGCTGATGCGAGATCTCCATCTCCTCAACACCTACCCCGACCTGATCATCCCGCAGCTCACCACCCAGACGGTGTTCTCCGTGGTGCTGATGAAGACCTATATCGAGCACCTGCCCGAGGAGCTGTTCGAGGCGGCCCACGTCGATGGGGCGTCGCCGGCACGGGCCTACTGGTCGATCACCTTGCCGCTGGCGCGACCGATCATCGGGACGGTGGCCCTGCTCGGCGTCATCTCGGTATGGAGCGATTACTTCTGGCCCGAGCTCACCATCGTCACCAATTCGCTGCGTACGGTGCCGGTCGGCATCCAGTTCTTCCAGGGTCAGCTCACCACCTCCTACGGCCCGCTCTTTGCCGGCTATCTCATCGCCAGCGTGCCGTTGCTTGTCCTGTTCGTGGCGCTGGCCAAGAACTTCCTCGCCGGCATCCAGGGCGGTCTGGCCGTGGGCCACTGACCCGTCGGACCACGGCCCCGCGCTCGTATAACGGAGGGGCAGTCCGGGCGCGACCTACGCGAGGCGGCGATGGGCCGAGGCTTGCCCGCAGGTTCGGGGCGACCACGCGGCGGGTACCCCTATAATGTCAACAGCCTTCGGAGCACCGATGAGACTATTGAGAGCTAGAGCTGGCCTTGCCAGCGTGTTGCTGTCACTCGGAGCCGTGGCGATGGGGAGCCCCACCGCCAGCGGCTCATCGGCACCACCCGGCCACTTCATGGGAGGCGTGGCCGGCACCACCATCACCCTGGAGGGGCCCAACCAATGGACCCAGAGCGGGAGCAGCTTCGGACGCCCGTGGGACCAGGTCGTGGCCGAGTTCAAGAAGGTGACGGGCGTGACCGTCAACACCGACGTGCTGCCGCTCGCCACGTTCTCCGGCGTCGAGTCGGCCCAGCTCGCCGCCGGCATCGCTCCGGACCTGGTCTTCAACCAGGCGAGCTACCAGCCGTACATGGTCGTCCCGCTCAACAAGTACCTGAGCGAGCCCAACCCGTTCGTCGCTGGTAACAAAAACTGGCTGTCGGAGTTCGACCCGTCGGCCTTCTCGGCGAGGGCCCCGGGCGTGCTCGACCCCAAGGGCAACTTCGACTGGGTCCCGTTCAACCTCGTCGGCGTGGCCATGTACTACAACAAGGACGCCTTCAAGCGGGCCGGGGTCACGGCGCCGGTAAGCACCTTCGCACAACTGATAAGCGACTGCGGGGCACTGGCCAAGGTTGGGTACACCCCGATGGCCATGGACAGCTCCGCCATCGGGATCGACTTCCCCTACCGGTCGATCCTCGAGCAGATGGTCCAGAAGCAGTTCGACGAGCTGGACCACTTCACCGTCGCCGGTGCACCAGGCAAGGCCGAGGAGCTCACCACCAAGGACGTGGTCTGGGGCATCGCCACGGGGAAGTTCTCGGCCGCTGACCCCTACGTGAAGGAGAGCGTGGTGCTGTTGAAACAATTGTTCGACAGCTGCGCCACCAAGGGCTGGTCGGGCATCACCGGCCTCTCGGGGGACGGGGTCGGGCTCCCCCAGTTCGAGCCGGGCAAGGCGGCGATGGCTTTCGCCGTTGACTTCGGTTACGGGGCGATGGCGGCGAGCGCGCACTTCGCGATCGGGAGCATGCCCTTCCCCGAGATCACCACGGCGACCACGAAGCTGTCGGCCAACGTGCCTGCACGCTCGGGCAACACCGAAGGGGGGACGAGCTACATGGTCCCGGCGCATACGAGCGGGAAGGCGCTGAAGGCCTCAGTTCTATTCCTGCAGTTCATGAGCGCCCCGCAGTACATCACGAAATGGCTGGCCGAGACGGGGGGTGTCGCCGCCGTCCGCGGGATCACCCCGCCGCCGTTCACGGCCGCCTATTTCGAGGGGGCCTGGGCCAAACCGGAGATCATCAGCCCGTTTGCCTGCTGCGGTTACGACATCGCCCCGGGAGTGCTGTTCAGCGAGGCCTACGACGGCTATCTACTCGGCTCGAAAACGCTAGGCCAGGAAGTGCCCTACTTGGAGGGCCTCTTCCGCCAAGGTGCCGCGTACCTTGTCCAGAACGACGGCTGGAGCGGCCAATCCTGGGCGTCATCGCTACCGCGCTCCCCGTAGGGAGCGTTGGCGGACAACGGGCAGACCGGCGTGGTGACGTTTTGACGGGTGGGATGGTCTCTGGTCGTGAATCGCCACAGGGACTCGACCTGCCGGCGGGTGAGGGCGCGGGTGCGGTCGGGGTGCTCTCGTCGTCGGTCCAGGCTGGCGGCGGGGTCAGCGCTCAACCAGCCTCGCTTCGACCGCCACGCCACCGCCGAACGCAACGTGGCGAGCTCGCGGTTCCAAGTCGCCGGGCGGTGTTGCGGTAGCGGCCAGCGAACCAGGCCGAAAGCGTAACTGGCTCTAGCTCCCCAAGGGTGGCCCCCGCACCAATGCCTAACGCGAGACCGGCAAGGGAGGAAGTGCTCGCCGTGACTCTCCCCGACCCGTACGACCCGGCCGACTGGCTCGGTAAGCACGGCACCGATGGGCTCGGCACTTTCCTCGCCTCGGGTTGGCCCACGCAACGGCTTGGCGAAGTCGGCCCAGTTCATGCCGGGCGGCACCTCGCCAGCACCCTGGCCCGGGAGAACGTCAGCACCGCAACCCTGGTGACCACCCTTGCCCAAGTAGGAGGACGACTCGGGGACCCGTCCGGACGTGAACGCTTCGCGCGTCAAGCCGCGAAGGCGCTCGCCGAGTCCGGCCTGGGACCAGATGGATGGCTCGAAAGACAGGTCGTCTCTGCCCTAGCCACACCCGGGCTGTCGGCAGGAAAAGGTAATTACATCGACTTAGGTAATCGAGGGCTAGCGATATGACAAGTGACCGAGGGACCTCTGGGAACACGCGCTCTTTAAAGTCGGCCACCAGACAAATGGCGAAGACCGGTGAGGCACCAGAGGTGGGAAGACTGAGGATGTTCGGTGCCAGCGAGACACGCCTTTCAGGGGTAACCACCAGTGAGGAACCAGAAGGAACTTTGTTGGATTATGAAGAGGCTGCACGCTATCTGCACACCACACCGAGACATGTTCGTGAGTTATGGGCAAAACGTTACTTGGCTGCAATAAAGGTGGGCTGCCGGGCGCTCCCGATCGTGGTCGTCCCACCTGGCCCGATGACCGGCGAAGTACCGGGCCCACTATCAGCGCACTACGCACTTCGGGCCGTCTCTTGGTCCTTTTGTGTGTATCCACCGCGGTGGAGAATACGAGCATGGCAAGTGAGGCATCGGTGACCTTACCGCGGTTCCATGGGCGGCACTGGTGGCGGGGGCTGTCGAGCGAGGCGATCTTCTCACTACCTAAGACGACGCCGTCGGAAGTGTCGACCGCCCGGAAGCTCCTGGCCCAGTTCGGGGCGGTCCCATTTGACGACCCAGTGGGCCACAGCGGCGCGCTCGGCATGTTTCGGGCTCACTTGGACGCTCTGTGTCGCCAGCCTCCGACCAAGGCCGAGCTGAACGCGGCAGTGCGTCGATGTTGTGGCAGACCAGGTTTCGGAGTGGAGGTCCACTCAGCACACCAACCAGGGCCGCGGTGGGCGTGGATCCCCCCGCACAGCATCACGTGGCAGACGTTGGGCCAGCCGTTCAAGCCGTACCACACATCCACCCGAGGTATCGCAGCACTCGCTGGCAGGATCCTCGCTGAGCGGAGCGACCCTGGCGGGCTGCTTGAGCTGTTCGGCGAACCTCGTGCCTGGCTCCCGTGTATCGTCGTCGATTCCTTCCCGGGGCCCAACGGCCCAGTCCGGGTCGTCACGACCAACGGCAACCACCGGACAGTGGCCCTCCAAGCCCTTGAGGCACCGCTCGTCCTCGCTGAGATCACCTATGTAGTCCCTCCGTACCGGTTTGACACCCACCCGACCCTTGGCTGGGACGACACCTGGCGCTTTGTCTGCTGGTTGGCCGAACACAACGCGGTCCGCCTGTCCGCTCGTCCTCTCGGCCAGACGAGGTTCTCCCGGGTCATCCGCGTCGCCGATACGCCGGCTCCCTGGCTCGTGGCGCATCCCGCCGATGCGTTCGTCGCGCTCGACGCGTACCAGACCATCACCGGTCGACCGCTCACCCGCGTCGGAGGCGTCCGGGTCAGCGAGCTTCGTTCCAGGTGGTCTGGCGTCGCCCGGCCTATCGACGAAGAGCGAATCACCGCGATCGCCTCATCCCACGCTCCGCGATCTGAGCAAGAGCGCCCGGTACATCCGTTGAAGTAAAGGCACAGGCCCCGCCGCCGGCTTGTCTCACGTGGCCAAGGCCACCGAGAAGTGCCGTTCTGTGTGCCGTTTGCCCCGCGGAAAGCCGTTATTATGTCGGGGTATTCTGGATGCTCGCTATGTGCTGAAGGCGGCCTGACGAAATCGGAGCCCGCGCTCGCGAGAACCGTCTGATCTGCACGGATGTGCCTGGGACAATAAGGGGTTCGCGGGCAGCGCATAAGAGGGAGATTTGCGGAGGGTTGGAGGGCCCCGCTTATGCTGGCACCTCAACCCGTCGCCTGGCTCGGGTCGCGACCGAGAAATGCCACGAGGCGCCCGACGGCCCCTCCGCCTTCGAGGGTGATCTCAGGCCCGAGCGGCGGTGGCGTGTTTGCCCTCACCTCGGAGTTGACAGCCAAGTACTCGGACGAGGCGAACAGCGCCTCGGCGATGTCCGCGCCGTCGTCACCGAGCGACTGGTTCGTAGCGGCAGCTAGGTCCCAGGCGTGGACGAAACGCTCGCTGATCGCGATCTGGATGCAGAAG
>JBKQUU010000250.1:0-41964 GCA_052325485.1 Acidimicrobiales bacterium | reverse complement strand
CGGGCGAGCACGAGATCGAGGGCTTCAGCGTCCTGGCGCTAGACATACCCCACAAGGGCGGGCGGAGCTTCGGCTACCGGGTCTCCGATGGGCGGGTAACCCTGGCGTACCTGTCCGACCACTGGCCTACCGGGTTCGGCCCCGGGCCGGCCGGGCTCGGGGAGTACCACGAGACCGCCGTGCGCCTCGTGTCCGGGGCCGACATCGTCTTCCACGACGCCCAGTACACCGACGAGGAGCTCCCGGCCCGGGGCTATTTCGGCCATTCCTGCCCCGGTTACGCCGTGGGCCTGGCCCTGGAGGCAGGGGCCAAGCGCCTGGTGCTCTTCCACCACGACCCGCAGCGGACCGACGACGAGATCGATGCCATGGTCGCCGGCTGCCGGGGGGCACCGGTACCGGTCGAAGGGGGCACCGAGGGAGCGGTCATCGACCTGGTGTCAAGGTAGGCCGGCCACGCCGTTATAGGCTTTGGCCCGTGGCCCTCCGAGTTGTACTGGCCGAGGACAATTACCTGGTGCGGGAGGGCGTCGGCAAACTGATCGACCTCGAAGAGGACCTGGAGGTCGTGGCCGCCTGTATCGATTACCCGTCGCTGCTGAGGGCGGTCGAACAAGAGTCCCCCGACGTGGTGGTCACCGATATCCGCATGCCCCCGACCGGCAGCGATGAAGGCATCCGGGCGGCCAACGAACTGCGCGCCCTGCACCCCAACCTCGGCGTGGTCGTGCTGAGCCAGTACTCCGAGCCGGCCTACGCCCTGCGCTTCCTCGAGAACGGGTCCAAAGGCCGGGCCTACCTGCTGAAAGAGCGCGTCTCCGACATAGGCCAGCTGGCGTCGGCCATCCGCGAGGTGGCCAGGGGCGGTTCGGTGATCGACCCTGAGGTCGTCGACAACCTGGTCAAGGCCCGGTCCCAGGACGCCCGCTCTCCCCTGCGGGCGCTCACCCCCCGCGAGGTCGAAGTCCTGGCCGAGATGGCCCAGGGCAAGAACAACGCCGCCGTAGCCAGCGCCCTCGTGCTGTCGGAACGGGCGGTGGAAAAGCACATCAATTCAATTTTCTTCAAGCTCGGCCTCAGCGAGGAGACCGAGGTGCACCGCCGTGTCAAGGCCGTGCTCTTGTTCCTGGCGGCCACGAGCTGATCGCGCCGGGTCGGGCCGACCGCGGGGGGTGCTGACACCACAGTTCTTGGTGGTGCTGGCCGAGTGGGCCTTTTCGGCCCGCTCTGGCAGGATTTGTTCATGTCCTCACCGGCGGTGAGCGTGCTGGTCGTCGACGACCAGGCACCCTTCCGGATCGCGGCGCGCCTTGTGGTCCGGGCCACGGCCGGCTTCGAGGTGATCGGAGAGGCCAAATCGGGCGAGGAAGCCGTCGAGGCCGTCGCCCGCCTCAACCCCCAGCTCGTGCTCATGGACATCAATATGGAAGGCATGGGGGGCATCGCCGCCACCCGGCTCATCCGCGACGAGCACAAGGGCACCAATGTGATCCTGCTCTCCACCTACGACGAGGAGGACCTGCCGGCCGATGCCCGTACCTGCGGGGCGTTGGCTTACGTCCACAAGGAACGCTTCGGGCCCGACATCCTGGAAGGCACGTGGACGGCGAGCGCCGTTAACGGCGCCAAGGGTGGAGGGTAACGACAGGGCCTAGAGAGGGACGCGCCCCGAGAGCGTGGTGCCCTGGCCCGGGGCCGAGTTGACCTGGACCGTCCCCCCCATGGCACCCACCCGGTCACCCATGTTGACAAAGCCGGCGCCCTTGCCCTTGGCGCCTCGGGCGTCGAACCCGGCCCCGTCGTCGGCCACCTCGAAGCGGAGAGAACCGGGCTCCTCCCACACCCTCACGGTGGCGCTGGCGCCCGGCCCGGCGTGCTTACCGGCGTTTTGCAACGCTTCCAGGCAGCAGAAGTAGACCGCCGCCTCCATCTCCGGAGAGTACCGGTGCAGCCCGGCCGCCTCCACCTGCGTGGGCAGGGCGGCGCGACCGGCGGCGCCCCGCAAGGCTTCTTCGATACCCCGGTCCGCCAGCAGCGGCGGGTAGATGCCGTGGGCCAGGGCGCGCAGTTCCTGCACGGCGTTTTGCAGGCCTTCTCCCAGCTGGTCGAGGATCTCCAGGGACCCCTGAGGGTCGGTCTCGGCCAGCCGGCGGGCCAGGCGGACATTGACGGCCAAGGCCACCAGGTGCTGCTGGGCGCCGTCGTGCAGGTTGCGCTCGATCTGGCGACGGGCGGCGTCCGAAGCGGCCACGATGCGCGCCCGTGACTCCTGGAGCTGTTCGGCCTGGAGCCGGAGGTCCTCCAGGGATTTCTGGAGGGCGGAGTCGAGCTCCACGTTGTGCAAGGCCAGGCCGACCTGTCGGGCCAGCTCGGTCAGTACCACGTCGTCGTCGGACGTGAACTGGTCGCCGCCCGGAGGGCGCACCGCCACTATGAGCCCCAGCACCCGACCGGAGTGGGTGGTGGGAGCGACCCGCAGCAACGAGCTCTCGCGCCCGGCGACAACGCCCGGTAGCCAGACGGTCAGCCACGCCGTACCGGTGACGCCGGCCCGGGCCACGACCGATTCCTCCTCTGGGCTCAGCGTCAGGTCGGTGCTGGGCACGTCGGGGACCGAGATCGAACGCGTCAGGTGGCCCCCCGAACCGGTCCACACCTCCGCCGCGCTCAGGGCCAGGGTCTTGCGCAGTGACTCGGCCACCTGGAGCAGCAGTTCGTCCATGGGGATGGCGCGCGACAGCCGGCTGCCGAACGTGCGCAGCACGGCGTCGGGCGCCTCGCGCTCGCCGTACACGAGACGGTTGGCATAGAGGGTGAGGCGCTGGCGAGCCGGCCCGTAGAGCAGGGCGGCGACCGCGGCTGAGATCATCGACAACACCAGCAGGGAACGCTCGTTGCGGGGGGGCGTGTTCCCCAGCCCGGCCACCACCACCAGGTAGACGGCCGCCACCACGCAGGTGAGGCCGGCGATGGAAACGGTGTGGGCCAGTATCCGGTCGATGCGCCCGGCCAGCCGGCGGGTGCTGCACATGGCGATGGCGACCGCGAAGGGCGTCAGCGAAACCGTCAGGACCAGCGGTGCCCGGGTGGGCCAGTCGAGCAGGACGCGCAGGGCCAAGGCGACCAGCAACACCACTAGGGCGATGGCGGACGCCCAACCGAACCACTGCATCCTCTGACGTTCGAGGCCGGTCGAGTGGGCGTACCGCCGTTGGGAAACACCGGTACCGAGGGCGACGGCCACCACCGCTTCGACCGCCACCGGCCACAAGGGCAGGGCGGGACGCTGGGCCCACAGGGCCAGGCCCAGGGCGGTACCCACCACGTAGCCCCCGGCCACGACCATGCGGCTCAGCCGGCAGCTCCCGTCAGGGATCCCGAACAGGATGTGCATGGCGGCGACGGGCAGCAGGGCCAGAGCCACCGGCTCGCAGAAGCGGGCCAGAGGCACCAGGCCCGAAGCCAGCGTCCCGCCGTGGGCGTGGACGTAGACCAGGGCGGCGGACGCCGCCACCACGCCGCCCAGAGCGGCGGCGAGGAGCACCACCAGAGGTTGGCGCTCGTCCGGTCGCCTCACCAATGCGACCAGGCCGGCGAGGGCGAAGGCGACCACTACGACGGCGCGCACGACCTCGGTGGCCAAGTTGCCGTGCGAGTCGATAGCCGGGGCCCCGGCCGCGCCGGCCAGAGCCACCAGCCCCAGCGTGAGGGAAACGACGGTGGCGAGCGGCCCAGCTTGGGCCGTGCGCGGTAGGCCCCCCTCCTCGGTGCGCCGGGCGCTCTCACGGACCTCGCCGAGCTGGCTGACGATTATCGGGGTGCTCATGTCGGCATGGCCACCACCGCGGCCTCGGCAGCGGGAGTGCCGGCGCCCACCTCCTCGTTCACTACACGGCCGTCGCGCATGTGCACGATGCGGGTAGCCGGGGCGGCCACTGTTTCGTCGTGGGTGACGAGCAGGATCGACTGACCTCCGGCATGCAGGCGGCGGAACAGCTCGAGCACTTCCTTGCCTCCGTCGGAGTCGAGGGCACCGGTCGGCTCGTCGGCCAGCAGCAGCGTAGGCGCGTTGGCCAGGGCCCGGGCAATGGCCAGGCGCTGGCGCTGGCCACCGGAGAGCACCCCGGGGGCGCTCTTGGCTTTGTCGGCCAAGCCGAGAAGGTCGAGCAGGTCCCGTGCCCTGCTTTCGGCCCGCTTACGACCGGTGCCGGCGATGACGGCCGGGAGAGTGACGTTCTCCAGGACGCTCATCCCCTCGAGAAGATTGAAGAACTGGAACACGATGCCTATGTGGCGCCGCCTCATGCGGGCCAGGGCGCTCTCGTCCATGCCGGCCAAGGGCTCACCGGCAACCAGGATCTCGCCTTCGCTGGGCACGTCCAGGCCGGCGACCAGGTTGAGCAAGGTCGACTTGCCACAGCCTGACGGGCCCATGATGGCGACGAACTCGCCCTGTGTGATGGCCATGTCGACGCCGCGTAGGGCCCTCACGGGAGCACCTTCGGACTCGTAGGTCTTGCGCAGGCCGTGGGCCTCCATAACGTTCATGAACCCTCCCAGTCGAATTCAGTCAGTCCAGTTCAGGCTGCGGATGTGCTAGTTCAGGCTGCGGATGTGGTGGTGGTAGTGGTAGTGGTAGTAACGGCGGCGGGGCTCAGGCGCCACGCCGAGACGGGCGTCCCCCTGCCCTTCACCAAGGCGGGGGGCAAAGCCTGTGCCGGTGGGGGATCGGAAAGCAGACCGTAAGTCGTTTCGGACAGGACGGTCTCGCCCGGCTCCGCCCATTGCTGCAGACGCTGGGACAGGTTGACCGTGTCGCCTACCAGGGTGTACTCGAGGTGCTGCTCTGAGCCGAGCAAGGCGGCCGCCACCGGGCCCGTGGTTATACCTATGCCGAGCTCGAAGAAAGGGAGCCCCTCGTCGCGCCAATGCGAGTTCACTTTTCTCTGCGCCTCGTGCATGGCCAGGGCCGCTTCCACCGCCTTGCCGGCGTGGTCGTCCATGGGCACGGGGGCACCGAAAACGGCCATGACGGCGTCCCCTACGAACTGCATGACTGTCCCCCCGGTGGCGATGATCGCCTTGTTCATCTCCCCCCGGTGAACGTTGAGCTGCCGGGCCAAAACACTGGGGTCGGCCTTCTCGGCAATGGTCGAGTAACCGCGGATGTCGGACATCAGCACGCTGACCACCAGTTGTCTTGTCTCGCCCGGGTTGCAGCCCTGCTCCCGCAGCATTTGCGCCACTCCCCCGGGTAGGAGGCGGCTCAACGTCTCGCCCTGTTCCTCCCGGTTCACGATGGCCTCATAGAGGCTGCGCAGTCGGCGCAGGGAGTTCTGGCCGCCGCTGCTGGCGTCCTCGGCCATGCGCAGGAACAACCTCTCGACGGCGTCGGCGGCGGCCGAAGGCGTAGTCCCCTGAACCGCGGCTATGGCTTTGATCGGCCGTCCTTCGGCCACCAGGCGGAGCAGTTCCTCCTCGGCCAGGGTGAGCTCGCCTTTGCCGGTGACGGGGTGGACCATGGCCTCGACAATGGCCGGGTCGAGCACCGAGCCCCCGCTGGCCACGGCCCTTACCGCCCGGGCCAGCTGGTCTCCCTCCGCCACCCTGTCCTTGAGCAGGTAGGCGTAACCGGCCGACCCCTCGCCGAGAAGGGAGATGGCGTACTCGGGGTCGTCGAACTGGGAAAGCACGACGATACCGGTCCCGGGGTGGCGCTTGCGGATCTCGTGGGCCGCTTCGATGCCTTCTTGGTGGAACGTCGGGGGCATCCGGATGTCGGTGACGACCACCTGGGGAGCCAGTTCGGAGGCCTTGGCCACCAGCTCGTCGTAATCAGAGGCGGTGCCGACGACGCTGAAGTCCTTTTCCAAGGCGATGAGGGCGCGGACACCCTCCCTCACTATCAAGTTGTCGTCGGCCACGAAAACGCTGATGGTCGATCCCTGAAGGGCCTGGGCTTCGGGCATTCAGGACTGGTCCTCGCGCCGGTGGCCCACGCTCAGCTGTTCGAGGGCGCCGCGGTCCAGCTCGCCGGCCGAGACCATGGCCAGCTTGCACGGGGTTACGGCGCGCACGCTCGAAGTACGGGTGCCCCCCTCCAGGAAGGCTCTCTCACCGTGCATCGAGCCCGGGCCGTACTCAGCCAGCCGGTCCCCGTCCACCTCCACCCGGACGACACCGTCCAGCACGAGGAAGAGCTCGTCCCCAGGCTGGCCCTGCTCGGTGATCAGCGCCCCGGCGGCGAACTTGCGGATCTTGGGCTTGGTGGCACCATGCATCAGCTCGACCGAGAGCTGGCGCTCGAGAGCCGTCTCCACCTCGGTGGCGAACGCGGGAGAGTCCTGGTCCCCCCACGGGCTGTGCTTGCCGAAGGCGCGGCGGTACCAGGTCGAGAAGTCGATCAACCCGCTCTTTTTGACCAGCTTGTTGTCCGTGCCGTAGAGCCAGTGGCGGGGGAAGGGGCTGGCACCGAGAAGATGGTGCTCGACGGTGCCGTCCACGTGCATCTCCAGCGCCAGGGTGGTCCAGGCGAGCGGCGCGCTGAACTGTACGAACGGGGCCCTGCGGACCCGGCGAGGGGCGGGCACGCCGGTGCGGCCCCCGGCGGTTTGGACGAAGGTGGCCTTCTCAGCCGTTAGCAGCGGGGGCGGCTGGAGGTCAGGGAGCGCCACCGCCTCGAACACCGCTCGCTTGCTGCCGAGGCGCAGGGTCGTCGAGCCGATGAAGCCGTGGCCGGACTGGCCGTAATCGACGATGCGGCCGCCCTTTACCTCGATCCACGCCTCGAGGTGGTTGGCAAAGCGGAAACGGTCGGCCTGGCGTAGCGCCTCCAGGTCGTCGATGACGTCTGGAGGTGGGGCGTCATAGTGGGCGATGCCGCTCTCGAAGGGGAGCTTGGTAGCGCCGGCGATCGCCTCGGACGGGATCCATGAGATCGATGTGACAGCGGCTTCGGTACGCATGCGCCAACGCTAGAGCGGCCGGTGCCGCTGCGGAAGGGTGATGACCGGTGTCGTAGCCATGGTGATGACAGGTGCGCAAAGGGGAGGTTGGCACCACCCGCGGGAGACATGCCCGTCCGGCCGGGGGCTCGCCGTCGGGACCGGGCAAGGGCTAACCAGCCCGGTGCCGCTCGGCCAGGGCCGAACGCGCCGCCCAGTAGCCGCACATGCCGTGGACCCCCCCGCCGGGCGGCGTCGACGCCGAGCACAGGTACAGGCCGGGCGACGACGTCCGGTAGTTGTCCCAGCGGACCGTGGGCCGGAACACCGTCTGGCGCAAGGTGGCCATGCCGCCGGTGATGTCGCCGCCGACATAGTTCGGGTTGGCCCGCTCGGTCTCCGCCGCCGTCTTGGTCGCCCGGGCCAGCACCAGGTCGCGGAACCCGGGCGCAAAGCGCTCGATCTGTGACTCGATCCGCTCGGTCATGTCGACCGCAGAGCCCGAGGGCACGTGGCAGTAGGCCCACAGCGTGTGCTGGCCGGCGGGGGCGCGGCTGGGGTCCACCACCCCGGGCTGGGCCACCAGACAGAAGGGCCGCTCGGGGTGGCGACCGGTGGCCACCTCGGCTTCTGCGGCGGCCACCTCCTCGAAAGTCCCGCCGACGTGGACGGTCCCGGCCTGCCGGCACGCCGGGGCCTCCCAGGGCACCGGCCCACTCAGCGCCCAGTCGACCTTGCAGACGCCCGGTCCGTAGCGGAACCGCCCGATCGCCGCCCGGTAGGAGGCGCTGAGGCGCGTCCCCGCCAACCCCGCCACTTGACGGGGGGAAAGGTCGAGGAGCACGGCTCGGGCCGAAGGCAGGTCGGTCAGCTGCTCAACCCAACGTCCCGTCTCCACCTTCGGCCCGAGAGCGCTCAGCTCAGCCACCAGGGCATCGATGACGCGGCTGCTGCCGCCCTCGACGACCGGCCACCCGTAGGCATGGGCCAGGGCCACGAACAGCATCCCGTAAGAGGCTGTCAGCGGGGTACTGAGGGGCAACATCGAGTGGGCGGCGGCACCGGCCAACAAGCCCCGGGCCTCGTCGGTCCGGAAGCGGCCGGCGAGCCAGGCCGCGGGCAGGAGCCCGGGCAAACCCAAGCGCGCCATGGCCACCGGGTGGCGGGGAGGGGCCCGCAGGGGGGCGAGCACGGTGGGAAGGACCTTGTCGACGTCCCGGGCCAAGGGGGCGAACAGGCGGCGGTAGGTCCGAGCGTCCGGGCCCAGGGTGGCGGCGGTGTCGTTTACCGAGCCCGCAATGGCGCCGGCGCGGCCGCCGTCAAGGGGGTGGGCGAAGGCCACCACCGGCGTGAGCATCTTCACCCCGCGCGAAGCCAGGTCGACGCTCCGGAAGAAGGGCGACGCCAGCACCAGGGGGTGGACGGCCGAGCACACGTCATGGTGGAAACCGGGCAGGGTCAGCTCGTCCGTACGGCACCCGCCACCCGGGGTCGGGGCCCCCTCGTAAACCGTGACGGTGCGCCCGGCGCGGGCGAGGGTTAGCGCCGCCGCCAGCCCGTTGGGACCGGAGCCGACGACGATGGCATCGAGATCGCTCACCGCCAGCCACCGTAGCGGTGCGCGGGGGGGCTGGCGTGGGCAATGGCCGGCGCGGGTGCTGGCCGGCCCGAGGGGGTGCCCCAGCACCCCCGGCGGGAAACGTGCCTCCATGGTGCCGGCGCCGGCGCGGGCCGGCCACGATAGAGGCATATGGGACGTCGGGCCGGCTTGGCGCGCCAGTGAACGGCGAGGTCGTCCAGCTCGGCTGGTACCGCTTCCGCCGCACCTTTGAGCGCCGTTGGGGGGAGTACCTGACCCTCGTGCTGCTGATCGGCCTGGTCGGAGGCCTGGCCATGGGGTCCGTCGCCGCCGCCCGGCGGACCGACTCGTCCTTCAGCGTCTACTGGGCCAGCACCAACCCGTCTGACCTCGTCGGGGGCACCGGTGTCCTGGACGCCAGCGCCGGGCTGAAAGCCTACGAAGCGCCGATCGTCGAGGCGATCTCCCACCTTCCTCATGTAGCTCGGGTGGAGAGCCAGTCGGGGATCAACCTCCTGCCCCTGCAGCCTGACGGAGCACCCGAGCAAAACGTCACCGAGTTCTCGCCCGGGCCCGGCAACGGCTACGGCAGTGTGGACGGCCTCTACTTCGACCAGGACAAGGTGGCCGTGCTCGCCGGTCACATGGCCGACCCCGACGACCCGGACCAGTTCATGCTGAGCGAGGCCCAGGCCCAGGCCATGGGCCTGCACGTGGGCGCTGTCGTGCGGTTCGGGATCTACACCAACGCCCAGATCCAGTTACGCGACTTCGGTTCGGCCGCGGTCAAGCCTTACCGGGTCATCAACGCCAGGCTGGTGGGCATCGCCGCCTTCAACAGCGTGGTGATCGCCGACCAGGCCGATCAGGGGTCGGCCCCGGACAACTTGTTCACTCCCGCCCTGACCCGCCCGCTGCTCGGTTGCTGCGTCAACTACACCGAGAGCGGGGCCCGGCTACAGGGCGGTACCCGCTACGTTGCTGCCGTCCTGGCCGAGATAAGCCGCGCCTTCCCCAAACTGCCGCTTTCATTTAGCAACGTTGCCGCCGGGGTGCTGCCCAAGGCCCAGCGCTCGCTCAAACCGGAGGCGATCGCCCTCGGCGCCTTCGGTGGCATTGTCGCCCTGGCCTGCCTGCTGATCGGCGCCCAGTTGATCGGCCGCCAAGTCCGGCTCGGGGCTGACGAGCGCGCCATATTGCGCGCCGTGGGCGCCAGCCCGGCCCAGACCTGGGGCGACGGCCTCATCGGCATCTTCGCCAGCGTGGGGGCGGGCGCCTTTCTGGCGGTCATCGTCGCCGTATGCCTTTCTCCTGTCGCCCCCTTGGGGCCGGTGCGCCCCGTCTACCCTGACCCGGGCGTGAACTTCGACTGGACCGTGCTCGGTGCCGGGCTAGGGGCCCTGGTCCTGGTCCTGGGGGCCACCGCCGCGCTGGTGAGCTACCGGGGAGCGCCTCACCGGGCGGCCCGACGTGCCCTGGCACCCGAACAGCCTTCCCGGATCCTGGCCGCCGCCGGGTCGGCCGGCCTGCCCGCCCCGGCCCTGACCGGGGTGCGCTTCGCCCTTGTCCCCGGCCATGGCCGCACCTCGGTGCCCGTCCGCTCCGCCGTGGTGGGGGCGGTACTGGCGGTGGTGACGCTGGTGGGCACGGTCACCTTCGGCGCCAGCCTCAGCTCCCTCGTGTCCCACCCGGCTCTTTACGGGTGGAACTGGGACTACTTGCTGGGGGCGGGTGGCGACCTCCCGGGACCTAAGGTCACGGGCCTGCTCGACCATGACCGCTACGTGGCGGCGTGGTCCGGGGTGTACACGGGGAGCCTCAACCTCGACGGCCAGCCCGTGCCCGTGCTGGGAGAGACACCGGGGGCCACTGTGGCGCCGGCCCTGCTTTCCGGCCACGGCGTCCGGGCCCCCGACCAGGTCGTGCTGGGGGCCTTAACCCTGGCCCAGCTCCACGCTCACCTGGACGGCACGGTGGTGGAAAGCGCGGGCGCCGGCGGGCCGCACCGCCTCCAGGTGGTGGGCACGGCCACCCTGCCCGCCTACGGCGGCGGGAGCGTCCAGCACCTAGAGATGGGCGTGGGCGCCGTGCTGGCCTACCAGCTGATCCCCCTGATCCAGCGCAACAGCTTCAACACTCCCCTGCCCGGCCCCGAAGCGGCTCTGGTGCGCCTCCGGCCCGGTGTAGACCGCGCCGCCGCCTACCGGTCACTGGTCACCATCGCCCAGGAGACCACTAACCCGGACAACTTCGGCGTGAGCGTCATCGGCGTGCAGCGGCCGGCCGAGATCCTGAACTACCGCTCGCTGGGGGACACGCCCGTCTTCCTGGGCGCAGGGTTGGCCGCCGGCGCCCTCGCCGCCCTGGCCCTGACCCTGATCGCCTCGGTACGCCGCCGGCGGCGGGACCTGGCCGTGCTCAAGACCCTCGGCTTCACCGAACGCCAGCTGGCGGCCACCGTGGCCTGGCATTCGACCACCGCGGTGGCCATAGGCGTGGTCGCCGGCGTGCCATTGGGCATAGCGGTGGGGCGCACGCTATGGGACCTGTTCGCCCACGACATCAACGCCGTGCCGGCCCCGAGCGTGCCGGTCGGACAGGTCGTGCTCATCGCCCTGGGGGCGCTGGTGGTGGCCAATGTCATCGCCGCCATCCCGGGCCGCCTGGCCGCCCGCACGCCCACGGCGCTCGTGCTGCGCTCCGAATAAAGACGCCGGGCACCCCACTTAGCCGGTGGTGCTGGGGGCCAAAAAAATGGCGTGCTAGCACACCGCGGGATGCCGGCTAACCACCTTTTAGGGCGACGGCGTGATGGTTAGGTTGACAAATGACGCCATAAATGGCCAATCGACAACAGGAGGATAAATGGTGAGATCTGCGCGCCGGCTGACCCGCACAAAGACGGCAATTTCACTGGCGATGGTCGCCGCCGGGTTGGGCATGGGCCCCCTGGTCGGGGCCGCTCCCGCATTCGCGGCCGTAAAAGCTGGCGGGACTGTGATCACCACCAGGGAGGGCCCTTTCGGGACGATGTTGATAGTAGGGTCCGGTAAGTTCGCCGGTTACAGCCTCTACCTGATCACCGGCGACAGCCCGACCGCTTATGCCTGCACGGCCACGGTCGACAAGAGCCTCCCCGGGGGCCCGGGCTCGTGCACCGGGGCGTCCAACGACAAGAAAGCCGAGTGGCCGGCCATAACCACCGACGGTGCCCCCGTGGCCGGCGTCGGCGTGTCCCAAAAGCTCCTCGGGTCGGTGGTGCGGCCGGGGATCGGGGACCAGGTCACCTATGCCGGTCACCCGCTCTACATCTTTGACATGGGCCCGGGCCAGGTCACCGGCGAAGGCTGGGACGAGCCCAGCCTGCCGCCCTGGCACGGGCTGTGG
Source organism: Acidimicrobiales bacterium (assembly GCA_052325485.1). Classification (GTDB taxonomy): domain Bacteria; phylum Actinomycetota; class Acidimicrobiia; order Acidimicrobiales; family Palsa-688; genus Fen-671. The sequence goes on along the minus strand of JBKQUU010000250.1, from coordinate 30,054 downwards.
TGGCTCGTGAGCCCGTCAGGCGCCCCCCTGGCGTGGCCCGAGACCCTCACCAACACCGTCATCGGCGGCAAAAATGTCGTCGCCGCGGCCATGCTGACGGGCATCGGTTGGGAGGAGTTCCCCGTGTACTCCTACACCCTGGACACGGCCACCACCAGCAAATGCACCGGGGCCTGCGCCATCGGTTGGCCTCCCCTGCTGACCAACGGCAGGCCCGCCGTGGAGGGCACGCTCACGGCGGCCAGTGTGGGCACGCTCAAGCGCTCGAACGGGACGGCCCAGGTCACGTACGGAGGCAAGCCCCTGTACCTGTTCGCCTACGAGGGCATCGCTCCCCAGGGCATGGGGTACGTGGCCACCGGCAACGGCAACGACGTCAAAGTGGACGGGGGCGTCTTCAACCTGGTCACGCCCTGAGCAGGACAACCTTCACGCCCTGAGCAGGGGGCTGTTCAGGGCCTGGCCCAGACAGCCAAAAGCCCGCGACCACCACGCTGGTCGCGGGCTTTTGTCGCCCAGAAACTGACAAAGGGCCCGGGGGGACAGCCCGGGGCGATGGCTAGAAAGGGAGGCGAGAATTCGACGAGCCTGGGAGTCAGTGTGGACGTGCGCCAATGGGTCTGTGTCGACGGCAACGAGGCTGCAGCTCGTGTCGCCTACGCCCTTTCCGAAGTAATTGCCATCTACCCCATAACCCCGGCGTCGCCCATGGGCGAGTACGCCGACGACTGGGCCACGGCGGGCAAACAAAACCTCTGGGGCCAGGTGCCCGACGTGATCGAGATGCAGTCCGAGGCCGGCGCCGCCGGCACCCTGCACGGCGCCCTGCAAAAAGGCGCCCTGGCCACGACCTTCACCGCATCGCAAGGGCTCCTGTTGATGGTGCCCAACATGTTCAAGATCGCCGGCGAGCTCACTCCGGCGGTCATCCACGTGGCCGCCCGTACCGTCGCCACCCATGCCCTGTCCATATTCGGTGACCACTCCGATGTCATGCACGCCCGGAGCACCGGGTGGGCCATGCTGGCCGCCAACTCGGTCCAGGAGGCCCATGACTTCGCGTTGGTCGCCCACGCCGCCACCCTGAAGGCGAGGGTACCGTTCCTGCACTTCTTCGACGGTTTCCGGACCTCCCACGAGCTGGCCAAGATCACCCCGTTGGCGGCCGAGGACATGGCGGCGCTGGTCGACCCCGACGCGCTCATAGAGTTCCGCCTCCGGGGGATGGGCCCCGACGCTCCCGACGTACGGGGCACGGCGCAAAACCCGGACGTGTACTTCCAGGGCCGGGAGGCCTCCAACCCGTACTACAGCGCCGTCCCCGGCATCGTCCAGGCCACCATGGACGCCCTGGCGGCAAGGACCGGGCGCTCCTACAGCCTGGTCGAGTACAACGGCGCCCCCGACGCCGAACGGGTCATCGTGATGATGGGCTCGGGCGTGGGCGCGGCGCGCGAAGCCGTCGACAGCCTCGTCCAGGCCGGCGAGCGGGTCGGGCTGGTGACGGTCCGGCTTTACCGGCCCTTCCCGGCTCAGCAGCTGGTCTCTGCGCTGCCCCCGAGCGTCCGCTCGATCGCCGTGCTCGACCGGACCAAGGAACCGGGCGCCGTCGGCGAACCGCTGTACCTCGACGTCCGGGCCGCCCTGGACGAGGCCATGGAGGACCTCGAGCCCCCCTTCGCCCAGGCCCCCCGCGTCATCGGAGGACGGTACGGGCTGTCCTCCAAGGAGTTCACCCCGGCCATGGCCAAGGCCGCCCTCGACGAGCTAAATGCGGAGCGGCCGAAGCGCCACTTCACCGTGGGCATCTTCGACGACGTGAGCTCGCTCAGCCTGACCTGGGACCGTGACTTCCGTCCCCCCCGGGCAGACGGCGAGGTCCAAGCCGTGTTCTTCGGGCTGGGCTCGGACGGCACGGTAGGAGCCAACAAGAACAGCGTCAAGATCATCGTTGAGGAGACCGGCGCCTTCGTGCAGGGCTACTTCGTGTACGACTCCAAGAAGTCGGGCGCCATGACGGTCTCGCACCTTCGGTTCGGGCCAGCGCCCATAAATTCGACCTACCTTGTCAGCGACGCCGACTTCGTGGCCTGCCACCACTTCGACCTGCTCAAACGGGTCGACGTGCTCGAGCTGGCCAAAGACGGGGCCACCTTCCTGCTCAACAGCCCTTACGGGGCCGAAAAGGTCTGGGACCACCTACCTGGCGACGTGCGCCGCCAGTTGCAGGACAAGCACATCGGTTTCTGGGTCGTCGACGGCGACCGCGTGGCCACCGAGGCCCAGCTCGGCAACCGGATCAACACGGTCATGCAGACCTGCTTCTTCGCCCTTTCCAATGTGATGGCGCCCGATCAAGCGATCACCCAGATCAAGGCCGCCGTCACCAAGGCCTACGGCAAGCGCGGCCACACCATCGTGGACCGCAACTTCGCCGCCATCGACAGCGCCTTGGCCAACCTGGCGCGGGTAGAGATCCCGTCCGCCCGAGCAGACGCGGGGCCGATCGGCACCCCGGTCCCCCAGTGGGCGCCGGACTTCGTACGCCGGGTGACCTCGGTCATCATGGCCGGTAAAGGCGACCTGTTACCCGTGTCCGCCCTGCCCGCCGACGGGCGGTTCCCCTCCGCCACCAGCCGTTTTGAAAAGATGGGCATTGCCGCCGAGATCCCGCTGTGGGACCCGGACATCTGCATCGACTGCGGCAAGTGCGCCATCGTGTGCCCTCACGCCACGATCCGCATGAAGGTCTTCGCTCCCGAAGCGCTGGCCGGGGCGCCGGACGGGTTCCAGTCCAAGGCCTTCCGTTCCAAGGACCTGGTCGGCCACCTGCTGACGATCCAGGTCGACCCGGACGATTGCACCGGCTGCGGCGTCTGCGTCGACGTGTGCCCGGCCAAGTCCAAGACCGAGGTCAAGCACAAGTCGATCAATATGGAGCCGGCGCCGCTCCACCGCGACCGCGAGCGCGAGCACTGGGACTTCTTCCAGTCCATCCCCGAACTGGACCGTTCTCTGCTCCCCCACGACTCAGTGAAAGGTGCCCAGGTCCTCCAGCCCCTGTTCGAGTTCTCCGGCGCCTGCTCGGGGTGCGGTGAGACCCCGTACCTGAAGCTGGCCAGCCAGCTCTTCGGTGACCGCATGCTCGTCGCCAACGCCACCGGCTGCTCGTCCATCTACGGCGGCAACCTGCCTACTACGCCCTGGGCCAAGAACGTCGACGGCCGGGGACCGGCCTGGGCCAACTCCTTGTTCGAGGACAATGCCGAGTTCGGCCTGGGCATCCGCCTGGGCCTCGAGGCCCAGGAGCGCCGGGCGAGGGCGCTGTTGCTCTCGCTGGCCGGAGCCGTCGGCGCCGACCTGGCGGCCTCGGTCCTAGAAGTCGACCAGGACGGCCAGGACAACGAGGAGGCTGTGCTCGCCCAGCGCCGGCGAGTGGCCCAGCTCGACGAGCCGCTCCGCCGCCTGGCCGCAGGTGATGACGTCCTCGCCGCCCAGGCCCGCCAGCTCATCCCCCTGACCGGCGCCCTCGTCCGCAAGAGCGTGTGGATCGTCGGCGGCGACGGCTGGGCTTACGACATCGGGTTCGGTGGGCTCGACCATGTCCTGTCGTCGGGCCGCAATGTCAACATCCTGGTGCTCGACACCGAGGTTTACTCAAACACCGGCGGGCAAGCCTCGAAGGCGACCCAACGCGGCGCTATGGCCAAGTTCGCCGCCGCCGGCAAAGAGTCGGCCAAAAAAGACCTCGGAGCGGTGGCCCGTGCTTACGGCAACGTGTACGTCGCCCAGATTTCCATGGGAGCCAACGACCTGCAGGCCACCAAGGCGTTGCTCGAAGCCGAGGCCTATCCCGGCACGTCGCTCGTGATCGCTTATTCGACCTGTATCGCCCACGGGATTGACATGTCCAAGTCCATGAGCCACCAGAAAGACGCCGTGCAGTCCGGTTACTGGCCCCTGTACCGCTTCCATCCGTCCGACGCCGAGGCCGGCCACCCCTTCAAGCTCGACTCCAAGGCACCGACGGTCAGGCTGGCCGATTTCGTCGCCACCGAGGCCCGCTACGCCACCTTGGCCCGCACCCACCCCCAGCAGGCCGCCCGGTTGGCGGCCCTGGCTCAGGCCGACGTCACCGAACGGTGGCGCTACTACGAACAGCTGGCCGCCATGCAGCGGACCGTACCCTGGGCGGGCTCGGACGTCGAGCCCGAGGTCGGTTCCGATGCCGGTTACCGCTACGACGAGGAGGTCAAATAATGGCAGGACCGGGCGCAATTGACCTGACGACGACCTATCTGGGCTTGAGGTTGTCGTCGCCGATCGTGGCCTCGGCCAGCCCGGTCACCCGGGAGCTGGACGGCGCCAGGGCCCTGGCCGACGCCGGCGTGGGCGCCCTCGTGCTCCCCTCGCTGTTCGAGGAGGAGATCGTGGCCGAGGAGGTCGGGCTGTCCTTCGCCCTCGAAGCCGGCAGCGAGCACTTCGCGGAGGCGCTCGACTACTTCCCCGACACCCCCAGCTTCACCACGGCCGCCGACCGGTACCTCGAGCTGCTCGAACAAACCAAAAAGGTCGTCGACGTACCGGTCATCGCCAGCCTCAACGCCTCGTCCATAGGCGGCTGGTCCCGTTACGCCAAGCTCCTCGCCGACGCCGGCGCCGACGCCCTCGAGCTCAATGTGTACCGGGTCCCCACCGACCCTGAGCTCAACGCCGCCCAGGTGGAGCAGATGGACCTGGCCCTGGTGGGCAACGTGTGCGCCGGCGTGTCGCTGCCGGTCGCCGTCAAGCTGTCGCCGTACTACTCGGCCATGGCCAGCTTCGCCGCCCGGGTGCTGGCCGCCGGCGCTTCCGGACTGGTCTTGTTCAACCGCTTCTACCAGCCCGACCTGGACCTGGAGACAATGGACGTGGTGCCGAGGGTGGAGCTGTCCCGGAGCTGGGAGCTCCGCCTGCCCATGCGCTGGATCGCCATCTTGCGCCCTCAGCTGGGGCCGGGGCCGTCGCTGGCGGCGACGTCCGGCATCCAGACCGGGACCGATGTGGTAAAGGCCCTGGCCGTAGGCGCTGACGTGGCCATGATGACCTCCGCCATACTGCGCTCGGGCCCAGCCCACGTCATAGCCGTTGAGTCGGAGCTGCGCTCCTGGTTGGCCGACCACGAGTACACCTCGGCGTCCCAATTGCGGGGGTCGGTGTCCCAGGCGACCTCGGGCGACGCCGGCGCCTTCGAGCGAGCCAACTACCTAAAGACGCTGCACTCGTGGACGACCGTCGACCTAGACCCGGTCCCCGGGCTGGAATAGCGGGCAGGGCGGAGACCAAGCGAGGCGGCGCCCCCTCCGAAAAGCCGGGGTGCGCCGGCGGGGCCGGGAGATAGCGTTGGCTATGACTTCGCTCCTCGAACTTGGCCAACGGGCCAAGCAGGCCAGCCTGGCCTTGGCGTTGGCATCGTCGCTCACCAAGGACGCTGCTCTCAACGCCGCCGCCGACCTTCTCCTCGAGCGCACGGGCGAGATCCTGCAAGCCAACGCGTCCGATGTGGAGCGAGCCGGGACGGCCGGCGTGGCCCCTGCCGTCATCGACAGGCTGCGCTTGTCCGAAACCCGGGTCGGCGCCATGGCCGGGGGCCTGCGCCAAGTAGCCGGCCTGGCCGACCCGGTCGGCGAGGTGGTCGAGGGATGGGTACGCCCCAACGGCTTGCGCATCGAGAAGGTCAGGGTGCCCCTGGGCGTGGTGGCCATAATCTACGAGAACCGGCCCAACGTCACGAGCGACGCCGCCGGCCTGTGCCTCAAGTCCGGCAATGCCGCCTTCCTGCGGGGGAGCTCCGGTGCTCTGGCCTCGAACCAGGCGGTGGCGGCGGCCTTGCGGGAGGGCTTCGCCGGCGCCGGCCTCCCCGAGGACTGCCTCGTGCTCGTAGAGGACACGAGCTACGAGTCGGCCCGGGAGTTCATGCGCCTGCGAGGGGTCATCGACTGCCTCATCCCCCGGGGCGGGCCCTCCCTCATCCAGGCCGTGCTCGACAACGCCACGGTGCCCTACGTGATCGACGGGGACGGCAATTGCCACCTGTACGTCGACGCCTCGGCTGACCTCGACATGGCCCTGGCCCTACTGCTCAACGGCAAGACCCAGCGCCCGAGCGTGTGCAACGCCACCGAGTCGCTGGTCGTGCACCGCGACGTGGCGTCCAAGTTCCTCCCTGCGGCGGCGGCCGCCCTACCAAGTGTCCGTCTCGTGGGCGACGAAGCGGCCCGGGACCTGGTGCCCACCATGGCGCCCGCCACCGAGGAGGACTGGGGAAAGGAGTACCTGGACCTGGTGCTCAGCGTCCGCGTGGTCGACGACCTGGACGCGGCCATCGCGCATGTCCAGCGCTACAGCTCCGGTCATACCGAGGCCATCGTCACCGCTGACCTCGTGGCCGCGCAGCGCTTCACACGGGAGGTGGACGCCGCGGCCGTCGTAGTGAACGCTTCCACCCGCTTCACCGACGGCGAACAGTTCGGCTTCGGGGCCGAGATCGGGATTAGTACTCAGAAACTGCACGCCCGCGGGCCGATGGGCCTGCGGGAGCTCACCACGACGAAGTACATCGTCACGGGTAGCGGCCAGGTCAGAGCTTGACGCCAGGTCAAGGCCCGGCGCCGGACCAGGGCCCGCGGCCAGGGCCTGACCGGACGGAAGGCAGGTTCGCCAGCCCCCAGGCCGTCAATGAGTCGCTGCGGTCCGTGGGCTACCTGGCCGACGCCGGTACCGCCGCCGTGGTTTACCTGGGCGACCGCCTCGGTAAACCCGTCCTGGTCGAAGGCCCGGCGGGTACCGGCAAGACCCAGCTGGCCAAGTCGGTGGCGGAAATGACCGGGGCCAGGCTCATACGTCTTCAGTGCTACGAGGGCCTCGACGAGTCGAAGGCCTTGTACGAATGGAACTACAAGAAACAGCTCCTGCGCATACAAGCCGAACAGGTGACCAAGGAAGGCGAGACCTGGGAGGAGCTGGAAGAAGATATCTTTTCCGAGCCGTTCTTGATGCCCCGGCCGTTGTTGGAAGCGATCCGGGCCACCGAACCGGTGGTGCTGCTCATAGACGAGGTGGACCGCGTCGAGGTCGAGACCGAAGCCCTTCTGTTGGAAGTGCTCTCGGACTACCAGGTCTCGGTACCGGAGATGGGCACGGTGAAAGCGAAGCAGATCCCATTGGTTTTCCTCACTTCCAACAACACCCGCGAGCTGTCCGAGGCTTTGAAGCGTCGCTGCCTTTTCCTCCATCTCGATTACCCGTCGCCGGAGAGGGAGCGGGAGATCGTCCTTACCAAAGTGGCCGGTATCGAAGCGTCCTTGGCCGAACAGGTGGTGCGCACGGTCCAGCTCATCCGCTCGCTGGAGCTCAAAAAGGCACCGTCGGTGTCGGAAACCCTCGACTGGGCCCGCACGCTCGTGCTGCTCGGGGTTTCGCACCTGGACGCGTCGACGGCCCGCGAAACGCTGCACGTGCTGTTGAAACACCGTTCTGACATCGAGCGGGCTACCAAGGAGCTGGTGGCCGCGCCACGATGAGCGGGCCCCGCGCTGCTCGAGCCGTGGCGAAGGGGGCGATTTGACCTCCACGGCGCCCCCCGGCGGCGGCCCAGAGGCACTTCTGGCCACAGGGCTACTGGACAGGTTCGCCGGCTTCGTGGCCGAACTGCGAGGGGCGGGCATACCGGTCAGCACCACCGAGGTGGTCGATGCCATGGAGGCCTTGCGGTACCTCCCCCTCGAGGACCGCCCCGCCCTGAAGCTCGGTTTGGCAGCCGCCCTGGTCAAGCAGGACGGCCACTGGCGGATGTTCGACACGATGTTCGAGCTGTACTTCTCGCTGCACTACCAGGGCGGCGAGGGGCGCGCCGACGGCCCGAGCGGTCCGGGGACAGGGACCGAGGGCCTCACCGCCAGCGAACTGGCCGAGCTGGCCTATGAGGCGCTGATGGGCGGTGACGCCGAACTGATGTCCGCTCTGGCCCGGGGCGCCGTGGAGCGGTTCGCGGGCATGGAGGCGGGACGGCCGGTGGGCGCCAGCTACTACGTGTTCAAGACCCTGCGCCAGCTTCAAGCCGATCAGCTCCTCGACCAAATGGTGCGATCGGCGGACGAGGTGGGCGGCCTGGAAGGGCTCCTGCTGGCCAATGACTACCGTCGGCGTTTTGAACGCCTGCGCCAGCACGTCGAAGCCGAGGTCCGTCACCGGCTGGTGGCCGACCGGGGCCCCGAAGCTGTGGCCCGGACGCTTCGTCGACCTTTGCCCGAAGACGTCGATTTCATGCACCTGGACCGGGACGAGCTCGCCGCTCTTCAGCGCAGCCTCCAACCCTTGGCCCGCAAGCTGGCCGTGCACCTGGCCCGCAAGCGCCGCCAACGCCGTCGAGGCCGCCTGGACTTCCGGGCCACCATGCGCCGCTCCCTGTCGAACGGTGGCGCCCCGGCCGAGCCCGTTTTCAAGTCCCCCCACCCGTCCAAGCCCGAACTGTGGGCCCTGGCTGACATATCGGGCTCGGTGGCCGCTTTCGCCCGCTTCACCCTGCAGTTGGTCTACGCCCTATCGGCGCAGTTTTCGCGCACCCGCGCCTGGGCCTTCATCGACGGCATCGACGAGGTGACCGACTTCCTGAAGGGGTCAGACGACATCGCCCGGGCGGTGCACAACATAAACACTCAGGCCGACGTGATCTGGACCGAGGGCCACTCCGACTACGGCCACGCCCTGAGCGAGTTCGTCGAGCGCTGGGGCCGGGAGGTCACCGGCCGCACCACGGTGCTCGTGCTGGGCGACGCCCGCAACAATTACCACCCCGTCCACCCCTCGGCCATGGCCGAGATCGCCCGGCGCGCCCACGACGTCTGGTGGCTCAACCCCGAGCCCCGCGCCTATTGGGACACGGGCGATTCGGTACTGGCACAGTACGGCGCTCACTGCGCGGGAGTGTGGGAATGCCGCAACCTGCGCCAGTTGCGCCACTTCGTCGAGCAGCTCCCTTAACCAGTCAACAGCTGACCGGGGGGGGCTGCGGGCGGTACCCTGGACTTGACGCCCACACAGGAGGCCCCTGCCCGATGGTCCTGCTCAGCCGTGAGTTCATAGCGGTACCCGACGACAAGAAAAGCCAGATCGTTTTCAAGTGGCCCGACCTGAAGATCAGGAAGTTCACCCGGGCGATCGTCAACGCGGACGAGCTGGCCCTGTTCATCAACACCGGCCAGGTCGTCGGCACCATGGGGCCGGGGCGCCACCAGATCGACGCTCAAGAGCTGCCTTTCCTGGGCGCGTTCATCGACGTGGCCACGGGCGGCAACGCCTACCGAGCCGAGCTGTACTTCGTCGGGACCCGTGAGTACCCCGGGTTCACCTTCGGCGGGCGCATCGACGACGTCCAGGACCCCCAGACGGGGATGATCGTCACCCTGCGGGTCTTCGGCGACTACTCGCTCCAGGTAAAGGACCCCACCGCTCTCATCACGAACCTCGTTGGCACCGTCGATGTCACCAACAACGAGCGCGTGGCGGGCTGGGTCAGCGACCAGCTCCTTAAAGTCATGCGCACCGAAGTGACGACCCAGATAGTGCGCAACGGGTGGCCGATCCTGGGCCTCTCCGCCTATACGCCGGACCTGGAGAAGGCGTGCATCCTGGCCGCCAACAACCAGCTCGTGACCTACGGCGTGGCCCTGGTGCGCATGGGCAACTTCGACGTCAACCTGAGCGAAGCCGACGAGGCCCAGCTGAAGAACCTGGCCAAGGACACCGCTTACAGCCGTTTGGCCGGAGGCTTCAACCGTTACGCGGCGGGCGAGATGGCTCTCGGCGCCGGCCAGGGGATGGCCAAGGGCGGGGGAGGCGACGGCGGCGCTTTCCTGGGGGTCGGTCTCGGGTTGGGCGGGCAGCTGGCCGGAGGCGGCGGCGGCCCGGGCATCGGAGGCGAACCCGGTCCGGTGCCTCCGCCGGCCCCCGGGTTTGCCGGCGGCGGGGCCGGCTTTGCCGGGGCCCCGGGCGCGCCCGCGGCCCAAGCCCCCGCTCCGGCGGCCACGGTCACCTGCCCCGGCTGCAATTCGGCGCAAGCCGCGGGCACCAAGTTCTGTTCGTCTTGCGGCACGGCGTTGCCCCCGCCGGCCGGCCATTGCAGCGGCTGCGGGGCGGACAACGCCCCCGCCGCCCGTTTTTGTGCTCAGTGCGGCCAACCTCTAGGCCCACAGCCGGTGCACTGCCCATCATGCGGTGCCGAAGCCGGCCCCGGTCAACGCTTCTGCGCCAGCTGCGGCACGGCCATCGCACCGGCGGCCACGGCCGCGGCCCCGTCGCCGCCTCCCGGCGACCCCCAAGCATGATGGCTTGGTAAGGAGGCTTTTCACTTGTACGGTGGCGGTGGCGCCCTGGGTTTTCTCATCTTCGCCATGTTGATCATGGTGGTGTTCCGGTCCATTTCCCGAGGGGGCTGGGGGCGAGGTCCCTGGGGCGGCGGTGGTGGTGGCCCGTGGGGCCGGGGTGGAGGCGGCCCGTGGGGCCGTGGGGGCGGCGGCCCGTGGGGCGGTGGTAACAACCAGGGGTACCCGGGCCCGGGGCCCAGCGGTGGGACGGCGGGCGGTAGCGGGCCGGCGGCCGGTGGGGACCAGGGCTGGACGGCCGGCGGCGGCCCGGCCGGCGGCGGTTGGACAGCTGGAGGTGGCCCGGCCAATGGCAGCCCCGCCGGGGGTGATTGGACCGCCGGAGGCAGCCCGGCGGCTGGGAGCCCCGCCGGAGGGGCCTGGACGGCCAGCGGCAGTAATAGTGCCGGAGGTGGCCCCGCCGGAGGGGGCTGGACGAGCAGCGGCGGCACAGGCGATGGTGCCATCCCAGCCGGGCGCGGCCGGGGGGCGGGTGGGCACCTGTCCGGCGGCAACAGCACCGCCCTACCCGGGGACGTCAACCAGCAGGATTGGATGCACGACACCCGGCCGGCGGCCGAGAGCATTGCCGGCGAGCTGTTCCCGGAGCGCCACGCCCGGGCCATGCAGGCGGCGAGCCCCGTCGACGTGGGCCTGGCGGCCATCCAAGCGCACGACCCCGGCTTCGAGCTGGAGCAGTTCACCCAGCAGGTGCAGCGGGTTTTCTTCATGGTCCAGCAAGCCTGGAGCGAGCGCAAGCCGGAGACGAGCCGTCAGGTAATGGCAGATGGGCTCTGGCAGGAGCAGCGCGATCAGATCCAGGGCTATGTGAGCGGGCACCGACGGAACATGCTCGACTATCTGGCCGTCTCCAACATCTGGCCGGTGGCGGCCCACTCAGACTCCCGCTTCGACACCATCACGGTGCGGATCGTGGCCGCTTGCACCGACTACGACGTCGACGACCAGACCGGCCACGTCGTGCGAGGCGACCGCCAGATCCAGCAATGGGAGGAAGACTGGACCTTCCAGCGTTCTTCCCAGGCGCAGACCAAGACGGGCGGGACCACCCTGGGTTCCAAGTGCCCCAACTGCGGGGCTCCGCTCGATGTCGACCTGGCGGGCGCCTGCCGTTACTGCAAGGCCCTCATCATGTCCGGCGACTACGACTGGGTGTTGGCGCGGATTTCCCAGGTGGGCTAGCCGGCGCTGGGCTGGCCGGCGCTGGGCGGGCCGGCGCTGGGCTGGCCGGCGCTGGGCTGGCCGGCGCCGGGCTGGCCGGCGGGGGCCCCAACCGACGGGCCTGGTGGCACCAGGCCCGTCTCCTGCTCCTCACCTAGGAGCGCCCAGTCAAGCATCTCCCGGTAGACGGACATGATCTCGAAGCCGTACGCGGGGTTCGTCGCCCATACCCCGGCCAGGGACATCCAGGTCGTGCAGCAGCCGTCGACGCCCCCGGCCCCGATGCTACTGAGGGACGGTGCCGGAGGCAGCCCGGAGTACTGGCTCAAGAGCTCTTCCTGGGCGACTATCCCGTCCATCGGAGAGGCGAAGCTCCAACCGTGCTTGCACTTGTCGCAGGCGCCGATCCCGGCGAAGTTGTTGTTCTTGGGCGCGAGCTGGCCGCCGGCGGGGAAGGAGAAGTAGCCCGTCTCGACCACCGACTGGGCGAAGGCCAGGTCCGCCCGCACCCCGGTCAACCGCCCGGCTTCCATATAGTCGGCGATGAGCCGGATCAGCGGCACCATGGCGTTCGCCTGCGCCCCCGTCGATGCGAACCAACCCTCGATCTGTCCCGCCGACAGGACGGAGGGGCCCAGGATGCTCGGGCCGGAGGCGGCCACCCCCGAGAGAGCTGCCTGCCGGATCAAAGCCAGGACTCCTGGAGCCGCCTGCGCCTGTACCGGGACCGTGGTGGTAGTCGTCGTGGCGGTAGTGGTGGTGGTCGTCGTGCTGGTCGTGGTGGCTGTGCCGGTGTTGGCGCCTGTCCCGGCGCCCTCGATGGCGACGCCGGTGGCGTTGATAACCGGCCTGGTGGCCAGGGCCAGGGCCGCCAGTCTTTCCGCCTTGACTTGGAGCGCCACTTTGCCTTCGAGGGCCGTCAGCGCCGCCACAGGTCGCGCCGGCGCCTTGCCCGGGACCAGGACCCACTGGCGAGCCAAGGCCAATGCCTTTCGCGACGCGGCCAGCTGAGCCGTCGCCGTTCCGAGCTGGGCGCTTTTGTGAGCAACGACGGTCTTGGCCACGGCCACGACCACCCGGGCGTGGTTGAGCCGCCTTATGCTCAGCGCCAGTTCGGTCTTGGCGATCTTCAAGCCGGTCGCGGTATCGGTAGCGGCTACGTCGCCGAGCTCGGCCTGGTCGACCTCGCGCTCCTGGCTGGCCAAGTCGAGGTTGTCCCGCACGGCGATGCCGGTGTACTCGGCGATGCCCAGCTCATAAAGGGCCTCGTCGTACAGGTTGACGGTCTCGTTAGCGGCGGCCCTGACCGCCACGGCGCGAACCTCCTTGGCTGTGGCTGCCTGCCATTCCTGGACGGAACGGCCATAGGCGCCGGCCGCGGACTCAGCCTCGCCACGGGCCACCTTCAGGTAGACGCGAGCATCGCTATAGGCACCAAGGCTGGTGATCTGCCGTTCGGCGGCAACGACGGCGGCTACTACGGCGGCCGAAGCGGGTGGCGGGCCCGCCGGTGGCGTCCAGCCATGGACGACGATGGCACCGGCGCGACCCGGTCGAAAAGAAATGTCCGTGCCGACCAGGCCGGCGATCAGGAGCATGGCCGTGGCGACGAGGACCACGGGACGCGCCCAACCGTGACGCAGCCGATAGCCACCCGAGGCGTAATGGTCTGTCATAACTAAGCCGTAGGCGAGCAGTTCCCCCCGTCGCGCCCGCTCGGGCGCGCCAGCGCTTTCGGTACCTAGGGGGCACCGCTCGCTCTATTTAGCTAATCGGCAGGTTACGGCCTAGACAGTAGAGGCTGTTGTCGCCTCCACCAGAGCCTGTTGTCGCCATTGCCGCCCGGGGTGTGGGGCACAAGGACCGGCGGGCCGGTCGCACGGGCCCCGGGTGGCCCGTTAGCCCTCTTCTACGTCTTGCTGGTCGAACTCGTCGAGATGGTCACGGGCGAACTCGTCGTGAAGGCCGCACTCGGTCTTGGCCTGGCCTACCCAGCGACCGGAGCGGGGGTCCTCACCGGGCTTGACGGGCCGCGTGCAGGGCCAGCAGCCGATGGACGGGTAGCCCTTGAGCAGCAGGGGGTTCACGGGCACGTCGTGGTCGGCGATATAACCCTGGACATCAAGGTCGGTCCAGGTGGCGAGCGGGTTGACCTTTATGAGGCCCCGACTGTCCCGGCTCACGATCGCCGCCTGGCGCCGGGTGTCGGACTCCTGGCGGCGCAGGCCGCTCATCCAGGCCAGCTTGCCGACCAGGGCACGTTCCAGCTGGAAGACCTTGGCCGGGCTGCAACAGTTAACGGGGTCGGACTGCCACAGGGGCACCTCAAAATGCGGGACGGTCATGATGCGCAGGTTGAGCCCGTAACGCCGCCGGACCTTCTCAAGCGTCTCCATGGTCTCGGTGAAGTGGTACCCCGTGTCGATGAAAACTACCTCGATGGCCGGCTCGACGGCGACGGCGACGTCGATGAGCACGGCGTCGGTCATCGAGGCGGTCAGGCACATCTGGGGGTAGAACCGGTCCACGGCCCAGGCCACGATCTCGCCCGCCGAAGCGGTCTCGAACGTGGCGCCCAGAGCAGCCAGTGCCTCGTCGGTCAGGTCATCGGTGCTCCGGGTGTCAAGCAAAGCCACAACTTACCTTTCCGACTGGCTGGCTTGCGCTATGCCCCCGCGCACTCGCCCATACCAACCTCGGCTACGTACGGCCCAGTCTCATCGAAGTCTATGTAATAATCCGGCCGCTGCTCTGGAGATGGCCAATTGTCCAGGTCAGAGAGGTCGGCGCCCAGCGCCTTGGCCCCGCCGGCGCGCTCCAGCCAGGCACTGAAGTCCTCCCCCGCCTGGCGCTCGTCGGCGAAGCGCCCGACTATGCGGACCGTGGCCTCGGCGCACGCCTTGGCCGGTAGGCGCAGGGCGCGCTGGCCGAACTCGATCTCGGTCTTGCCGACGTGGCCGCCCAGCAGCAACTGGTAGCCAGGCGCCGGCCGTCCGTTGGCCCGCCGCTCGACGCCGTGGAAACCGATGTCAGCCGTGTGGTGCTGACCACAACTGTTGGTGCAGCCCGATATGTTCACCCGCACGCCACCGACGTCAGCCAGGCCCGCGCTCTCGAGAGCCTTGCCGATGTCGTCGGCCAGGCCCCGGCTCTGAGTGACGGCGAGGTTGCAGGTGTCGGCGCCCGGGCAGGAGACCACGTCCCGGGCCAGCTCGGCACCGGGCTCGGCCATGCCGATAGTCTCCAGACGCCGGTAAAGCTCGGGCAGCTGTTCGGCCGTCAGGTCACGGAACACCAGGTTCTGGCGGTTGGTGACCCTGATGGTGGCGCCGAGGTCACGCTGGACCGCCGCCAGTTCTCGGAACTGGGCCGAAGTGACGTCGCCCAGGCGGGCATAAGCCACGGCGGACACCGTGCCTTTGGCCACGCCTATGACAACGTTGGCTGCCTCCCAGCGCCTATAAGGGTCGCCCGGTCCCAGCCGAAGGGTGACCGGGGTGCCCACAGCGGTGGGAGAGACGTGCTCGGCCACACCCGCCGGGCCATCTCCCAGTTCCTCGACGACGGCGGGGATGCCCCCGGGCCAGGAGCTCGACGCCAACAGCAGCTTGCGCTCCTTCAGCACGCGCTCGCGCAGCTCGTCGATGCCCATGGTGTCGACCAGCCATTTCAGCCGGGCCCGAAGCTTGTTATCGCGGTTGCCGTAGTGGTCGAAGGTCCGCAGCACGGCCTCCAGCGTGGCCAGCAGGTGCTCCCGGGGCGTGAACTCCTCCAGTGCCTTGGCGGGGTGCGGGTTGGCTCCCAGGCCCCCGGCGATGAACACCCGGAAGCCGGCCTCGGTGGTCCCGTCCGACAGTGGCCGGGCGACGGCCACCACTCCGATGTCGTTGAACATGGCCTGGCCACAGTCCGTCATACAGCCCGAGAAGTTGATCTTGAACTTACGCGGGAGGCGTTGAGCGTAGGGGTGGTGCAGGAAGTGGCGGAACGCCGCCTCGGCCCAGGGGCTGATGTCCAAGACCTCGAAGGGGCAGGCCCCGGCCAGGTGGCACCCGGTGATGTTGCGCACGGTGTCACCACAGGCCTCGCGGGTCGTCAACCCTACCCGGGCCAGGTCACGCAGGAGCCGAGGCACCCGCTCGAGCTCTATGAAATGGAACTGGATGTTCTGGCGGGTGGTCAGGTGCCCCCAGCCCCGGCTGTAGGTGTCGGCGATATCCGCCAGGGCCTCCAGCTGCTCGGGGCTGATGGACCCGTAGGGGGCCTTGATCCGCACCATCTGGTTGTGCCCACCCTGGCGCTGCCCATATATGCCGTTATTGAGGCGGAAGACCCGGAACACGTCCTCGTCCAGGTGCCCTTCGAGATAGGCCTCGAGCATCCGGTCGAACTTGGCGATGTCGGCCTGGAGCTCAGCGGAAATGTCCCGGGTGAGGATGGCAACGGTCACCAGCTATTCTTATCATTCTTGATCGCTTTAGTCAACTTTTCCGTCCACAGGCCCAGGGGCCGGCCCAGGACAGCCGCCGGGCGCCGGGGCGAGGCTGAGAACTGAGCTGGCCCGGGCTGGGGAACTGCGGGGGCTTAGCCCCGGCGCAGCAGTTCGGCCACGCGAAAGGCCAGGTCCAGCGACTGGCGGGCGTTGAGACGGGGGTCACAGGTGGTGGTGTACCGCAGCTCCAAGTCGTCCTCGAAAATTTCCTCCGCGCCCCCGAGGCACTCGGTCACGCTGTCGCCGGTGAGCTCCACGTGGACGCCCCCGGGCCATGTCCCCGTCTCCCCGCAGGCCAAGAAAAAGCCCGAGATCTCCTTCAGCACGTCATCAAAATGCCGCGTCTTGCGGCCGCCTTCGGAGACAAAGGTGTTGCCATGCATCGGGTCGCACGCCCAAACGACGGGGTGGCCCGAGCGGCGGACGGCCTCCTGGAGGGGAGGTAGGAACTGCTCCACCTTCTTGGCGCCCATCCGGCTGATCAGCGTCAGCCGGCCTGCCTCCCGGTCGGGGTCGAGGATGTCGCACAGGGCGACCAAATTTTCGGGCGTGGCGTTGGTCCCGACCTTGGCGGCTACGGGGTTGTTTATACCGGAGAGGAAGTGCAGGTGGGCGCCGTCCAACTGACGGGTACGCTCGCCGCACCACACCAGGTGGGCGGAGGTGTCGTACCAGGTCCCGGTGAGCGAGTCCTTACGGGTCAGGGCCTCTTCGTAGCCGAGGATCAGCGCCTCGTGACTGGTGTAGAAATCGACCTGGTGCAGGCTCTCCTCCGCCCGCAGGTCGATCCCGCAGGCGGCCATGAACCGCAGGGCGCGGTCGATCTCGCCGGCGATGGCCTCGTAGCGTTGGCCCTCCCGGCTGGAGGCCACGAACGCCTGGTTCCACATGTGCACCTCGGCCAGGTCGGCGAACCCACCTTTGGTGAAGGCGCGCACGAGGTTGAGGGTGGCCGCCGACTGGTGGTAGGCGGCGATCAAGCGGCTGGGGTCAGGGCGGCGAGCTTCAGGAGTGGGGGCGTCGTCGTTGACGATGTGGCCGCGGAAAACGGGGAGCCGCTCCCCGGCCACTACCTCGTACGGGGACGAACGGGGCTTGGCGAACTGGCCGGCGATGCGGCCCACCTTGACCACCGGGACCCCGCCCCCGTAGGTGAGGACCACAGCCATCTGGAGGATGACCTTGAGCTTGTCCCTGATGCTGTCGGCGGTGAAGTCGTTGAAAGATTCGGCGCAGTCGCCGGCCTGCAGCAGGAACGCCCGTCCTTGGGCCACTTCGGCCAAGGAACGGCGCAGGGCCCGGGCCTCGCCCGCAAAAACGAGCGGAGGGAGGGTGGAAAGGACCTTGAGCGACTGTTCCAGGGCATGGTCGTCGGGCCATTCCGGTTGCTGTTCGGCGGGCCGCGAACGCCACGAGGTGGGAGCCCATTCGTTCACGGACTTAACCGTACAGGCGCTCCGGAGGAGAGCAAGTCGATTACGGCACGGCGCCCCAGTCGCCACGCGTATAGGTTGCAAGGCAAATGGCGCCACGTATCGGGATCTTCGGCGGGACGTTCGACCCGATCCACGTCGGCCATCTTGTCGCCGCCGTCAACACCCGCCATGACCTCGGGCTCGACCGGGTCGTCTTGATGGTGGCCAACGTCCCTTGGCAGAAGGCCGGAGAGCGCAAGGTGACCCCGGCGGAGGACCGCTTCGAAATGGTGAAGGCGGCCGTGGGTGGGGTGGCGGGGCTTGAAGCGAGCCGGATGGAGATCGACCGGGGCGGCCCTTCCTATACGGCGGACACCGTCTCCCAGTACGCCGCCCTCTACCCGGGAGCGGAGCTGTTCGTGGTCGTGGGCTGGGACGTGGGCGCTGAGCTGCAGAGCTGGGAACGCCTGGACGAGGTCCGCGACCTGGCCACCCTGGTGGTCGTGAACCGACCGGGCACCCCGCCCCCGGCCGGTCTGCGCCGGCAGGGATGGCGTCTTTCCCAGGTGACCGTGCCCAACCTCGAGATCTCCAGCACCGACCTGCGGGCGCGGGCAGCTACCGGCCGGCCGCTGGACTATCTGGTCCCCGCCCCGGCAGTGCGCGTGATCAGGGAACGCAGCCTGTACTCTGTAGATGGATGACCACTGCCCTCGGGGCCGGCCCACAGCCCGCCGTAACGCCCAGCTCGCGGCGTACCAAGCCCGGGCTCGGTAGGCGCCAGCGTACGAGGGAGAAGGTACTGGCGGCCCTCGTGCTGCTCATGGCCTTCGTAGTGACTGTTGTCCTGCTCGGGTTGCAATGGCTCGGCAACCAGGGTACGGCGACCTCCGCGCCGATCTCCGCGAGCCGGACGCTCATCAGTGAGGTGCAAGCTTCTTGACCCTAGCCCCCAATGCTCCTGGAGCTTGGGAGGGCACTGGTGCCATTGTCGTCGGTATAACCAGCGAGCGCACTCGGGAATGTTGCGCCGTGGCCGCCAAAGCAGCTTCTGTGAAGCTTGGGCGCGACACGGTAGTCCTGGGCGTGGAGAAGTTGCTCGGCATCACCGACGCGTTCGTGGTCACCAGTGGCGCCAACCCTCGCCAAGTCCGCACGATCCGTGACGAAGTCGAACGCCAGCTCAAGCTGGGCGGTTGGGGAGGCCCGCTGTCGGTAGAGGGCCTCGACGATGCCCGCTGGGTGCTGATGGACTACGGCGACTTCCTCGTCCACGTCTTCTTGGAAGAGACTCGTCGGTTCTACGATCTGGAGCACCTGTGGGGCGATGCCCCCCGCTGGGCCTGGGACGAACGCTCGACTGCTTTGGTGGGAGCGCCTGAGTAGGTTCTCCGAGGTTGCGGCCCGCCGCCACCTAGGGCCCCTGACGGGCCGACATAGTCCTCCCTGACCGGGCCTTCCTGACCGTGAGTTTGACCCTTGACAGCGTAAGCTTACCCATAGTAAGTTAGCAGCGTTAGCTTAGTCACGTTAGGAGGCTCTGCCATGCTGAACGCTGTCGGTCGGGTCGCCACCGCGCGAGCCCGCCTCGTGCTGGTCGCCACTCTGCTTGTCGTGCTCGCCGCTGGGGCCTTCGGAGCCTCGGCCGTAAGCCACCTGTCCTCGGGAGGCTTCACCGACGCGAGCTCGCCCTCGACCAAGGCGGACGCCCTGCTGTCGAGCCAGTTCCATCAGGGCCAGGCCAACCTGGTGTTCCTCGTGCACAGCCCGGCGGGCGTGAACGGCCCGGCGGCACGCACTGTCGGGGCCGCACTGGTCCGGGACCTGACCGACCACCGCTACGTGAGCGCCGTGTCGTCCTACTGGTCGGCGCCAGCGGCGGCGCGCGCCGGCCTGGAGAGCAGGGACGGCCGCTACGGGCTCGTGACCGCGAATGTGGCCGGCAGCGACAACGTCGCCCCCGCCCGGGGCGAAGCCATCGCCAAGCAGTACGCCGGCAACCGCGACGGGGTCACCGTGAGCGCGGGGGGCACAACAGTCGTTAACTACCAGATCAACCAGCAGGTCTCCCACGACCTGGGGGTAGCCGAGTCCCTGGCCGTGCCTTTGACGTTGCTGGCGTTGCTGGTGGTGTTCGGGAGCGCGCTGGCGGCCCTGCTGCCCCTCGTGATCGGCGGCGTGGCCATCGTCGGCAGCCTCGCCGTCCTGCGGGCGCTCACCCTGTTCGTGCCGGTGTCGATCTTCGCCCTCAATCTCACGACCGCCCTGGGCCTCGGCCTCGCCATCGACTACAGCCTCTTCATCCTTAGCCGGTACCGCGAAGAGCGGCGTGCCGGCCACGACGTCCCGCTGGCGGTGCGCGCCGCCGTCAGGTCGGCCGGGCGGACCGTGCTCTTCTCCTCGCTCGCAGTCGGGCTGTCGATGGCGGCGATGCTGGTGTTCCCCTTCTATTTCTTACGCTCCTTCGCCTACGCGGGCGTGGCCGTCGTGGTTATCGCCGCCCTGGGCGCCGTCGTTGTCCTGCCCGCCCTCCTGGCCGTGATGGGGCCGCGAGTGGACGCGTGGGACGTCCGCCGGGCCGTTCGGCGCCTTGTCGGCCGCCGCCCGGCCACGGCGGCGGAGCCGGGTCGGTCGTGGCGCCGGCTGGCACTGGCGGTGATGCGACGACCCGTCATCTTCGGCTTGGCCGTGGTGGCCGTCCTGGCGCTCCTGGGCGCTCCCTTCCTCTCGGTGCGCTTCGGGCTCCCCGACGACCGGGTCCTCCCTGCTTCCGCCACCAGTCACCAGGTGGCCGACGTGCTCCGGGCCGACTTCAGTTCCAACAGCACCAACGCTCTGACTGTCGTGCTCCCCGACAGTGCGGGGGCCCCACGAGCGGACCTGAGCGCCTACGTCCGGCAGTTGTCGGCGCTCTCGGGGGTGACGGGGGTCGTCTCCCCGCTGGGCACGTTCTCCTCTGGCCGGCAGGTGGCGGCCTCTTCGACGCCCTGGTCGGGCGGAGGGACGTACCTGACCATCGTCAACGACGTCGAGCCCTACTCCGCGGCCGGGTCAAGCCTGGTGGCGACGGTGCGTACGCTACCGGCACCGAGCCCGGCGCTGGTCACCGGCCAGGCGGCCCGCAACGTCGACTCTCTCAACGCCCTTTTGGGGGTCTTGCCCTTCGCCCTGGGCCTGATCGCCCTGTCCACCCTGGTCATCCTGTTCGCCTTCACCCGTAGCTTGGTCCTGCCCGTGAAGGCGCTGGCCCTCAACGTGCTCTCCCTGTCGGCCACCTTCGGTGCCATGGTGTGGATCTTCCAGGACGGTCACCTCTCGCACCTGCTCGGTGGAGTGGGCGCCACCGGCTACCTCACGGCGAGCATGCCCGTGCTGATGTTCTGCATCGCGTTCGGCCTGTCCATGGACTACGAGGTGTTCCTGCTGTCACGCATCAAGGAGCACTGGGATCTCTCCGACCGCACGACCGACGCCAACACGGCCGCCGTGGTCGCCGGTCTGGAAGGTACGGGGGGCATCATCACTGCTGCCGCCGCGCTCATTTCGATAGTGTTCCTGGCCATGGTGACCTCCCAGGTCAGTTTCATAAAGATGTTCGGCCTGGGTATGGCTTTGGCCGTCCTCATGGACGCCACCCTCGTGCGCGGGGTCCTCGTACCTGCCTTTATGCGCGTGGCCGGGCGCGCCAACTGGTGGGCCCCGAACTGGCTCTCCCCCGCTGCCGGCCGCCGGCCTCGTTCGACCAGCCCTGTGAAAGTACATGTCGCAAACGCCGACTACGAGATCCCGCCGGCATAGGGCGCGGCGCGGCCAGGGCGAGGCCCTTCGGGCCGAGATCCTCACCGCGGCCATGGACCTGCTTTCCAAGACCGGGCACCAGGAGGCCGTGTCGGTGCGTGCCGTGGCCCAGCTCGTCGGGGTGACGGCGCCCTCCATCTACATGCACTTCAAGGACAAGGACGAGCTCCTGGACGCCGTTTGCGCGGAGCACTTCGCCGCCTTGGGCCGGGCCATGGAGGAGGAAGCGGCGACGCTAACGGACCCGCTCGAACGGCTCCTCGCCCAGGGCCGGGCCTACGTGCGCTTCGCCCTGGCCCGGCCCGAGCACTACCGCTTGAGCACCATGATCTCGGGGAAACCCGGCAGCGTGGACGAGATGATCCAGGACACCTGCTTCCAACAGTTGCTGGCCACGGTCGACAAGTGCATAGGAGCGGGGATCTTCCCCGGAGGCCCAGGCAACGCCGTCGAGGTCGGTCTGCGGCTGTGGGCGGCGGCGCACGGCCTGGCGTCGCTGCTCGTGTGCAAGCCCTGGCTCCCGTGGGGGGACATCGACGGACTGATCGAACGGAACCTCCGCGCCGCCATCGTGGGCAACGCCGTGGGGGACCGGCCTGAACGCCTGGCCGAACTACAGAGCCTGGGCGCGGTGCTCCAGCCGCTGTGGGTTCCGCCTTCCCCGTCTTGAGCTTCCCGGACGGCCGGGGAAGCTCGGGACGCGGGCGTCAAACGGGTTCGGTCATCGGCGTCGGCACCCGGCTTGGGCGCACGGTGCGCCAGGTGACCCTGTAGGTAATGAGACAGACGGCGAGGGAGAAGGGCACGGCGAAGGCGACCCCGACATGGGGCGTCGCCAGGGCCATGGCCAGGCAGAAGCTGAAGTAGCCAGGGAGCCCGCGGCACAGACCGCTGAGAGCTTGTGCCGCGGCGTCCTTGCCCCGGGAGCGGAGGATGAGCAGCGCCAGGGTGGCACTCAGGACCGGGTAGGCGGCGGTGGCCCCGGCCGTCGCCGGCCCGGCCAGTCGGGCGATGCTCAGCGTGAGCGCGACGATGGCTGCCGCCACCACGGCCCGCGTCGCGCTGTTCGTGAGCATATGCCCGGCTACGGGCGCAGGTTTGGGACCGGCCAGCAGGAGACGGGGGCCCATGACCAGTGCGATGAGCGATGCCCCGATCGCCACGGCCGACGGCACCCAGACGATCACGAGCGAGAGGGCAGCGTAGGCCGCGGTGCCACAAAGCAGCGCGATAAGCCCTCGGTGCCGGCGTACAACGGCGACGAACGCCATCGCGAACACGACTTGTGCGCTTACATGCTTGGCGGAGCTCTCCGCCAGCGTTGCCGCCGCGTGCCCGCCGAGATCAGCCCCGACGACGAACATGGCGATCGTGATCGTGATGGGCGCGGCCCCGACCCAGCCGGCGACCGCCGGTCCGAAACGCTGCTCGGCGGCCGTGGCCGCGACCATCACCACCGCGGCAACCACAAGCGCCACAAGCAGCACGAGCTCCATGATCAGCGCCGTCGTTGTTTCGGTCAAGCGATGATTTGAGATCGAATATCGTGCGATAATACGATGAATGGAACTGCGACGCCTGCGCCTGCTCCACGAGCTCTCCCGCCGCCGGACGATAGCTGCCGTCGCTGAGGCATTGAGCTACAGCCCCTCCTCGGTCTCGGTCCAGCTCGCCGAACTGGAACGCGAGGCCGGCGCCAGGCTCCTACTTCGCGTAGGCCGCGGGGTACAGCTCACCCCCGCGGGCTGGCGGCTCGCCGATCACGCCGCACAAGCCCTTGCTGCCGACGAGGCCGTGCGCGCCGAACTGTCCTCGCTCGGCGAGGCCCCCCATGGTCGAGTACGGGTGACGTTCGTACAAAGTGCCGCCCTAGCCCTGCTCCCGACGGCGCTCGCCCACCTCGGCGAGAACGCGCCCGGCCTCCGCACCGAGGTGTACCAACGCGAGACCGCCCCCGCGCTCGACGACCTACGTTCGCACGCCGTTGACATCGTCGTCGGTATCGATTACGACCCCGTCCCAGCCGCCCGTTACCGCGACCTTGACCGCCGTGACCTGATCCGCGAAGACGTCCTGCTGGCCGTGCGCGCCGACGACCCTCTCGCTGCCCCCGGCGCCCCGGTCCCAGTTTCCAGCTTTGAGCACACCCCATGGGCTGCCGGTTACCGCGGCACCGGGCACAATGCCGTGGTCGAACACGTCTGCAACCGCCTCGGCGGCTATGCCCCGGACATCCGCCATCGCACCGACGACGGTCTCATCCTGCGCGCCTTGGTCTCCACCGGCGCGGCCGTAACGTTACTGCCGGCATTGATCGGCACAGCCACCCCGGAGATCGCGGTCCGACCGATCGCCGAAGGTACCCTGAGGCGGACCATATTCACCTCCGCACGTGCTACCACCACCGCCTCAGCCGCCATCGTCGCCGTTCGTGCCGCCCTCAAGACCGCCGCCCTGGTCGCCACCGGCACCCGCCACGACGTCGATGTACTAGACGGCTAGCACTCCCGCGGCGCGCCGGCTGCCCGGGACGTTATGCGCTTTGTATCTTGATCTCGATATCGACGCCGGCGGGCAGTTCGATGCGTTGGAGGGAGTCGACCGTCTTCGAAGTGTGCTCGACGATGTCGAGCAGGCGCTTGTGGACGCGCATTTCGAAATGCTCGCGGCTGTCCTTGTACTTGTGAGGGCTGCGGATGACCGTGAAGCGGTTGATCTCGGTCGGCAACGGGACGGGGCCACGCACCTTGGCCTGGGTGCGCAGCACCGTCTCGACGATCTTCTTGGTCGACTGGTCTATGACCTCGTGGTCGTAAGCCTTCAGCCGTATACGTATCCGCTGTTTGGCACCTTCAGCCACGAGATATCTCCGTCCTCAGCCGTTACTACTTGATTATCTTCGTGACGCGACCGGCGCCCACGGTGTGGCCACCTTCACGGATGGCAAAGCGCAAGCCCTCGTCCATGGCTATGGGCTTGCCCAGCTCCACAGTCATGACGACGTTGTCGCCCGGCATGACCATCTCCGTACCTTCGGGCAGGGTCACCGACCCCGTGACGTCGGTAGTACGGAAGTAGAACTGCGGACGGTAGTTGGTGAAGAAGGGCTTGTGGCGCCCCCCTTCGTTCTTGGTCAGAACGTAAACGTTGGCCTCGAAGTTGGTGTGGGGAGTGATCGAGCCGGGCTTGCACAGCACCTGGCCCCGGGTCACTTCCTCCTTCTTGGTGCCCCGCAACAGGACGCCGATGTTGTCGCCGGCCTGGCCCTGGTCGAGGAGCTTGCGGAACATCTCCACGCCGGTGCACACGGTCTTAGCTGTAGGCCGCAGCCCGACGATCTCGACGGGGTCGTTGACCTTTATGACGCCCTGCTCGACCTGGCCCGTGGCCACGGTGCCACGGCCGGCGATAGTGAGCACATCCTCAATAGGCATGAGGAACGGCCTTTCGATGTCGCGCTTGGGCTCGGGCACATAGCTGTCCACCGCCTCCATCAGCTGGAGGACCCCCTTGGCCGCCTCCGGGTCACCCTCGAGGGCTTTGAGCGCCGACACCCGCACGACCGGGATGTCGTCGCCCGGGAACTCGTAGAAGCTGAGCAGCTCACGCACCTCGAGCTCCACCAGCTCGAGCAGCTCCTCGTCCTCCATGGCGTCCACCTTGTTGAGGGCGACGACGATGGAAGGCACGTTGACCTGGCGGGCCAGGAGCACGTGCTCGCGGGTCTGAGCCATGGGGCCATCGGGAGCCGATACGACCAGGATGGCCCCATCGACCTGGGCCGCACCGGTGATCATGTTTTTGATGTAGTCGGCGTGACCGGGCATGTCCACATGCGCGTAGTGGCGGTTGTCGGTCTGGTACTCGACGTGGGCGATGTTGATCGTGATGCCGCGCTGCCTCTCCTCCGGCGCCTTGTCGATGGCGTCAAAGGCCGTGAAAGCGTTGTGCTTGGGGTCGTGTTCAGTGAGCACCTTCGTGATGGCCGCGGTCAAGGTGGTCTTGCCGTGGTCGATGTGCCCCATCGTCCCGATGTTGAGGTGGGGTTTCGTGCGCTCGAATTTCTGTTTGGCCATTGACAATGCTCCCTGTGCAAATCCGGCCCTCAGCCGGAGGCGGTCTAGTACCCTAGCAGGTGGCGAAGGGTGCTGGCGGCGGCGTCACTCTCCGCGCACCCTGGCCACGATGTCTTTAGCGACCTGTTCAGGCACTTCCTGATAGCTCCTGAACTGCATCGTGTAAGTGGCTCGGCCTTGTGTGCGGCTGCGGAGATCGGTGGCGTACCCGAACATCTCTGCCAGGGGCACCTCAGCCCTGACTACCTGGTTGTTCGCCCGCTGGTCCATGCCGGCGACGTGGCCCCGCCGGGACGCCAGGTCGCCGATCACATCTCCCAGGTAGTCCTCGGGCGTGACGACTTCGACGGCCATGATCGGCTCCAGCAGCACGGGACTGGCCCGGCGGCAGGCTTCCTTGAAGCACATCGAAGCGGCGATCTTGAAGGCCATTTCCGACGAGTCGACGTCGTGGTACGACCCGTAAACCAGGGTGGCCCGCATGTCCACCGCCGGGAAGCCGGCCAGCACGCCCGACTGCATGGCGTCCTGGATGCCGGCATCGACGGCGGGGATGTACTCCTTGGGGATGACACCACCGGTGATCTTGTCCACGAACTCGTAGCCTCCACCAGGCCCGGTGGGCTCCAGGTTGAGGACAACATGGCCGTACTGGCCCCGGCCACCGGTCTGGCGCACGTAGCGGTGCTCGACCTTTTCGACCTTCTTGCGGATGGTCTCGCGGTAGGCCACCTGGGGCTTGCCGACGTTGGCGTCGACCCGGAACTCACGCAGCATGCGGTCCACCAGCACCTCTAGGTGGAGCTCGCCCATGCCGCCGATAACCGTCTGGCCCGTCTCCTGGTCGGCGTGGACCTGGAAGGTGGGGTCCTCCTCCGACAGCGTCTGCAGGGCTCGAGAAAGCTTGTCCTGGTCGGCCTTGGTCTTGGGCTCGACGGCAACGTGGATCACCGGCTCGGGGAAGTCCAGCGACTCCAGGACGATCGGTTCGCTGGGGTCGCACAGGGTGTCGCCCGTCGTCGTCTGCTTCAGCCCGACCAGGGCGATGATGTCGCCGGCATAAGCCACGTCCCGGGGCTCACGGTGGTTAGCGTGCATCTGGACGATGCGGCCTATCCGCTCCTTGCGGTCACGGCTCGAGTTGAGCACGGCGTCGCCCTGGCTGATCATCCCGGAGTAGATGCGGGCGAAGACCAGCTTGCCCAGGTGCTGGTCGGCCATGATCTTGAAGGCCAGAGCGGCGAACGGCTCCTTGTCGTCAGCCCGGCGCTCCAGGTCCCGCTCCCCCTTCAGGTCCTTGCCCGGGGTGGGACGGATGTCGAGCGGGCTGGGAAGGTAATCGACCACGGCGTCCAGCATCGGCTGCACGCCCTTGTTTTTGAAGGCGGCGCCGCAGAGCACGGGGACGGCCTGGTTGGCAATGGTCGCCCGCCGCAGGGCGGTCTTCAGGTCGTCGGCGGTGATCTCCTCGTCGTTCAGGAACTTCTCGGTGATGGTGTCGTCGAAGTTGGACAAGGTGTCGACCAGGGCGGCGCGCCCGGCGGCGGCCTCGGCCGCCATGGCGGCCGGGATCTCGGTGGTGTTGAACTCTTCTCCCCGAGCCGACCCCTCGTCCCAGACCAGCGCCTTCATCTCGACCAGGTCGAGCGCGCCAACGAAACTGCTCTCCACGCCTATCGGCAGCTGCACGACGGCCACGGTGGCGCCCAGACGGTCCTGGATCATGTCCACGCACCGGCCGAAGTTGGCCCCGATACGGTCCATCTTGTTGACAAAGCAGATGCGGGGCACTTCGTACTTGTCTGCCTGGCGCCAAACCGTCTCGGTTTGGGGCTCCACTCCGGCGACGGCGTCAAAGACGGCTACCGCACCGTCCAGCACCCGCAGCGAGCGCTCGACCTCGACGGTGAAATCGACGTGGCCCGGGGTATCGATGATATTGATCCGGTGGTCGGCCCATTGGCAGGTGGTGGCCGCCGACGTGATGGTGATGCCCCGCTCCTGCTCCTGGGGCATCCAGTCCATGGTGGCGCTACCTTCGTGGACCTCGCCGATCTTGTAGTTGACGCCCGTGTAATAAAGGATGCGCTCGGTCGTCGTAGTCTTGCCCGCGTCGATGTGGGCCATGATCCCGATGTTCCGGGTCCGGGCCAGGGGGAACTCTCTTTTGGTGACAGCGTCAGCCATTCATCGCCTCGGGGTCGTCTTTGTCTCGCTGTAACAGTTGGCCTTGTTGCTCGGTGCCGCCCTGCTCGCCCGGCGCTCAAGCGAGCACTAGACGCCACCGGGCCTGGTACCAGCGCCTTATGCCAACACCATCTACCAGCGCCAACACCATCTACCAGCGGTAGTGGGCGAAGGCCCGGTTGGAATCGGCCATCTTGTGCATATCCTCACGGCGCTTGACGGCGGCCCCAACTCCGTTAGAGGCATCGATCAGCTCGTTGGCCAGACGCTCTGACATGGTCTTTTCGCGCCGCTGCTTGGAATATCCTACCAGCCAGCGCACGGAAAGCGTCGCTGCCCGCCGGGGCTTGACGTCCACGGGCACCTGGTACGTGGCGCCACCGACACGACGGCTCTTGACTTCTAGTTGCGGCTTGGTGTTATCGATGGCTCGCTTCAGGGTGCCGATGGGCTCACCCGCGGTACGTTCCTTGATGGTGTCCAAGGCGTCGTAAACGATGCGTTCGGCCAAGCTGCGCTTACCCCGCGACAGCACCTTGTTGACGAGTTGGGTGACCAGTACCGACCGATAGATGGGGTCGGGCGGCAGTTCCCGGCGGGGAGCGGGGCCTTTGCGCGGCATATCTGACCTCTAGCCTTTCTAAGCCTTCTTGGCGCCGTAGCGACTGCGTGCTTGCTTGCGGTCCCGGACACCGGCGGTGTCGAGGGTGCCCCGGATAACCTTGTAGCGCACTCCGGGAAGATCCTTGACACGCCCGCCACGCACCAGGACTATGGAGTGCTCCTGAAGGTTGTGGCCGACACCAGGGATATAGGCGGTGATCTCGAACCCGCTAGACAGCCTGACCCGGGCCACCTTGCGCAGGGCCGAGTTGGGCTTCTTAGGCGTGTTGGTGTAGACGCGCGTGCACACGCCCCGCCGTTGAGGGGCACCCTTGAGCGCCGGCGTCTTGGTCTTCTTGGAGTTCTGTTGACGGCCCTTACGGACCAACTGGGCAATTGTGGGCACTGGACCTCAAGATGGAGAGTTCTTGCTTCGACGGGGCGCGTACGAACAACCAGCTGCCCCGTGGGACGAGTAGCCATGATAGCACGACGGGGGCTTTTCCCAAGTCGGGGAGGAGCCCGGGCCGACCGCGACAAAGGGCGCGCCGATTAGGGTTAGCACCGTGACGGTCCCGGCCGATGGCATGAACTACGCCCCGAAAGGCAAACCGACGCCCGTTTGTGACCAGGGCGAGTTCGTCTTCGCCGCCGTGGGCCTCGACCACGGGCACATCAATGGCATGTGCAACGGGCTCACTGAGGCGGGAGCCCAGCTCAAGTGGGCCTACGACCCTGACCCGGCCAAGACGGCCGCTTTCGCCGCCAGGTACGCCGGCGTGCGGGTGGCCCGGAGCGAGAGCGAAGTCCTGGAGGACCCGGACGTCCACCTCGTAGCCGGGGCCACCGTCCCGGCCGACCACGCCCCCCTGGGCCTCAGGGCCATGGCTCACGGCAAGGACTACTTCACCGACAAACCGGCGCTGACGACGCTGGAGCAGCTGGCCCAGGCCCGCCTGGCGGTCGAACAGACCGGTCGCAAGTACGCCGTCTACTACAGCGAGCGCGTGCACGTAGAGAGCGCCGTGCTCGCCGGCCAACTGGTAGGCGACGGCGCCCTCGGCCGGGTCCTGCAGGTGATCGGGCTGGGCCCGCACCGGGCCACTCTGGAGTCCCGGCCGCCCTGGTTCTTCGAGCGCGAGCGCTACGGCGGGATCCTGTGCGACATAGGCAGCCACCAGGTCGAACAGTTCTTGTACTTCACGGGCAACACCGACGCCCGGGTGGTCAGCAGCCAGGTCGGCAACTACGCCCACAAGGACCGGCCCGGCCTCGAGGACTTCGGCGACTGCAACCTGGTCGGCGACAACGGCGCCACCGGCTACTTCCGGGTCGACTGGTTTACTCCCGACGGGCTGAGCGGCTGGGGCGACGGCCGCACCTTCGTCCTGGGGACGCTCGGCTACATGGAACTGCGCAAGTACCTGAACGTGGGGGTCGGGGACGGGGGCAACCATATCTACCTGGTCGACGGGGCCGGTGAGCACCACCTCGCCGTCAGCGGGCAGGTCGGGTACCCGTTTTTCGGAGAGCTCGTCCTCGACTGCCTGGAACGGACAGAGCGGGCTATGCCCCAGGCGCACGCCTTCAAAGCAGCGGAACTGTGCGTGCAAGCCGAGCAGAAGGCCCACCGTACCGAGTAAGGGACGTGCCGAGTAAGGGGGGTACCGGGTAAGGGGCCTACCGAATAGGGCTCAGGGCGCCTTCCCGGGCCCGGAGGAGGAGCAACGGGCCCGACGGGGAAGGCCGCCCTGGACCAGGGGACGCCTGCGGCTCACGAGGCCCCGGCGACGACGGTGTACTTGCTCGAGGTGGCCGAGCCCTGGGCACCGGCGTTGCCGAAGCCGGCGGCCGTGCCGTTGGCACTGACGACCCAGTAACCAGCGCCGTCGGTGGTGGGG
>JBKQUU010000249.1:0-33400 GCA_052325485.1 Acidimicrobiales bacterium | reverse complement strand
CTGTTCGCCCATTAAAGCGGTACGCGAGCTGGGTTTAGAACGTCGCGAGACAGTTCGGTCCCTATCTGGTGCAGCCGTTGGAAACCTGAGGAAGGCTGTCCCTAGTACGAGAGGACCGGGACGGACGCAGCTCTCGTGTGCCAGTTGTCCTGCCAAGGGCACCGCTGGTTTGCGACCTGCGGAAGGGATAAGCGCTGAAAGCATATAAGCGCGAAGCTCGTTCCAAGATGAGGTTTCCCACAGACTTGATCTGGTAAGGCCCCTGGTAGATCACCAGGTTGATAGGCCGGAGGTGTAAGCGCAGCAATGCGTTCAGCCGACCGGTACTAATCGGCCGAGGGCTTGGGGAGCAATCTCAGCTCGTGCTCGCTATGGAACGCTCAAGGAGAGGCAGCCCGCGAGGGCTGCCCCACAAATAGAGCAAGGTTCCCGGTGACCATAGCGGTGGGGCCACACCCGTTCCCATCCCGAACACGGAAGTTAAGACCGCCAGCGCCGATGGTACTTGGGGGGTAGCCCCCTGGGAGAGTAGGACGTCGCCGGGATAATTGTTAAGAGGTCCGTGCCGCGGCGGCGGCACGGACCTTTGCGCGTTCGGATTTTGGAGACGAGGAGTGGTGATTATGCTGGTAGACATGGCCTCTAGTAGCGCTCGTGCGGGTGAGCCGCGAGGTGGCCGGTCCGGCGGGCAGAAGAAGCGGGCCGGCGCCTCGCCGGCGGCCGGAAGGAGCGCGGCGGGGGAGCGGCGGGCACCTGGTGGCCGACAGGTGGCGACGGGGCGGTCCTCGTCGGCCTCGGGTCGCGCCGGCGCGCCGCGGTCAGCAACCGCCCGGGCGCCGTGGGCCGTCGGCGCCGGAGGCAGTGCAGGTACGCGCCGGAACGGTAGCGCGGGCAGGGGCGGCTCTACCTCGAGCGCGTTTCGACCGAGCCGTGACTTTGGTGCCGGCGCCAGCACGGGCGCACCAGGAGGCCGCGGGGCCGGGAGCGCCGGCAGGCCGAGGGCGACGGCAGCTAGCCGGGGCGGTTACCAATCGGCGGGCCGTGAGCGCTACGACAGGGATAGACCGGGGCCGTCGAGCGGCTTTTCTCGTGGCGGCGAGCGGCGGGGGCGGCCCAGCGAAAGTCGGGGGGACCAACCCTGGACCGGGTCAACGAGCAGCTCAAGGCGGCCGGCCGATGGCGGTTTTGCCCGGCCGGAGCCGGCGGGGGGACCACGTTGGGGACGGTCCGTAGACCGCAGCTCGGGCGGCTTACCGGCGCCCAGCTCGGCCCGGCCGCGCCCGAGACCGGCGGCGTCAGCCCCAGGCTGGGTGGCGGGACCGGCGCGGCCAGGGGTAGGTGCCCGGGGCGCCGGCCGGTTCGTGGGAAGGGAAGACGGGCGCGCCCGCGGGCCCGAGGGGCGTAGCGCCAGCCCGGCCGGCCGGCGGGGCAGTGACTGGGACCGGGACCGGCCCGGGGCCAGCCGGGGAGGCGGGGCCGGGGGCTCCGGCGCCGAGCGCTCCCGTACCGGCGGCTACCGCTCCCCGGGCCGTGAGGACGAACGGTCGGGCGCCGGCCGTGAGCCGCGTCTGCCGCGGGCCGACGATAGCCGTGGGCGCGACTGGGACCGACCTCGAGCTGCGGGCGCTGGCTACGGGCGCCCCGCAGGAAACACCTCTGGCGCCTCCGGGTCGCGCCCGACCAGCGGTGAGCGCGCCCAGAGCTACGGCGACCGCTTCCCCCGGGCGAGGGACCGCAGCCCCCGGGCCGGCGACCGCGCCGTCAGCGGCCAAAGTTATGGCGACCGCGATCGCGACCGTGGCCGCACGCCCCGGCCTGAGCGCGGCGCGTGGCGAGGCCAGGAGGAGCCGGCGCCGTGGAAGCCCAAGGCCCGCCGGGCGTTGCCGACGGGATGGGGCAGTGTCACCCGTCATGGCGCGTGGGACCTCGAGGAGGAAGGGCCCTCGGCATCGGAGATCTGGACCGAGGCCGGCCGACAGCAGGCGGCTCGCCCGGCCCGGCCCGTCTCGGCCAAGGAGCCCCGGCCCGAGCGCACACCCTGGGCCGGCGAGCAGGCGCGGGCACGGGCCGTTACTGCCGGGACCGCTCTGCTCAGGTCAGGCGACGGGCCGCCTCGGGCGGTCAAGCCGGCGGCTGCAGCTTTCGGGGCCCCTGTTGGCCGCTCGGGCCCGCCGCCAGCCGGCGGCGACGTCGGGGCGACCAAGGCCGGCCGCCGGCCCGGGCCCGCCCGCCGCCCGGTCACTGGCCGTACGGTTGGCGTGCGCACGGCCTCGGAAGAAGAAGCCGAGGCGGGGCGGGTCACGGCCAAACTGGCGGACGCGGCGAGGGCGTACTCGGCCGACCGCTACCAGGACGCGCTGAGGATGCTGCGAAAATTGTCGACGCAGGCCCACGGTTCGGCTGCCGTCAAGGAGCTGCTCGGCCTGACCCTTTACCGTCTGGCTCGATGGCCACTGGCCCTGCGGGAGCTGCAGGAGCACCACGAGATGTCGGGCAGCTATGACCAGTTCCCGGTCATTGCCGACTGCTACAGGGCTATGCACCGCTACGTGGAAGCCGAGGCCACCTGGGGCGAGCTACGCCAGGGCTCCCCGAGCCCCGACGTGGTGGCCGAGGGCCGGTTGGTGGCCGCCGGGTGCCTGGCTGACCAGGGCGACCTGCGAGGCGCGGTCAAGTTGCTGGAAGCCTCGCTCCGTCGCACCCGGCCGAAGCCGGCCCGCTTGCGGCAGTGGTACGCCTTGGCTGATCTCTACGAAAGAGCGGGGGAGCTCCCCCGGGCGCGCGACATCTTCAGCCAGATCGCAGCTGTGGACCCCGACGCTTACGACGTGAAGCAGCGCCTGGTCGCTCTGGGCTGACGCCCGCCCCAACGCCCCACGCCACCGCGGCGTCGAACGCCACGCCACCACCGCCGGCTCTACGCGCCAAACGCTTGGCCGTCACACCCCCCTGTTAGCTTTTCGTCCCGGTCCACCTCCGTGTTCAGCCACGGAGCCGCTGCCGGGACGTTCGAAGGTCCGGGCGGCCAGCTCCGTCTTCGCTCCCGCCGCGTCTGGGTGGACGCTCGGCGCTACGGCGCCCTTGTCCCTCGCCGGTCTAAGCCGGCCCAGGCGGCCGGTCCAATTTGGGCCCGTCCAGTTCTGGGCCCGGGCCATAGCGCACCGGCGCCCGAGAAAACGGGAGCGAACGTGCTCAATTTGGCAGTTGTAGTGGGCAATCTGGCCAAGCCCGCCCAGGTCCGCGCCTTACCGAGCGGTCTTTGGTTGGCCTACTTCGACCTACAGGTCCGCCGGGCCGACCGGTCCCTGGAGACGGTACCGGTGGTGTTGTTCGATGCTCCGGCGCAGGTCCCCGAATGGCCCCGGGGCCAGGAGCTGCTGGCCGCAGGGCGGGTCCGGCGCCGGTTCTTCCGCGCCGGTGGTGCTACCCAGAGCCGCACCGAGCTGGTAGCCGACCGGGTGCTGCCGCTGGCCTTGGAGGAGGGGGTGCGCACCGCGCTGGCCTACGCCGAGGGCGCCATCGCCGCCGCCCTCGGCGAGGTCGGGGGCCCGGGGCTCGAAGGCCTCCGGTCGGGGCAGCCATGAAGGGCAACGGCGCTATGCCTGTCGCGCCACCGTTTCCGCCGCCAGATCTTCGAGCAACTGGGCGACCCCGTCGTCCTCGTTGGACGGGACCACCTGGTCTACGGTGGCGAGCACCTCGGGGATGGCATTGGCGGGGGCGGCGGCCCGGCCCGCCCAGGCCAAGACGGTGAGGTCGTTGTGGTTGTCGCCGATGGCCAGGACCTCGCCCACACCGATCCCCATGCGGTGGCATATCCGCTCCAGGGCGTACGCCTTGGATATCCCCGGTGCGCCTATCTCCACCCAGTCCAGCCCGGACGAAGTCACGTGCCCTTTTTCGGCTACTTCGAGGCGCAGCTCGGCCAGCAGCGCAGTGGCCGGCCACCCGGGACGGCGCACGATCAATTTGATGCAATGGGGGCTGACGGCCCGGATTATGTCGTCGACCTGACCTGTCATCCCGTCCCAGTACCACTCAGGGTCCATGAACCCGGTCTCGTGGGTAAACGACTCCATTTCTTCGACGGCGAACACGACACCCGGCACTCTTTGGCGCACGAGCCGCACCAGTCGGGTGGCCACCTCGGCCGCCACGGTCTCGAGCTCAAGGACCTGCATGGCCGGCACGTCGACGACCACGGCACCGTTCGAGCAGACGCCGAGGGGGCCCAAGCCGGCGCGTTTGGCCACGTCCCAGGTGACACGGGGGGGCCGGCCGGTGACCGGGATGACGTGGAGGCCCGCCCGTTGCGCCGCTTGGACGGCGTCCACCGTGCGCTGGCTGACGGTGCCGTCGGGGCGCAGCAGGGTCCCGTCGAGGTCGGTGGCGACCAGTCTCACGGGGGGCCGCGGACGCGACGGAGACACTGGAGAGGTAGCGGTCGCGCCCACTCGACCGAGGCTAGTCAATGACCTCGTGGATGGCCTGCTTTGCCCCCCGGACCGTCCCCGCCAGCCCCGGCAGTGACCTTTGGCCCTGTCCCGACCTGGGCGGGTTGCCGCTAAACTGACAGCCACGAGCCCGTTGCCGTCGAGCCTCGTAGGTTGGCGCGCTTGGCAGGGGCGCCGCCCGTCTGGTCTCACCCAGTACTAGCAAGTTAGGAGCGATCTTCAATGGACCTTCACAAGCTGCTCGGTGACGAAACTGAGCCCCTCCTCACCTACGAGTGCAAGGGCGTGCCTCGGGAAGACCTTGTACTGCCGGGCCCTGACTTCATCGACCGGGTCTTTTCGTTGACGGACCGGCCCGTGCCGGTCCTGCGCAACCTCGGCGTGCTCCTCAACACGGGCCGTGTGGGCGGCACCGGCTATATCTCGATACTGCCCGTCGACCAGGGGATCGAGCACACGGCGGCGGCGAGTTTTTCGCCCAACCCGATCTATTTCGACCCCAAGAACATCGTGGAGCTGGCCATCGACGCCGGTTGCAATGCCGTCGCCACCACCCTCGGCGTCCTGGGCGTCGTAGCCCGCCGCTACGCCCACAAGATCCCGTTTATTGCCAAGGTCAACCACAACGAGCTGCTGACCTATCCCACCGAGTACGACCAGGTGATGTTCGGGTCCGTGCAGCAAGCCTTCGAGCTCGGCGCCGTCGGCGTCGGCGCCACCGTCTATTGGGGCGCCCAGGAGTCGCGGCGCGAGATGCAGGAAGTCGCCGAAGCCTTCGAAGAGGCTCACTCGCTCGGCATGTTCACGGTCCTGTGGTGCTACCTCCGCAACAGCGCCTTCAAGAAGGACGGCGTCAACTACGAGGTCTCGGCCGACCTGACGGGCCAGGCCAACCACCTCGGGGTCACCATCCACGCTGACATCATCAAGCAGAAGCTCCCGGAAAACAACGGCGGGTTCCCGGCCATCGGCTTTGGGGCCACGTCCAAGCTCGTCTACAGCGACTACACGACCGACAACCCGATCGACCTCACCCGTTGGCAGGTAGTCAACAACTACATGGGCCGGGTGCCGCTGATCAACAGCGGCGGGGCGTCCTCGGGTGCCGGCGACATGGCTCAGGCCGTGCGTACGGCCGTCATCAACAAGCGCGCCGGAGGGGCCGGGCTCATCATGGGGCGCAAGGCCTTCCAGCGTCCCATGAGCGAAGGCGTCGCCATGATCAACGCCGTCCAGGACGTCTACGCCGACCCCGCCATCACCATCGCCTAGACGCCTCAGCACCGCCATCGCCACCGCCTAGACGGCTCTCACGACCGTCTAGGCCCATAACCCTCCACCTGGGCCTCGGACGCGAGCCGGGGCGCCTTCGGGTGGCTCAGGCCATCTCATATGTGCAGTCTCATATGAGCCGGTCGGGCCGGGCAGGGCGGGGTAAACTGTTGCCCTTGCGGACCGACGAGGGGGCACAGCTTTGGCTGACGTAGTTACTAAGGGGCACCCGCTAACGACCCTGGACCGCGTCGTCATACGGTTTGCCGGCGATTCCGGTGACGGGATGCAGCTCGTCGGGGACCGTTTCACGGCCAGCTCCGGGCTGTTCGGCAACGACCTGGCCACGCTGCCCGACTTCCCGGCCGAGATACGGGCGCCGGCGGGGACGGTCGCCGGGGTATCTGCGTTCCAGATCCATATTTCCGACCACGACATCTTCACCCCCGGGGACCACCCTGACGTTTTGGTGGCCATGAACCCAGCCGCCCTCAAGGCGCACGTGGTGGACCTCGAGCCGGGGGCGTTGATCCTGCTCAACAGCGACGCTTTCGACGAGCGCGCCCTGCAAAAGGCCGGTTACCCGGCCGACCCCCGCAGTGACCACACCCTGGACGCGTTCAACGTCTACGAAGTGCCGATGACTTCGCTCACCATGGAGGCGGTAAAGCCGAGCGGCACCAAGGCCTGGGACGCCGAACGCTCGAAAAACTTCTTCGCCCTCGGTCTGGTCAGTTGGATGTACAGCCGGCCGCCCGAGCCCACCCTGGACTGGGTCAGCAGGCGCTTCGCCGGCCCGGACAAACAGATGGTCCGCGAGGCGAACACTCTTGCCTTCAAGGCGGGCTGGAACTTCGGTGAGACGGCGGAGATTTTCCAGTCCCAGTACGAGGTAAAGCCGGCCAAGCTGCCGCCCGGCACCTACACCAACATTTCCGGCAACACCGCCCTGGCCTGGGGGATAGTGGCGGCTGGGCACCTGGCCAAATTGCCGGTGTTCTTAGGCAGTTACCCCATCACGCCGGCCTCGGACATCCTGCACGAACTGTCCAAGCACAAAAACTTCGGCATCCGCACGTTCCAGGCCGAGGACGAGATCGCCGGCGTCACCGCCGCCCTGGGGGCTTCCTATGCCGGGTCGCTCGGCGTGACCACCACCAGTGGGCCCGGGCTCGACTTGAAAACCGAGGCTCTCGGCCTGGCCATCTCCCTCGAGCTGCCCCTGCTCGTCATCGACGTGCAACGGGGCGGGCCGTCGACAGGCTTGCCCACCAAGACCGAGCAGAGCGACCTGCTCCAGGCCGTCTACGGCCGCCATGGGGAGGCACCGTTGCCCGTCCTGGCCGCCATCAGCCCAGGTGACTGTTTCTACATGGCCATCGAAGCGGCTCGGATCGCCCTCAAGTACCGGGTCCCGGTCATACTGCTGTCCGACGGCTACTTGGCCAACGGCGCCGAGCCCTGGCCGATCCCCGACGTGGAGCGGCTGCCGGACCTGTCGGCCGAGCTCAACTTCGCTACTGTCCCCAACAAGGTGATGGCGGACGGGTCGGAGGTGTTCTGGCCGTACCTGCGTGACCCCGAGACACTGGCCCGGCCCTGGGCATTGCCCGGTACCCCGGGGCTTATGCACCGCATTGGTGGCTTGGAAAAGGCCGACGGTAGTGGCAATGTCTCCTATGACCCGGTGAACCACGAGCTCATGGTCCGCCTGCGGGCGCAGAAAGTTGCCGGTATAGCAAGGGATATACCGCCCGTCGAGCTGGACGACCCGGACGGGCCGGGGGGAGCCGAGCTGCTCGTGCTCGGCTGGGGCTCGACCTACGGGGCCATCCAGGCGGCCGTGAGGGCGGTGCGGGGGGCGGGGCGCCGGGTGGCGCACGCCCAGCTGCGCTACCTCAACCCGTTCCCGGCCAACCTGGGCGAGATCGTGAAGGCCTATGACAGCGTGCTGGTGCCCGAGGTCAACCTGGGCCAGTTGAGGAAGATGGTCCGTTCGGATTTCCTGGTCGACGCCCAGGGCCTCAACAAAGTCAACGGGCTGCCTTTCCGGCGCGTGGACATCGAGCTCGCCATAATTTCGCAATTGGCCACCCTGCGCCACCGTCCCGCTGGCGGGAAAGCTGACCGCGGTGGTGGCAAAGGTGGCAATGGCCACTCCGAGGAGCAAAAATGACCGACCTGGCCGTTCCCGTCACGACCCGCAAGGACTGGACCAGCGACCAGGAGGTGCGCTGGTGCCCGGGCTGTGGGGACTACTCCATCCTGACGGCGGTGCAATTGCTCATGCCGGACCTCGGGGCCAAGCGGGAGGAGACCGTGTTCGTCTCCGGCATCGGCTGCTCCAGCCGTTTCCCTTATTACATGAACACGTACGGGATCCATTCGATACACGGCCGGGCGCCGGCCTTGGCCTCGGGACTGGCCGTGGCCCGGCCGGACCTGCACGTGTGGGTGATAACGGGCGACGGCGACGCGTTGTCGATCGGTGGCAACCACCTGCTGCATGCGCTGCGCCGCAACGTGAACATCACGATAATCCTGTTCAATAACCAGATCTACGGGCTGACCAAAGGCCAGTACTCTCCGACGTCAGAGGCGGGCAAGGTCACCAAGTCCACCCCCTTCGGGTCCCTCGACTTCCCCTACAACCCGGTGTCATTGGCGCTGGGCGCCGAGGCGTCGTTCGTGGCCCGGACCCACGACCTGGACCGCAAGCACATGATGGAGATCTTCCGGCGCGCCTATGAGCACAAGGGTGCGGCGTTAGTCGAGGTCTACCAAAACTGCAATGTTTTCAATGACGGGGCTTTCGAGGCCATCACGGCCAAGGACAGCCGGGCGTCGATGCTGGTCCCCCTCGAGCACGGCAAGCCGGTCCGTTTCGGCCCCGAGGGAGAAAAAGGCGTCGTTATCAACGACAACGGGAGCGCGGTCATCGTTGACGTCTCTGCGGTAGGTGAGGCCGGCCTCCTCGTCCATGACGAGTCACGGCCCGACCCGAGCCTGGCTTTCGCCCTTTCCCGGCTGGCCGGCGGGCCCTACTCGCCGACGCCTATCGGTGTGTTCCGCTCCGTCCAACGGCCCGACTACGGCTCCTTGGCCCAGGACCAACTGGTGGCGGCGGCGGCCCGCAAAGGGCCCGGGGACCTGGCCGGTCTCCTGCGCTCGGGTACCACCTGGACCGTCGAGTAACCGGGTAGGCCAACAAGGACCGACCTCTCTCAGCTCTGGTAGCGGTGGCGGGGGTACACCGAGTGGTGAGCCCGCGGGCATCCGCGTAAGCCCCAAAGTCAGCCACTAGCTTGGCGTTTACCGTGGGTATGCGCTGGACAAGTAGCAATCCAAGCGGCGATGACGTGGTGGGGCATGGACGTGTTCCGGCAGGGGACCGGGCTGAGAAGGTACCCGGAAGGGACGAGGTCTCCTAATGGTCAGGCGCGTGACTGTTTTAGGCGGACGGGGGGCGTTGTTGAGCGGGCGGGGGGCGTTGGCCGGTTTGGCGGCGGCCGGCCTGGTGGCACTGGCCCTGGCGGCGAGCAATGTGACGGCGGGGCCGGTGCCATCGGCAAGCGCCTCGCCTAATGACGGCTCCTTGTCGGGTTTGGTCACCGAGGGTGCCGACGCCACCCCGGCCCCCGGTGTCTGTGTTTATGCCACCGGCAAAGACGTCGCCGGCGGGTACGACGCCACGACCGGTCCCACGGGCAGCTACGAGTTCACCTCCCTGCCCGCCG
The DNA here is from genome assembly GCA_052325485.1 of Acidimicrobiales bacterium. Classification (GTDB taxonomy): domain Bacteria; phylum Actinomycetota; class Acidimicrobiia; order Acidimicrobiales; family Palsa-688; genus Fen-671. The sequence continues at coordinate 23,937 of JBKQUU010000249.1, read as the reverse complement.
GGCAGTACGACGTGTTGTTCGACCCCACGTGCCAGGGCAACCAGAAAAGCGCCTACGCCGGCCAGTACTACAACGATGTGCCTGACGCCGCCGCCGTGACCTGGGTGACCGTGCCGGCGGGCGGGAGCGTGGGCGGGATCGACGCCGACCTCCAACTGGCGGGGACCATTTCCGGGACTGTAAGCGGGCAGAGCGGGGCCCTCAACGGTGTGTGCGTGATCGCCTACGGCTCCGGCGACGGTGCCGAAGTCGCCGCCACCACGTCGGCGGCGGACGGTAGCTACTTGCTGCCGCTGCCCCCAGGCGGGTACCTGCTGCAGTTCGACCCGACGTGCCGTGCCGTCAATACCTATGCGCCGCAGTTCTACAACGACGTCCCTGACGCCTATGCCGCTTCCCAGTCCCCGGCCAACGTGATCGACCTGGCCGGCGGGGCCACTCTGACCGTGAACGCCACCTTGCAACTGGGTAGCTCCATCGAAGGGACCGTGGTGGCCGCCGGCGCCAGCCGTAGCGCGGGGATATGCGTGTTCGCCTATGACGCCGGAGGCGACCAGATCGGCGGGGTGCTCACCGGTGCCAACGGCAGCTACCAGCTCACGCAGCTGCCGGCCCAGAGTTACACCGTCGTGTTCGACCCGACTTGCAACAGCGGCCAGCCGAGCGACTTCGGCTCCCAGAGCTATGGTGCCCTCGACCTGGCCGCCGGCCAGACCGTAACCGGCGTGGACGGGGCACTGGCCCTGACGTCCTGCCTGGCTGTCCCCCACGTCACCACGACGTCCCTGCCGGCGGGTTCGGTCTCGTCTGCCTATTCCGCCACCCTGCAGGCCTCCGGTGGGACGGGGCCGTACACCTGGACGGCGGTGGGGCTGCCCACCTCGCTGTCGCTGGACGCCACGACCGGTGTCATCAGTGGTACCCCGCTGGCCCCCTTCAGCTCGACCGTGACGGTAACGGCGACCGACTCGTCGGAGCAGCCGGTGGCCAGCGCCGCCCAGCAGCTGGACCTGTCGATCGCGCCGGCCACCACGACGACCTCGACCACGACGACCTCTTCCACGACGACGTCTTCAACAACCACGTCCTCGAGCACGACCTCCACGACGACGACCTCTTCCACGACGACGACCTCTTCCACGACGACGACATTCACCACTTCCACCACTCTTCTCGCCACCGGCTGCCCCGGTGGTGGCGGTGCCGGTGGCGGCGGTGGTGGTGGTGGCGGTGGTGGTGGCGGCGGTGGCGGCGGTGGTGGTGGTGGCGTGTTGGTCCCCCCGAGCGCTAGCACCACGACGAGCCCGTCGACCACTAGCTCCACGACCCCGCAGACGACTACGACCACGCCCCCCGCCATCCCCCCCCTGCCCCCGGGGGCGCCGAAGGGTGCCTACGCCACGCCGGTGACGGCTGTGGTGACCACGGGACCGACGGTTTTGTCTGACCACGCCGGCGACGCCAGTGCCAACGTCTCGGTACCGGCCGCAGCGCTGCCGGCGGGGACGACGTTGAGCGTGGCGGCGGTGAGGAACGCCGCTGCCCTTATCAGCGAAGTGCCGGCCGGCCAGTCCTACCTCATTTCTTTCGCCGTTTCCTGGGTGACGGCCGGCGGGACGTCCCCGGCGGCGTCCCAACCCATCACGATGACGGTCACCGACCCGGCCATTAGGGCAGGCGACACCGTCTACGCTCTTACCTCCACCGGCATAAGGGCAGTCGGGACGGCCACCACCAACGGTCAGGCGACCGTCACCTTTACCACCGATCCCGCTTTCCTCGTCGCCGCCGTCCCCAGACTGGGCACGGTGTCAGGGCAGGGGGCGCTCAAGGGCTCCAAGGTGCACGTGGCGGTGACCTGCGCCGCCGCCACCAGGTGCACGGGCACGGCCAGCCTCAGCCTGGCCGTGAGCGCGGCCGGGGCCAAGCGGAGCCTGGTACTGGCCAAGGGGCATTTCGCCCTCGGCGCGGGGCGCGCCGGTGCTCTTTCCCTACGGGTCACCGGGGTGGGCCACAAGCTGCTGGCCGGCGCCACCGACGCCGAGGTGGTGGTGGGCGACCTGACGATCGCGCTGCTGGGGGGCCAGAAGAGCCAGCACCGGGTCGTCGTGCGTGAGGCTCACGGCGGGCCGGCCTCGTTAGATAGTGTTGTCGGATAACTGACACCAATAAAACCATTGTCCTGGCTCATGACGAGCCCGGCACTGTCGATCGCATCATGGTTGTCACCGCCCATCCCGACGATGTCGACTTCGGTGCCGGGGGGTCGGTGGCGACCTGGGTCAAAGCCGGGATCGAAGTTGCTTACTGTGTGGCCACCGACGGTGACGCCGGCGGCTCGGACCGGTCGGTTTCCCGTTCGGACATGGCCCGCATACGACGTCAGGAGCAGCGTGCCGCCGGGGCCGAGCTCGGGGTGACCAACATCGCCTTCCTGGGTTATCCCGACGGTCGCTTGGCGCCCGGCCTCGAACTGAGACGGGACGTGTGCCGGGCGGTACGCCAGTTCCGGCCCGACCGTTTGGTGTGCCAGAGCCCGGAGAGGAACTGGGAGCGCATCGGCGCCAGCCACCCCGACCACCTGGCGGCGGGAGAAGCTGCCGTGTGCGTCGCCTACCCGGACGCCCGCAACCCCTTTGCCCATCCCGAACTCCTGGAGGACGAAGGCCTGGAGCCGCACGCGGTCAAAGAGATGTGGTTGATGGCGTCGCCCCGGGCCAACCGGGCCGTGGACATCACCGATGTTTTCGACCGCAAGGTCGCCGCTCTGCGCCGGCACGAAAGCCAGGTCGCTCACGAAACCGGCCTGGAGGGGCGCCTGCGCAGCTGGGCCAGCGCGGGGGCCAGTGCCGCCGGGCTGGACGACGGGCGGTTGGCCGAGCTGTTCCAGGTCGTCGTCATGCCGCCTTCGGGGTCGGCATGACCGGCCGGGGCGGCATTTCCCGCCGGAGCTGACGGTGCGCCTGGCCACCTGGAACGTCAATTCATTGAAGGTCCGCATGGAGCGTGCCCTGGAGTGGATTTCCTACGCCGAGCCTGATGTCCTCTGCCTCCAGGAGACCAAATTGGGTGATGCCGCCTTCCCGCACATGGCTTTTTCGGCCCTTGGTTATGAATCGGTGCACCACGGGTCGGGCCAGTGGAACGGGGTGGCCATTCTTTCCCGTGTGGGCCTCGAGGATGCCGTCATGGGCTTTGCCGACGGTGCCGACCCCGATCCCGACACCAGGTTGGTGTCGGCGTGCTGTGGCGGGGTGCGGGTCTCCAGCGTGTACGTGCCCAACGGCCGCAGCGTGGGTTCGGACCACTACGTCTACAAGCTTTCATGGCTTGCCCGCCTGACCGAGCATTTGAGCGTGCTGGCCTCACCCGACCAGCGGGTAGCCGTGTGCGGCGATTTCAATATTGCCCCGGAGGACAAGGATGTCTGGGATCCGGCGGCCTTCGTCGGGTCGACCCATGTGACCCCCGAGGAACGCGCCGCTCTGTCCCACCTCGAGGCGTGGGGACTGACGGACGCCTTTAGGTCCCAGTGGCCGGAGGACAGGCTCTATACCTATTGGGACTACCGGGCCGGCGACTTCCACGAGCACCGAGGGATGAGGATCGACCTCATCCTGGTGAGCCAGATATTGGCGGGCAAGGTCGGGTGGGCATTGGTCGACCGCAACGCCCGGAAAGGCAAATTACCTTCGGACCACGCCCCGCTTTTCGTGGACCTCGACGTCTAAGGGCGCCGGGTCAGTAACACGAAAGCGTCCGCAACCCGTTGCCCGGGCCACCGGAGGCGGCCAGCAGGTTCCCGGGCAGGGACGGGAGCACGGACAGGCGGTCGTGGTCCCATTGCCAGGGCAGGGGGAGGGCGGCGGCGCCGCTGCCAAGCAGGGGCCGGGGCCGTCGGGGACGGGAGGAACCACTCGTGCCGCCGCGGCCGCGGTAGACGATGAGCCCGCTGACAGGGTCCGGGACGCCGTCCAAGGCGGCTTGCACGTGAGGCAGCACCCGCCACGCTTCCCAGGCTTTGACGTCCGCGAACTCCAGTTCGAGGACCACGCCCCAGCTGTGGCCGTGCCACGACCAGTCCTTGGCCCCGGCCAACAGGGCCGACTCCAGTAAGGGGTCGCCGTGCAGCTCAGCCCACAAACCCGCCGAGGAGGCGCCGTCGAACACCTCGATTGAGTACCACTCAGACATGTCCAATCAATTGTACCGCCTAAAACCGGGCACGTCCACGGTTAGCGACGGTAGGGGGAGGCCCTATGCCATCAGCCTGGCCCTAAGCGGCGGCCACCACCTCGAGGATGGCCGGGCCATAGCGAGCCACCTTTACCGGCCCGAGCCCGGGCACAGCCAAGAGCTCCTCGGCGGTGGCCGGCCGGCGGGTGGCTATGGCCTGCACGGTGGCATCGTGGAGCAGGACATGGGGTGGCACCCCTGAGGCGCGGGCTAGGCGGCGCCGCCATTCCACGAGGCGTTCGGCGACGGCGGCGCTGGCTGGGTCGGCCGTAGTGGCGTCGAGAGGGCCACGGCCGCCCGAGACGTCGGACAGGCGGCGTCTCGCCGAGGAAAGGAAGTCGAGCACGGCGGCGGCGGGCCGGCTAGGTCGGGCCTCGCCCAGAGCCTCGTCGCCGGCCTGGGTGCCGGCGCAGTGGGGGGCCAGGCCGGCTAACCAAGGGCTTGGGGCCCGCCGGAGGGCGGCGCCGTTGCCAGCCCGTCTCTGCCGGGCCCACGAGCAGTGGAGCTCTCTCTCGGCCCGGGTCAGGGCCACATAGAGGAGGCGCCGCTCCTCGGCCAGAGCCGCGGGAGTAGTGGCGTAGGCGATGGGCACCAGGCCGGACTCCAGCCCGCAAACCCACACTGCCGGCCACTGGAGGCCCTTGGCCCGGTGGAAGCTGCTGATGGTCACGGCCTCGGTCGCCGCCGGGTCGGGGCGTCCTCCATCGTCGGCCCGGGCTTCCTCCTCTTCCAGCGGCGCCATAGCCCGGAAGGGGATCCCGGCGCCGCCGATCGCGGCCGTGACGACGCTCAGCTGAGCATTGGTGCGGGCCAGCACGGCCATGTTCTCCCAAGACAGGCCCTGGGCGCGGGCCTGTCGCAGTTCGGAGGCGATACCCAGCGCCTCGGCGTCCTCTGAGGGGTAGGAGCGCAGGTCCGGGAGAGGGCCGTCCGGCCGGCTGGAGCGTACCGTGGTGGTGCCGGCCTGGCGACCGAGGACTGCGGTGGCGGCGGCCACCACCTGAGGGCTGGAACGGTGGTTGTCGTCCAGGTGGACGACCTCGGCCTGAGGCCATCGCTGCGGGAAGTCGGCCAAGAAGCCCGGGTCGGCGCCGTTCCAACCGTAGATGGCCTGATTGGCGTCACCCACCACGAACAGGTCCTCGTTGTCCCCGAGCAATGCCAGCAGCAACCGGCACTGGAGGGGGTTGACATCTTGGAGCTCGTCGACGAAAACGTGCTGCCAGCGCCACCTCTGAGCCGCCCCGAAGCGCTCGTCGGTCTCGAGCGCGTGGGCGTAACGCGCCAGGAGGTCGTCGAAGTCGACCACCCGGCGTCGGCGTTTCTCGTCTTCGTACCGGGCGTACAGGGCGCCGATGGCCTCGGCGTCGGCCGGGAGGTCCCGGCCCGCCTGCTGGGCGGCGGCGGCGAACGAAGCCGGCGCCACCAGGCGGGCCTTGGCCCACTCCACCTGGCTGGCCAGGTCGGCGGTGCTCACGTCAGACAGGCCGGGCCGACCGGCGGCCAGTTCGGCTATCAACCGGCCCTTGCGCGCCATCAACGCCGGTTCCGGGGCGCCACGGTCCGCCCACCAGCGGCGCAGCTGGCCCCGGGCCAGGGAGTGGAACGTGCCTCCCATCACGGGGGCGGCCAGGCCCAGGCCGGCCAGGCGCTGGTGCAGCTCGCCGGACGCCTTGCGGGTAAAGGTGATCGCCAGGGTGTGCTCCGGCGTGGCCGTGCCGGCGGCCACCCGGTAGCCGACCCGCCGGGTCAGGACGCGGGTCTTGCCCGCCCCGGCGGCGGCCAGTACGCATACCGTCGTGGCCGGGGTGGTGACGGCCCGGCACTGCGCGGAGGTCAGGTCAGAGGTCAGGTCGGCGAGCAGGCTTGCCTGCCGGTCCGGTGCCAGCCGGCCGCGCGCCTGGCCGTCCAAAGTCACACCCATGTAGTTCACCCTACAAGGGGGCGGTGACGGGAACCGTGGATGGCCTCCAGAACGGCGAGGGTCCAGGGCCATACAGGGCGAGTAGTCTTTGCGCCTGACTCATGGCGCTCAGCTCGTTTGGCCGTGGGCGCCTGTGGGGCGCCCGATACGGGACCGCCGAGCCGTGGGCCCTAGCGCTTCATGGTTGGCGCCGCGACCACCATGACTTCGACCCCGTGCTGGCCGGCGTCGACGCCGTGGCGCTCGACCTGCCTGGTCACGGCGTCGCTCCCGAACCGCCGGGCCCCTGGTCCACCTCCGAGTACGCGCAGTGGGTGGCGCCCGCCCTCGACGACCTCGGCGCCGGGCCCGTCGTCCTGGTCGGGCACAGTTTTGGGGCCCGTGTGGCCGTCCGGCTGGTAGGCGACGCCGCCATGTACCCAGGCGCCGGGCGCGTTGCCGCCCTGGTGCTGGTGGGAGCCCCGCTGGCGCCGCCCCCCGGGCACGCCGTGCGCCGGTCGCCGCTGGTCTACCGGGCCGGACGGGCGCTGCACCGGGCCGGTCTCTTCCCGGAACACCGCATGGAGCGGCTGCGCCAGAAGTACGGTTCGGAGGACTACCGCCGGGCCAGCCAGATCATGCGGGGAGTCCTGGTCAAGGCCGTGGCCGAAACGGCCCAGGGCGCGTACGTACCGTCGCTACGGTCCTGGGCCAACGCCGAGCGTGCCCTGGAACTGGTGTGGGGCGAGCACGATACCGTCACCTCCCTGGCCGGGGGCAAAGCCGCTCTGGGAGCCCTGCCCGCCAGCGTGCCGGTCCATATCATCGTGGTCCCGGGCGCCGGCCACCTCATGACGCCGCCGGTGGCGGCGGAGGTGCGGGCGGCCGTGTTGCGCCACCAGCCCCAGGCGTCGTCATGAGCACGACGTTGGTCGACGTCCTGGGTCTGTGCCTGGGTGCCGGCGCCCTGGCCCTCGCTTGTGTGCGTTGGCTCCGGGTGGCCCAGCGCGAGCACTACCTGGCCGGGACGACCGTGCGTTTCGCCCGGCGCTGGTGGCTGGCCACGGGCGCTAACCGGGCCCTGGCGGTTATCGGTGCCGCGGGGGCGGTGGCGTCCCTGTGGTACCCGCCGGCCGGCTTCGCCGCCGTACTGGTGGCCGGGGCCGCGCCTATGGGCCTCAAGCTCAGGGGTACGACGTCCAAGCTGGCCTGGACGTCGAGGCTGCGCCGGCTAGCCGGGACCACCGCCGTCCTGGCCGGCATTGTCGTCGGCGGCCTGGCCATCGCCGGGCTGCACGCCGCCTTCAGTGCCGTAGCCATCTGCGCCCTCGGTGCCCCTGTGCTCATGGACATGGCGCTGGTGCTGGTCAAGCCGGTCGAGGTGCGCCTGCTGCGGCCGTACGTCGACAGGGCGCGCCAACGCCTGCGCGCTGTCGCCCCCCGGGTGGTGGCCATCACCGGCTCCTACGGCAAGACGACGACCAAGGGCTACGTGGCTCACCTGGTGGCCGGGACTTTCTCGGTCGTCGCCACGCCGGCTAGCTACAACAACAAGGCCGGCCTGGCCCGGGCCATAAACGAGCACCTGGCCACCGGCACCCAGGTGTTCGTGGCCGAAATGGGGACCTACGGCGTCGGTGAGATAGCCGCCATGTGCGCCTGGACGCGCCCCGAGGTGGCCGTGATCACTGCCATCGGGCCGGTGCACCTGGAGCGGATGGGCAGTCTCGAGCGCATCGCCGAAGCCAAGGCCGAGATCCTGGACAAGGCGTCGGCGGCCGTCCTTAATGTCGACTACCCCCTCCTGGCGCAGCTGGCCCAAAAGGCCGAAGAAGAAGGGAAGACGGTATGGCGGTGCTCGTCGCAGGGGCCGCGGGCCGACGTCACCGTCACCGCCCAGGCCGGCATGCTGCGGGTGCAAGCGGCTCACGTCAGCGCCGAGATGGACTTGCTGGTCCCGGCGGCACCGGAGGTGGAGCCCGGCAACGTGGCCTGCGCCGTGGCCGCCGCCCTTTGCCTCGGGGTGCCGGCGGGGACGGTGGCGGCGCGCTTGGGCTCGCTGCCCGGCGCCCCTCACCGGCGCAGCGCGCAGCACGGCGCCAACGGGGCCAGGATCATCGATGACACCTACAACGCCAACCCGGCCGGGGCCAAGGCGGCCCTGGCCCTCCTCGGGGTAATAGGTGACCCGGCGGGCCAAAGAGTCGTCGTCACCCCGGGCATGGTCGAGCTCGGCCCCCTCCAGGACAAGGAGAACGCCAAATTCGCCGCCGGCGCCGGGGCCGTGGCCACCGAGCTCATTGTGGTCGGCCGGACCAATGCCCGGTCCTTGATGGCGGGGGCCAAGGCCGCCGGCGTCCCGGTGCGCCGCGCCCGGGACCGCAAGGCCGCCGTCGGGTGGGTGTCCGCCCACCTCGGCCCCGCCGACGCCGTCCTGTACGAGAACGACCTCCCTGACCATTACCCATAGGCCAACTAGCGTTGGGCCAGTGAGCGCAGCGGGCGTCCCCACGGGGCAGGGCACGGTGGCAGTTATCTTCGGTGGTCCGTCGCCCGAGCACGATGTCAGCGTCCTGACCGGTCTGCAGGCCGCCCGCGCCCTGGTCACGGCGGGCCGGGCCGGCGTGGAGGCGGTCTATTGGACCAAGGGCGAGCGGTTCGTCGCCGTCGAGCCCACCCTGGAGGCGTCGGCTTTCCTCGAGGGCGCCCCCAAAGGGGCCCGTGAGCTGCGATTTGTGGCTCAGCCGGGCGGGGGTTTCTTCCTGACCAAGCCCGGCGTGCTGGGGGCCAAGGAGCGCCGGCTGGAGCTCGACGCCCTGGTCAACTGCTGCCATGGAGGCCCAGGCGAGGACGGCACTCTGCAAGCGGCCCTCGATCTGGCCGGCGTGGCCTACACCGGGCCGGGGGCGGCGGCGGCGGCGCTGTGCATGGACAAGCTCGCCTTCGGGGGCGTCGTGCAGGGCGCCGGGCTGCCGGCGCTGCCCCGCCAGCTCGTGGTCCCGGGGCGCGAAGCGCCAAATTGGGACGCCATGGGCGGCGCCTATATCGTCAAGCCCCGTTTCGGCGGCTCCTCTATCGGCATCGAGGTCATCGAGGACTGGGCCGACGTCGTCCGCTACGCCGAACTGGGTGGTCCCCACACCGTCCGGGGGGTGGTGGCCGAGCCCTTCCGCGGCGACGCCTACGACGTCAACGTGTCGGTACGGGCCTACCCGGCGCTGGCCCTGTCGCTGTTCGACCGGCCCCTGCGCCCCGCCGGCGCCGGCCCGATCCTGTCGTACTCGGACAAGTACCTGGGCGGCCAGGGGATGGTCAGCGCACCCCGCGAGCTGCCCGCCCTACTCGCCCCCGGAATGGAGAAGGAGTTGCGGGACGCGGCCACGACCGTGGCCGTCCTGGCCGGGGCGAGGGGCGTCTGGCGCATAGATTTCCTGGTCGAGGACGGCGGGCAGTGGTGGGTAAACGAGGTCAACACCATTCCCGGCTCTCTGGCGAAGTACCTTTGGTCCGGCGAGGCGGCCGTCGCTTTCCCCACCTTGTTGGCCGACATGATCGAGGAGGCGCGGCGTCTCCCCAGTGCCCATTGGGGGTCCATGGGCGCCGACGGCTCCGCCCTGCGCTCGGCGGCGGCGATAGCCAACAAGCTCGGCTAGCAGCGCGGCCGGCTGGAAGGAGACCGTCACATGGGTTACCCCCGCAAGTTCCTCAACCCCGGTGAGCAACTGGCCGTCGACGTCCGGCCTCACTGGAAGTACATGGCCGGGCCGGCGTCGGCCCTGGTACTCGTCCTGGCCGGCGCCGTGGTCGCTCTGGTGGAGCAGGTCCCGCAGTGGGCCGAGCTGGCGCTGGCCGCCCTGCTGGTCGTGTGCGTGCTGTGGCTGGCGGCCCGCTATGTCCGGTGGGCGACAACCTCGTTCGCCGTGACCAGCGAGAGGCTCGTCCTGCGCAAGGGTGTCCTGCGGCGCACCGGCCGCGAGATCCGCCTCGACAGCCTGACGGACATCTCCTGCAGCCAGTCGCTCACGGACCGGTTGCTCCGCTGCGGCGACATCCTGTTCGAGTCTCCGGGACGCGACAGCCAGGAGGTTTTCCCCGACCTGCCTCACCCGGTCAGCATCCAGAACGAGATCTACCGTCTGTTGGACCAGCGCCGCGGGGCGGGGCCCGTTAGCTGGCAGGCCGCCGACCCGTCTGGCGGGGGCGGGCCGGCGCCAGCGGGGGCGGCCGCGGGCGGTGTGGCGGCCCCGGTCGTCGCCGGCGGGGAGCAAACGGTGGCCGAACAGCTCAGCCAGCTTGACGACCTGCGCCGGCGGGGCGTGATAAGCCGGCGCGAGTTCGCCGCCAAGAAGGCCGAGCTGCTGTCCCGGATTTAGGTCTGCGGTCCCAGAGGTAGAGCCGCGGGCGGGGGTACCGCGTCCGGGCGGGCGAGTAGAGTCGGGCGCCAGCGATGGCTGGTGATGCCGACGAGGGCTCCGGGCGGGGAGAGCACGAGGCGTTGGCCCGCCTGCGCCGGCTCCTGCCGGTGGCGCCCGCAGGTGAGGTCTGGTTCGGCGACGACGCCGCCGTCTTGAAGCCGGGGCCCGGGGCAGCGCGGCTGCTGCTTGCCACCGACACCGTCATTGCCGGTCTGGACGCCGACCTGTCGCTCACGACCCTGAGCGACCTGGGCTGGAAGGCCATGGCCGTCAACCTGAGCGACATCGCCGCCATGGGCGGGGCCCCTTTCGCTGCCGTGGTGAGCGTTGTCGGGCTCGGCCCCGAGGACCTCGGCCGCCTCTACGAGGGGGTACTGGCGGCGGCGGACGAGTACCGCTGCCCGGTGGTCGGCGGTGACCTGAGCGCCGGTCAGCAGGCGGTGGTGACCGTGGCCATGATGGGTACGGTGGACGGCCCGCCGGCACTGAGGCGGGGTGCTCGTGCCGGGGACACCATCTGGGTCACCGGGGCCCTGGGCGCGTCAGCCGCCGGCCTGCGGGTGCTAAAGGAGCGCGGCCCTCAGGGGGCCGAGCGGGCCCGGCCCGCGCCGGCGTGGACGGCCGAAGAGGAGGCCCTCGTGAGGGCCCATGCCCGGCCTCGCCCGGCGCTGGTCGCGGGTTCTGTGGCCCGCCGCGCCGGGGCCACAGCCATGATCGATGTCTCTGATGGCCTGCTGGCCGACCTGGCCCAGCTGGCCAGCCAGTCAGGAGTGGGTTTCGAGCTGGCCGAGGTGCCCGCGGCACCCGGCGCCACCAGCCAGGAAGCGCTGGCAGGGGGGGACGACTACGTGCTGGTGTTCACCATACCGCCCGAGGACGGCGCGTCGGCCCGCCAGGCCTTTGCCGCCGCCGGGTTGCCGGCCCCATTGATGATCGGTGAGTGCGTGGCGGGCCCGTCCCGTCATTTCCTCGCCGGGGCAACGGTGCAGGTCAGAGGCTGGGAACACGCTCTTTGACCCATCCCAGCCCCGCCCCGGCGCCAGTTGGCGCCCCCCGCCGCGGCGACTATGCTTCGTTTTGCATTTCAGGGCCATAATGCCCAAGAATGCGTAACGTTCTTCCGGTTTCTCCGTCCTTACCTCAAGAGGCCCCATCGACTGACCGACGTTTGCTGTGAGCAGTCTTCAGGAGCTGCCCGGGAACAAGGAGGAGACCGGCAACGTGCGTGAAGCAACCCCTACCGTGTTGCAGGCCAACTCGCGGCTAGAGCGGGGCGCCGACACGACGCTCACGCGCTCGCCGGTCCAGGTGGCGCGCCGGCCTCTCCCAGGTGTCCTCAACCTGGGTGGGCCCGGGGCGCAGACCATAGCGGCCCGGCCGACCGGCCGACGCGAGGAAGGCAACGGTGTCAGCCAGGCCGGTCAAGCCTTCGCAGATCTACTCCTTGTCGGCTCCACCGCTTCGCGGTGCCCGCTGGCCCTTCTCACCGTGATGCGGGGAGAGGGTTGGAGCACGCTGTCCTTCGGGGCCGAACGCGACGCCCTGGAGGATCCCGAGCTCTTCTCGATAATTGCCGGAAGGCGCGAGCCGGTCGAGGTCACGGACCCCGGCAGCAACCCTGCCCTGGCCCACAGCCGGCTGGCCCGGTCCAACCTGGGCATCCGGTGGTTGCTCGCCATCCCTCTGTTGGGCCCCAGCGGAGACGTCAACGCCATCTTCTCGGTACTGGACACCGAGCCCCGGGAGCTTTCCCGTCGGGAGCGGGCGGCCATGGTGGCCATCGGCCGCCTCGTGAGCGGTGCGCTGTCTGCTCACCGGGCCACCGACAGCCTGCCTGGTCCTCCCGGTCTGACCGAGCACACCACCAGCACCAAGCAGACTGCGGACGGGCATTCGCTCCTGCGCAGCCACGAGGTGGCGGCGCTGTTCGACGTCACCGAACGCACGGTCATCAACTGGGCCGCTTCGGGCAAGCTGGCGTGCCTGCGCACGGTGGGGGGCCACCTCCGCTTCCGCAGCGAGGACGTGATGTCATTGCTCGAGGCGAACTCGCTCAGGCGCCCCTAGGGGTCTTCCGACCCAGCCCGCCGACCGAGCCCACCGACTTAGCCCACCGACTTAGCCGCCTATCGTACGGGCTTACCTGCGTGCGGGCCTAACTACGGCCCGGCGTTACCGGGCCGGCTTGGTCACCTTGCCGGCTTGGTCACCTTGCCGGCGCGGATGCAGGACGTGCACACGCTCAGGCGGCGCGGGCTCCCGCCCACGACCGCCCGCACTCGCTGGATGTTGGGGTACCAACGCCTCTTGGTACGCCGGTGCGAGTGGCTGACGCTCATGCCGACGGACGAGTGCTTGCCACAAACTTCACAAACCGCTGCCATGGGAGTTCGAGGATACCATCCTGGGAGCGCCTCTACCCGTCCGTGCTCCTGGCCGGCGCCCCCGAGGCTGCCGGCCACGGCTTTTCCGCCCGCCGTAAGGGTGGCGGATAGTGGTCCCGGCAGGGCCAAGCGGGTACCCTGACTAGGGCCGCCGCTCCGGTCGCCCTAATCCGGCACCACCAGGAAGTACCGCACAGACAAGAGCCGCCCCATGGGAGCAGTACATAGCCTCACGGCACCTGACCGCCTAACGGCACCGGATCTCGCCTCTGTCGTGCGTGCCTACCGCGATGCCCTGGTCACCCACCGGGCCGCCCTCAACCGCCTCAACGTGTACCCGGTGCCCGACGGCGACACCGGCACCAACATGGCCTTGACGCTGGAAGCCGTACAGGCCGAGGTCGACGCCGCCCCCCTCCCCCTCGACATGGCGACGCTCGGGCAGTGCCTCAGCCATGGTTCGCTCATGGGCGCCCGCGGCAACTCGGGCGTCATCTTGTCCCAGGTCCTGCGCGGCCTGGCCAGCGCGTTCGGGACTGGGGACAGCCTCGGGCCGGCCGATGTGGTCGAAGCCCTGTCCCGGGCCAGCGACAGTGCCTACGCCGCCGTCAGCAACCCGGTGGAAGGCACCATCCTCACCGTCGCCCGGGCCGCCGCCCGGGGGGCCGAGCAAGCCGCCCAGCCTGCCGCGGCCGGCCTGGCCGAAGTGCTCGAAGGCGCCCGGGAGGCGGCCGCCCGCGCCCTGGACGGGACCACCGAGCAATTGCCGGCGTTGCGGGCGGCCGGCGTGGTCGACGCCGGGGGAGCGGGGCTGCTCCTGCTCTTCGACAGCTTTCTTTACGTCCTCTACGGCCGGGAAGTCTCGGCCCCTCCGGCCCCGGCCGGGGCGGGTGCCCTGGGCGCCACCAGGCCCGGGCCCACCGACGACGCCGGGAGGCGGGCGGCGGCCGCCGGCCGCGGCGCCCGGGGGGACGGGGAGGAGGCCGAACTGCGCTTCGAGGTGATGTTCTTTCTGGAGGCGCCGGACGAGTCCGTGCCCGCCTTCCGCTCTGTCTGGGAGAGCTGTGGGGGCTCGGTCGTCATCGTGGGAGGCGACGGCCTGTACAACTGCCACATCCATACCGACGATGTCGGCGAGGCCATAGAGGCGGCCATCGAGATCGGCCGGCCCCGCCAGATAAGGGTGACCGACCTCCGCGACCAGGTGGAAGAGGAGCGTTGGGTGCGCGAGGCGGAGGCGTCAGGCCGCCAGCTCGAAGCACCGGAAGAGCCTGTCAACTGCGCCGTGGTCGCCGTCTGTGCCGGCGATGGGGTCAAACGGATACTCCGCTCCCTCGGTGCCCGCCGGCTCGTCTCGGGCGGCCAGTCCGCCAACCCGTCGACGGCGGAGGTGCTCGACGCCATTACCGCCGTCCCGGCCGAGCAGGTCATCGTCCTGCCCAACAACGTCAACGTCGTGCCTGTAGCCGAGCAGGCGGCCGCCCATTCGCAAAAAAAGGTCCGGGTGGTGCCGACGCCCGGTATCCCCGAGGGTTTTGCCGCCCTGCTGGCCTACGACCCCGAGGCGGACGTCGACACCAACGCCGACAACATGACGGCGGCGGCCTTGCGGGTCGTGGCCGGTGAAGTGGCCCAAGCGTCGCGTCCCGCCGTCACCGCGGCCGGGCCGGTGAACGAAGGCGACTGGCTCGGGTTGTCGCGCCAGGGGATATTGGTCGTGTCGCCCGGGCCGGGGGGACCGGCGGAGGCGGCCATCGCCCTGCTCGCCCTGCTCGTGCCCGAAGGCAGGGACTACGAGATAGTGACGATAATCGAGGGCGAGGGGTCGCACCCGGCCGATACCCGCCGCGTCGTCGAGTGGCTCTCGGAGAACCGGCCCGGCCTCACCTCCGAGGTACACCACGGCGGCCAGCCTCTTTACCCTTATCTTTTCAGCATCGAATGACACGCGCTTGAAAAGCCTGGCCGAACTGGGCGACGCACCCATAAACGTTTTGCGGACTGTTCAGCGCCCCGTACGGGGACCGCACCGCGGCCCTAAGAAGACGCGGGCGGCGGCCCTGGAGGAGATGGGCATCGTCTCGGTGCTGGACCTGATAACCCATTATCCTCGCCGTTACTTGGACCGTACCACCCAGGTCCCCATCTCCGAGCTGACCGAGGGCGACGAGGCCACGGTGGTAGCGGTGGTGCGCCGGGTGCACCGCCTGCCGTCCCGCCGGGGAGCCAAGCCGGTCGTGATCGTCGACGTTTCCGACGAGCGCAGCTATTTGAGCCTGTCGTTCTTCAACCAACCGTGGCGGGCGCAATCCCTCGGCGAAGGGATGGAGGTCGCCGTCTCGGGCAAGGTCACCACCTTCCGGGGCCGGCGGCAGATGTCGAACCCATCGGTCGACGTCGTCGAAGGCGAATGGAAGGGCCGGGTCATCCCCATATACCCGCAGTCCGAAAAGGCCGGCATTTCGTCCATGGAGATCGCCTCCTGCGTCCTGGAAGCCCTGCAGTGGGCGGGAGGGCTCGAGGACCCCGTACCGGCCGAGCCCTTGGAGCGATACGGTTTTACCGGCCGGGACTGGTCCATGTGGCAGGTGCACCAACCCGAGTCGGTGGCGGCCAAGAACGCGGCCCGGCGCCGTCTGGGCTTCGACGAGCTGCTTCGGCTGCAACTGGTACTGGTGATGCGCAAGCGGGCGGTGGAACGTGAGGCCAAAGGCATTTCCCACCGGACCGGGTCGGGGCTGATGGCGAATTTCCGCTCCAGCCTCCCGTTCCCCCTGACGGGGGCGCAGGAACGCGCCATCGCTGAAATCGAGGCGGACATGGCCAAAGCGGTGCCCATGCACCGGCTCCTGCAGGGCGACGTCGGCGCCGGCAAGACGCTCGTGGCGTTGTGGTCGTTGTTGACGGCAGTGGCCGGCGGCTACCAGGGTGCGCTGATGGCGCCGACCGAAGTCCTGGCCGAACAGCACCATATGTCGCTCTCGGCCATGCTGTCGGGGCTCTCCGTGCCGAGCCCGGCGTCCCTGTGGGGCGACAGGCAGGTCCGCACCGAACTGCTCACCAACCGCACCTCGGCCGGCGACCGGGCCAAACTGCTGGCCGGTTTGGCGGCCGGCGACGTCGACTTGGTCGTGGGCACCCACGCCTTATTGACCGAGGCGGTGCGTTTTTCCCGCCTCGGTATGGTCGTCATCGACGAGCAGCACCGTTTCGGGGTCGAGCAGCGCTCGGCGTTGCGGGAAAAGGCCGATGGCCTCGTGCCTGATGTGCTGGTCATGACGGCCACGCCCATACCCCGCACGGCGGCCATGACGGTCTATGGGGACCTGGACACCACGGTCCTGGACGAGTTGCCCCCCGGGCGCACGCCGGTGAAAACGGTGTGGGCGCGCGGTCCCCTCGACGTCGAGGGGGCGTGGGCAACGGTGAGAGAAGAAGTCGCCGCCGGCCACCAGGTATATGTCGTGTGCCCTCTGGTCGAGGAGTCGGAGCGCGTCCAGGCCGTCTCGGCCAGCGAGGAGCTCACCCGTCTCGCCGCCGGGCCGCTGGCGGGCTTGCGCCTCGGCCTTTTGCACGGCCAGCTCCCGGCGTCGGAGAAGCAGGCCGTCATGGCCGAGTTCCGTTCCGGGCACCTGCAGGTCCTGGTGGCCACGACCGTCATAGAGGTAGGTATCGACGTACCCAACGCCACCGTCATGGTCATCGAGGATGCCGACCGCTTCGGCATCGCCCAGCTGCACCAGTTGCGGGGGCGGGTGGGCCGGGGCGCCGCCCTGTCCTGGTGCTTCTTGCTCGGGGAGGCGGCCACTCCCGAGGGCGCCGAGCGGCTGGCCGCCTTGGAGCGGACGAACGACGGCTTCGAACTGGCCGAAGTCGACCTCGACCTGCGGGGCGAGGGCACCATACTGGGCACGCGGCAAAAGGGTGTCAACGACCTGAAGCTGGCATCTCTGCGCCGGCACCGCAAGTACGTGGCCCTGGCCAGAGAGGTCGCCTTCCAGATCGTGGGCGAGGGGACGGACTTGTCCGAGCACCCGGGCCTGGCCCGCGAGCTACGGGCATTGGTGGACGACGAGGACCGTGAGTACCTTTTCAAGAGCTGACCCGTGCCGGCGGTCCGCCCGTACCGGGGAGCCGGCCCGTACCGGGGAGCCCGCTGGTACCGGGGAGCCGGTCGGGGGGCGGACCTGACGTGCGGGTGATCGCGGGCGAAAAAGGAGGCCGGCGCTTGGTGGCCCCCACCGGCCGGGGGACGCGGCCCACGAGCGACCGGGTGCGGGAGGCGACCTTCTCCATGCTGGAGAGCACCCGGGCCCTGGCCGGCGCCAAGGTGTGGGACCTTTTCGCCGGCAGTGGCGCGCTCGGGATCGAGGCGCTGTCCCGGGGGGCGGCCCGGGCCACGTTCGTCGACCAGGCCCGCATTGCCGTATCCGCGGCGCGGTCCAACCTGGCCAAGCTCGGCTACGGCCCGGACCGGGCCCGGGTGGTCTGTGGCGACGCCCTCGGCTGGGCGCAGGCCCGGGGTTTGGAGCATTCCTGGGGCGAGGCGGATGCGGGGGAGAAGCTCGAAGAGGTCGACCTCGTGCTGGCTGACCCCCCCTACGCCTGGCAGGAGTGGTCCGCCCTGCTGAACGAGCTCGCCCGCTATTCACCCCTGGTGGTCTTGGAGACGCGCGCCGAACCCCAGCTGCCCCCGGCCTGGCAAGCGCTGCGGGCTAAGCGCTACGGAGGTACCCTCGTTACATTGGCCTGTTTGCGCGACAGAGGCGAGGTATGAGGACAGCGTTGTTCCCGGGGTCGTTCGACCCCTTCCATAAGGGTCACCTGGAGATCGTCGAAACGGCGAGCCGCCTGTTCGAGCGCATAGTTATAGCACCGGGCCCCAACCGCCAGAAAGCGCCCGCCGTGTTCAGTATGGACGAGCGCCGTTCGATGATCGCCGCGTCCGTCGCTCATCTGGACAACGTCGAACTGAGCAAGCAGGACAGTAATGTCCTGGTGGTCGACATTGCCCGCGCCGAGGGGGCCGAAGTGATCATAAAGGGTTTGCGCGTTTCTTCCGACGCCGAGTCCGAACTGCAGCAGGCGCAGATCAACAAAGCTGTTTCGGGCCTGGAGACCCTCCTGGTACCCTGCTCGTCGGCTTATTCGTTCATAGCCTCCAAGTGGCTCCGTGACTTCATGTGCTACGGGGGCGCGGACCGGGTGGGGGCCATGGTCCCGGCACCGGTGTTCACCGTCATGAAGGAGAAGTTCGGTCTATGAGCTCCACGAGCAATGCGGCCGGCGCCGGAGCTCCCCTCCCCGAGACAGAGGCGCTCCTCAACCGGGTGGCGGGGATGATCTCGGGGGCCCGGGCGCTGCCGTTGTCGTCATCGGTGAAACTCGACAACAAGGACGAGATCCTCGAGCTACTGAGGGAGGCGAGCGAGCGCCTGCCCGAGGAAGTGCGCCAGGGCCGGTGGATGCTTAAAGAACGCGAGGAGTTCCTGGCCGCCACCAAGCGCCAAGCCGACGAACTGGTGGAGGCGGCCCGGTCGGAAGCTCAAAGGCTCGTGCAGCGCACCGAAATCCTGAAGGAGGCCCAGGCTCAGGCGCGCCGGGTGGTAGAAGAGGCGCGCGACGAAGCCCGGCGGTTGCGCCTCGAGGCGGAAGACTACGCCGACCAAAAGCTCGCCCATTTCGAGATCGTGCTGGAGCGGACGCTGAAGACAGTGGCGTCGGGCCGCCAGAAGTTGTCCGGTATAACCGACAAGGACGACGACCCGTCCGGTCCGGTGACGGCCCTCGAGGCGACCCCGCCCGGTCGAGGCAAAGCCGCCCCTGGGGGGCCCGATAAGCGCCGCACGGGCAACCGCCACCCAGCTCGCCCGGCCACCTCCCCCGGCGCCGCCGCGGGAGCAGGGGTGACCTTCGCCGGCGCCAACCTGGCCGGTGGGGGGCCCGTTGGCGAAAGGCCGCCGGTCCGGGTCTCCTCCGGCAATGCCATCGGCGGCCCCCGCTTCGCCGGGCGTGGTCCCACCACGGCCGCTACGCCCGCCCCTGCCGCCAGCCCCAGCAACAGCCATGCCGAGCAAGCGGAAGGGCCGGACGAGAGCTTTTTCGACCAGGACCTTCTCGGCTGAGCCGACGGCCCGCTCAGCCGGCCATTATCCGGTTGATCCTGTCCAGGACGTCGTCGGTAAGACGGTCGATCACCTCGAGGGCGCCCAGGTTTTCCCGCACCTGCTCCACCCGGCTGGCCCCGGTGATGACCGTGGAAACATGGGGGTTCGCCGCGCACCAGGCCAAGGACAGCTGGGCCAGGGACGCGCCGAGCTCCTCGGCGACGGCTCTCAGCTGCTGCACTTTGGCATTGCGGCCCTCGTCGGTCAGGGCCTGTCGGATCCATTCGTAACCAGGCAGCGCCGCCCGGCTGTCGTCGGGGATGCCCCCAACGTACTTCCCTGTCAGAAGGCCCGAAGCCAGGGGGCTCCAGATGCTGAGGCCGAGGCCGATGTCCTCATAAAGGCGGGCGTACTCCTCCTCGACCCGTTCCCGGGTGAACAGGTTGTACTGAGACTGTTCGACCACGGGCTTGTGCAAATGGTGGCGCTCGGCGATCTCCCAGGCGGCGCGGATCTCTTCCCCGGACCACTCGGAGGTGCCCCAGTACAAAGCCTTGCCTGAGCTGACGATGTCGGACATGGCCCACACCGTCTCCTCGATGGGGGTCTCGGGATCGGGCCGGTGACAGAACATCAGGTCCACGAAGTCGAGACCGAGGCGCTCGAGCGAGCCATCGATACCCTGCAGCAGGTATTTGCGATTGAGGGTGTTCTTCATGTTCGGGAGGTCGTGAATGCCCCAGAAATGCTTGGTCGACACGATGTAGCTGTAGCGCGGCCAGCCCAGCGTGGCGATGGCTTTGCCCATGATCTCCTCCGACTCGCCGCCGGAGTAAACCTCGGCGTTGTCGAAGAAGTTGACCCCGGCTTCGTAGGCCGCTCCCATGCACTCCACGGCTTGATGATCACGCACCTGGGGGCCGAAGGTCACCCATGAACCAAGAGACAGGACACTTACTTTGAGGCCGGACCTACCGAGCCGGCGGTACTTCATAACCATCTGGTCGTTCCCTTTCTTTACCAGTAAGAAGGCCGATTTTATACCTGGACCGGCCGACGCATTACCCTTGAGCGCGTGACCCCCAGCTCTCTGCCTCGATCATCTCCCGCGGCCCAGGGCGTCGATGCCGCCGGCGTGCTCGCCTTCTTGGACGCTGCCGCGTCCGCCCGCCTCGACCTGCATTCGCTCATGCTGGTCCGTCACGGCCACGTCGTGGCCGAGGGCTGGTGGGCCCCGTACCGAGCCGACCTCGTCCACTTGCTGTACTCGTTGTCCAAGAGCTTCACGTCGACGGCCATCGGCATGGCCGAGGCCGAGGGGCTCCTGTCGATCGACGACCCGGTGGTGAGCTTTTTCCCGGACAAGGTGCCGGTGGGCGCCTCCCCGTACGTTACGGGCATGAAGGTGCGGCACCTTCTGGCCATGGCCAGCGGCCACGCCGCCGACACCTGGCCGGCGCTGGCCGGTGGCGGCCCGGACATCGTGCGCAGCTTCCTTTCGTTGCCACCGGACGCGGAGCCGGGATCCCTGTTCTGCTACAACCAGGGCTGCACTTACACCCTGTCCGCCATTATCACCAAGCTGACGGGCCAACGACTGGTCGACTACCTGCGCCCCCGTCTCCTCGACCCGCTCGGGATAGAACAAGCCCGGTGGCTACAAAGTGACGAAGGGGTCGACCTGGGTTTCTCGGGGCTGCACCTGGTGACCGAGTCGATCGCCAAGCTCGGCCAGTTGTACCTCCAGGGCGGACGCTGGCAGGGCCGCCAGCTGGTACCGGAAAGCTATGTCGCCCAAGCCCGCGTCAAGCAGGTAGACAACTCCGGGCGTCCCGAGGGCCCGGACTGGCAGCAAGGGTACGGCTTCCAGTTCTGGGTGAGCCGCCATGACGCCTACCGCGGCGATGGCGCCTTCGGCCAGTTCTGTGTGGTGGTACCGGGGGCGGACGCGGTCATCGCCTGCACCTCCCAAGTCGAAGACATGCAGCTCGAGATCGACCTGTTCTGGGAGCACCTGCTCCCGGCGCTCCTGGGCGACGCCCCGGTCGACCACGCCGCCGAGCGCCGCTTGGCCGACCGCTTGGCGCACCTCTCGACCGCCGTCGTCGTCGGGGCCGGCGCCCGTCCCCCCGGCCCAGGTCACCCCCAGCCCGGTCCCCCCCGCCCCGAGGTTACCTTCACCCGGACGGGGCCCCGGCCCGTGTTCACCGCCCGTCTCAGCGCCGTGCGGGTCGGGCCCGCCGACGCCGACGGCACTCGGCTCACCCTCGTCATGAACGGCGCGGGACATTCCTTCGACCTCCAGCCGGGCCGCTGGACCGAAGGCGAGCTGCCCGGCTTCCGCTCGCCGGGCGTCCACCAGTTGTTGCCGGCGGTGGCCGTGACCGGCGGCTGGACGAGCGCCGACGAGTTCCAGGCCGACATCGTCTTCGTGAGCTCGCCCCACCGCCTGCAGTTACGGGCCAGGGCCGGCGAAAGGCCCACCTTCGAGGCCGACTGGCTCATAGAGCCGTTGGCGTGACCGTGCCCGCCGGCCCGGGGACCAGCACCCGGCAGCTGTAAAGGCCCGTGACCGCGCACAAGTACAACGTCTTGGCGTCTTCGTCGCCCCAGTTGAAGTTGGCCACGGCCTCGGGCACGAGGACCACGCCCAGGCACTGCCCGTCGGGGCTGAACACGTGCACGCCCCCGGGACCGCAGCAGAACAGGTTGCCCTCGCTGTCCACCTTCATCCCGTCGGGCGCGCCAGCGCCGGTCCCTTCGACCCGTGCCCAGACCTCGCCGCCGCTTAGGTTGGCGCCCCGCACCTCGAAGCGACGAATGTGCATCCTCGACGTGTCGTTCACGAACAGCACCCTCTCGTCATCGGCGAAGCACAGGCCGTTGGGGCGCTCGAAGTCATCGGCCACCAGGGTGAGCGAGCCGTCGCCCGGGTCGAGCCGGTAGACGCCATAGACGGGCTGGGAAAAGGGCCGGGGGTGGCCTTCGGGGAGGTCCATGCGCCCGTACGGAGGGTCGGTGAACCAGATGCCGCCGGCCTCGTCCACGACCACGTCATTGGGACTGTTGAGCTCGGCCCCGGCGTACTCGGCGGCGAGGACGGTGAGCGAACCATCGGCCTCTTCCCGCACGACCCGGCTTGTGGCGTGCTCGCAGGTGATCAGGCGGCCCTGGTGGTCATAAGTGTTGCCGTTCGCCTTGTGGCTCGGCTTGCGGTAGCAGGTGACCTGATCGGTCGCCGGGTCCAACTCGTACAGCGTACTGGCGGGGATGTCGCTGAAAACGAGGGTCCCGGCCGGGCTCCAGACCGGTCCCTCGGTGAACTCGAAACCTCCGGCTCTCTTCACGACCGGTCCTTCGCTGACGATCGCCCTCAGCCGCGGGTCCCGAACTTCGAGTGTCCTCACGTTTGTGTCACGCTCCTCGGTGGGTTCCCCGGAGCAGAGTAGCCTGGGCCATCATGGCCAGCTTGGCAGGGATGAAAGCTCTGGTCCTTACCGGACCGGGCCACTTCGACTACGCCGACGTACCGCTGGCGGCGATGGCCGACGACGAGGTCCTGGTCGCCGTGGCCGCCTGCGGGATCTGCGGTAGCGATGTCCACGGTATGGACGGCAGCACCGGGCGCCGCCGCCCGCCGATCGTGATGGGCCACGAGGCGGCGGGTGTGATCGCCCGGGTGGGTGCCGAGGTGAAGGGCTGGGCCGAAGGCGAGCGGGTCACCTTCGACTCCACGGTGTCGTGCGGCCGGTGCCATTTCTGCCGTCAAGGTCAGGTAAACCTGTGCGACGACCGACGCGTGCTCGGAGTGTCGTGCGAGGAGTACCGCCGGGACGGCGCCTTCGCCGATTACGTGGCCGTTCCCGCCCGCATCCTTTACCGGCTCCCCGACGGGTTGAGCTTCGAGCGGGCGGCCCTGCTCGAGACCCTTTCGGTCGCCGTCCACGCCGTCCGCCGGGCCGGCGTTTCGCCCGGCGACACGGCCGTCGTGGTCGGCACGGGGATGGTCGGGCTTCTCGTCGTCCAGGCGCTGCGCGCCTACGGGTGTGACCGCGTTATCGGTGCCGACCTCGACGCCGGCCGTCTGGCGTTGGCCGAGCGGTTCGGTGCCGAGGTGGTCTCGGGCGGGGCCGACGCCGTCGCTGCCGCCGTCCGGGAACGGACCGGCGGCGCCGGGGCCGATCTGGCCTTTGAGGTCGTAGGCGTGACGGGGGCCGTCCAGACGGCCATAGCGTCGGTCCGCAAGGGGGGCCGGGTCGGCCTCGTCGGCAACCTCGCCCCGTTGGTGGACCTCCCTTTGCAGGCGGCAGTGACCCGGGAGCTCACCCTCTATGGCTCCTGCGCCTCTGCGGGCGAGTACCCCGAGTGCATCGAGCTGTTGAGCTCGGGCAAGGTCGACGTTGGACCGCTGATCAGCGCCGTGGCGCCCCTGTCAGAGGGCGCCGGCTGGTTCGAGCGCTTGCGTTCGGGCGCTCCCGGTCTGATGAAGGTCGTCCTCCGACCGGGGGCGGGCTCAGGCCGATGAGCGTCGGGCTGCGCCCATTGGCCGGGCGCAGAGTACTGGTCACAGGCGCCACCAGTGGCATCGGGTTGGCCACCGCGGCGGCGTTGGTCGACGCCGGCGCCCGCGTCTATGCCGTGGCCCGCCGGGCCGGCCTGGCCGAGGAGCGCCTGGGAGCGGACCGGATGGGTACGGGGCTGCTCGCTGTCCGTCCGCTCGATGTCACCGACACCGCCGCCGTAGAGGCACTGGTGGACGAGATCGGCCAGGAGGCCCCTCTCGACGCCCTCGTCTGTTGTGCCGGTACCAACATCCCCGAGCGGCGGATGGGCCAGCTCACCGATGAGAGCTGGCGGAGCTTGCTGGAGACGAACCTCACCGGCGTCTTCTC
>JBKQUU010000248.1:0-3151 GCA_052325485.1 Acidimicrobiales bacterium | reverse complement strand
GTGACGGTTTGGTACGAGATGAAGGTCCCGCCGATACCGATCTCCACGGCCCAGACGAACCACAGGGACATAAACCCAAGACCGATGGCGAAGGCCGCCAGGGACCGGCGGAGCAGGGAACGGTCTCGTTGTAAAAGGGCGAAGAGGATCGGGGTGGCGACAATGAAAACGGTGATCTCGTTTGTCAACAAGGCGAGCCCGGTCAATACCCCGGTCACCCATACGTACTGGAACTTCCGGTTGCGAAGTGACCACGCGGCGTGCAACACCAGCAACGACGCAGCTAACGCGAACGGCTCGATCATGACTTGACGGCCATAGCGCACGAGCACCGGGTCGAGAGCGGCTATCACAGCCACAAGGACGGCGAGCCATTGACGCCGGCGCAACCTGGCGTACGGAGCCAGCCGGTAGGCGAGGCCGGCCACGAGCAGCACGCTGGCCGCGGCGGCCGCGGCCGAGAACAGGCGGGCCACCTGCAGCGCGGCGAGGAGCGAGCCCTGGTCGTGACCAGTCAGCATGAGCCAGCCGGCCTGCAAGACATAGAACAGCGGAGGATGAGTCAATATCGGGATGTTGGACCATGTCAGGTGCCCTGCTATCCCAACATTCCTGGCCGCCATCGTGTACGCGAGCTCGTCCTCGAAGATGTCGGGCGCAGTGAAAACGTTGTAGAAGAGGGCGAACACGGCCAAGGCGGTACAGCCAAAGAGCAGGACGCGTTCGTCGCGGAACCTCCGCTCCCTCGGCCGGACTGCGCTCGGAGCGCCGGCCACCGCATGCCGCGCCGCCACGTCCGTCTTGATAGGGCCAATTTCCGCCCTGTCCAACCGCAAGGTGCCGTAAGCGGTCCCTCCCGATGGGGAGGTTTGACCAGGGTTGCGCCTTGATGGCCGGAGGTGTTGCGGGACCCGCATGTGCCGGGGGCGGCCCGCACGGCTGCTGACCGGTGCCGCCCCGAGCCGTACAGGCAGCGGTCTGAGCGGCTGGGCACCCGCCCGAGGAGGTGGCGAGCTCGGAACCACGCCGCCCCCCGGCGACCGAAGGTGGAGCGGGACCGCCATGTGCTCCGGCGGCGCCGGGATCCTCTTCACTACACCGTCCCCAGATCTGGTACGGGCCGATCAGGGCGCGCCATGACCGGTCCCTGCAGGTGGCGAGGACTGTACTGCTTTGCGCTCCACCCGCCGACCATATCCGTTGTGACACCCGTCGGTGGCGTCTGGCGCCCGGTGACCAGAAGCGAATGTCGTGGCACCGTCGAGGAGCTCAATTGGGCCCTAACGCGGCGCCGAGCAGCCCTAAGCCACGCGACATGGCTTTCCGTGAGCACGCCGACCATCCGAGCCGGCACGCAGAAAACGGACAGAGCGATAGTGACCAGGACCACAGCCTCGAGCTGGGGCGCCCTCTGCGCCACAAGCAGTATGCCCACCGTCGGGACCAATGCCGCCAGGTAGAGGGCCCCGGACCGGGGACGCAATGGCCGAACCTCCTGGGCGCGGACGTACAGTGGGCCGACGAGTGCGACCGCTACAACGCTACCGAGGCAAAAAGCCCAAGCCGCACCGACAGCGCCGTAACGGGGCACCAGGACAATGAGGCCGACCACCTCGGCGGCTGCGGCGAACGGCATCCGCCGGCCTGCGCTCGGCCCCCGACCAATGCCGATCACGGCCTTGATCAGCATGTTGGCCATTAGGGCGAAGAGTGTCCCGAAGGCCAGCACCCGGAGCAGGGTCTGCGCACTGGCATAGGACGGCGGGAAGAAGAGCCGCAGCAGCGGCCCCGGAGCCACAATGAGCCCGAGCTGGACCGGGACGATCGCCAGCGGGACCCAGCCGACGGCCGTCATGAACCAACCGTGCGACTCTGTCTTGGTCCTGGCTCCTACCAGGAAGGGGAACACGGCGTCGACGAGGGAATCTGTCACGTAGTAGACCGCCCGCGCCAAGATCCCGCACGCCTGGTAGAGCGCTATCGCTCCTGTAGTGACGCCGGCGGCACGGCCCACCAGGCCCAAGCCCAAGAGGTCAGCCGTGATGAGAAAGATGAAAGACGCCGATGCCAACCAGATGGCGCCGGAGGACCGGACAAAATCCAGGCGTGCGAATGGGCCTCGACCGGGCATGAGACCCCTGTCCGTCCGCAGGCCGATCATCACCGAACCGACGCTGCCGGCCACAAACCCTAGGCAGACTCCCACCGGGCCGAGGTGGAGCACGATCACGAAGAACAGACCGGCTATACATTTGATGAGGATCTCTCCAGCCTGCATCGTGCCGAGGCCCCCAAACCTGCGGCTGCCTTGTGCCGCCCCGGCCAGCACTGTGTTCAGTGCCATCAGCGGCATCTCGACCGCCACGACCAGTGCCAATACGTAAGAGTGCGAGCGGACGATGTCCGCCCCCGCGACCTGCGCAGCGAAGAACCCCATGCCAAGCAGGGCGCCGAAAACAACGTTGCCAACTAGGGCGGTACGGAAGTGGGGGGCGGCGGCGTTTGGCTGGCCATGCGTATCGGCGATACGCGTGGCTAGCGCCCACGGCATGCCCGCGGCGAACGCCCCTGCCGCGAGGAGCAGGACGTTTTGCACCCCGCTAACAGTTCCGAACGAGCCAGGGACCAAGACCCAGGCCAGGGCTACGCCGAAGGCGTAGTTAAGCACCGCGGCCGCGGCGAAGCGGCTGACGAGGATAAGAGAGCCCGCGCTCGCGGTCCGCTCGGAGCTCAGAGAGCGACGTCTTGAGACCAGGAGCGACCAGGCCCGGCGTGTGCGGTTTGGGCTCAGTCCATGTCGCCGCGCCCCCCAGTGCCCGTCGCTATTATCGTCCTGCGGGGGCCTGCTGGCCATATTGACCGGCCCGAGTGCGCTCCCAGCCATATAGCGCGCTCAAACGACCATTAGACAGTCGTCGTGTCGACGACCAGAGCTCTGTGCTCCTTGAACGACCACCGACGGCTCCACGAACCAGGACGGTCTCATAACTTCGACCGTCCACCACAAAACGTCATTGTAGGCCGTTGAGGCTCCCCGCTAATCCCACGAAACACGTCCCGCACATTGCGCGCCTCATATTGAGTGGGCACCATAACCAAGATAAACAAAACTTCCGTCGGCATCCACTCATCCTTCAGACGATACGAATCT
>JBKQUU010000247.1:0-4339 GCA_052325485.1 Acidimicrobiales bacterium | reverse complement strand
CTAAGTAGTGCACATTGACGCCCGAGTTCTGTGGTGTGATCGCCTTCGTCGACCAGACCTCCTCGCCATAGGGGCCGCTGCCACTGCCGTCGCGGCCACCGGTCGCGGTGAAGAGCCACGGGTGATCGGATTGTGTCCAGCCCCACGCCGCGCCGTACTCGGTGACGTCGTCGCGCAGGGGCACCTGCATGAACAGCGCCTGAGCGCATCCGTGCGCATCGGACTTCGTCTGGAGGATCAGCTCCACCGGTAGCGGCAAGCAGTGCTCCCCGGGGCTGGGCGGCTGGCCGTCGCAAGCACTTGTTGTCGCGTTGTCGTCGAGGCGCGGTTCGATGCGCATCGTTTGACGCGGGATCGACGTCGCCGTGCGATACGCAACAGGAATCCCTCCCACCGACACCGATGGGAGGAGCAGCCCGACCGAGACGACGACTCCGAGCCCGATCGTGGACAGGGCCACCTTCGGCCGCTGGGTCCGGAGGGCACGGAGTGAACCCGTCACCGCGACGCCCAAATCACGGCCACGGGCTGGCCACGTCCGCGCTTCGCTCCTCGAATCAGTGCGGTTGCTGCTTGCGTGCGCCATGCTGCATCCCCCCTACGCCGCATCGATCGCTTGGCTGAATATACAGCCTCCTAAGCTCTGGTCACAATGCCCGAACCGGCGAGCCGGGGCCAGCGGCAGCACGACGGCGGTGCCGCGACACATCCCCATACTCGAGGGAGGGCGAAGCAAGCGACTTCTAGGACCCAGAGGGTTTACGGAAGCGAATGCGTCCCAGCTTCAGCGGTCCCGACACCCGTATACGGGGGAGAGATGGCTGGGAGTGGCGACAGATCAATCGTTCGTGCGCCGGCTGCCGATGCAGCAGCGATTGATTCCGACCGCCCGTATAGAGGCTATGGATCGCGGCGCCAGCAGCCAGGGGGTCTGAGGCCGAGCGGCACCCGGCAGCACCGGACCACCGACGTGGCGAGGAAGCGGAATGCCCAGCACCCGGATGCCAGACCACAGACGGCCAGCCAGCGGGCCCACCTCACTGGACGGTCCCGAAGCGATGATTGTGGACGCGGTGTTCCGTCAACACCGCCAAATGAGAGCAGCGGCTGTGTCCAAAGAAGAGATTGACGACTATCTGGCCTCGCTGGAGGAACCAAAACGGAGCACGTTGACCACCCTCCGCCTTTCGATCCTCGGCATCATCCCCGAGGCAGAGCAGTGCATCTCGTACGGACTGCCAGCTTTTCGGGTGCAGGGCAAGGTAATCGCCGGTTTTGGAGCCTTCAAGAACCACCTGAGCTATCTACCTCACAGCGGCTCGGTCATCCCCGAACTTGGTGACGAACTCGCCAACTACAAGACTTCGTCCGGGGCACTTCAGTTCCCCGTTGATGCGCCATTGCCAAGCGCGCTCGTCGAGAAGTTGGTCACGACCAGGCTGCGCCAGGCCCTCGGGTAGGCCATACCCTGTACGTGCGGCTGCCGATCGGGCAACGATCGCGAGCACCGGGACGGCCGCATTTGGGAGTGCGCCCAGTTTCGCGCTCAAGAGCAACGCATAATGACGCCCCGAACGACTTTCCGACAATCGACCTGCCCGCGCCAGACGGTTCCAGGACGGTCGGCTGATCAGCGCGTGACGCCGATCCCGCGCTTGTCGGGACTCGCTCCAGAGGCATTTCGGCGGAACATTCTGTACGTCGCGGTTCCGGCGGACTGGGCAGGCGCTTGCCGCCAAGACGAGCTCTACGTCCGGGATCTGCCCGGAGGCGGGGAGGCCGGTGTAGTGGTGGTACGACGCCACGGCGTTGGGGTAGCCACCTTGGTCGATTTGCGGCTCTCGGGCAGACTGCAATCGGGGGTCAGGTTGGCACGAGCTGAGTTTGAGGCTGGCTAGGCAAGTGACCGGGCAGCTACTCGAATTCTCGCGCTACCGCTTCCAGGGCACCTTCCGGCACCGCTGGGGCGCCTACCTGTCGCTAGTCCTGCTGATCGGGCTGGTCGGCGGCCTCTCCATGGGAGCCCTCGCCGCCGCCCGGCGCACCGAGTCCTCCTTCCCTACCTTCCTCGCCAGCACCAACCCGTCCAACCTGAGCCTCGGCACGGCGCTGTGGAATCCGGCGCTCGGGTACACCACCGGCTACAACGGCCCCCTCGTGGCCACCATCGCCCGCCTTCCCGACGTGCGGCGGGCCGAAAGCTACTCGGATATCTACAGCGTGCCGACTGGAGCGAACGGGCAGCCGACGGCGGCGGGCGAGAAGGCAAACATGAACGTCGAGGGAAGCGTCGACGGGCTCTACTTCAACCAGGACCGGGTCACCGTCGTACAGGGACGGATGGCCGACCCGAAGCGGGTCAACGAGATCATGATGACCGTGGGTGCCGCCAAATCCCTGGGCCTCCACGTCGGGCAGACCGTCACCTGGGGCACCTACACTGACGCCCAGTTCGAGTCGACAACGGGCGCACCTCCGCTGCCAGCGCTGCACGAGAGACTCACCCTTGTCGGGACCGTCATCCTCAACAACGCCGTCGTACAGGACGAAATCGACGCCAACGGCCCAACGACTGTCATCCTCACGCCGGCCCTCACCCGGCGACTGGGCAACTGCTGTGCGAACTACTCGTTCACCTACCTGCAGCTCGACCAGGGAAGCCGCGACGTGCCGGCCGTCGAGGCGGAGATCGAGCGGGTCATCCCGCCCGTACTCCCCTACGACTTCTACGACACCTCCATCGACGTCACCAAAGCCCAGAACGCCATCAAGCCGGAGGCCATAGCACTGGGAGTGTTCGGCCTCATCGCCGGGCTGGCCGCGATCGTGATCGCGGGTCAGGTAATCGGTCGGCAATTGGGCTTCTGGGCTCCGGAGGAGCGCACCCTGCGCGCGATCGGCGCCGACCCCGTGATGACCGCGGGTGATGGGCTGCTCGGGATCATGGGCGCCGTCGTGGTGGGCGCACTGCTGGCCGCCGCCGTCGCCGTGGCGCTCTCCCCGCTGGCACCGCTAGGCCCGGTGCGTCCGTACTATCCCCACCCTGGAGTGGCCCTCGACTGGGCTGTGCTCGGCCTCGGAGTGGCCATGCTCGTCGTGGTGCTGGGGTCCGTGGCGATCGTGGTGGCCGTGCAGCGAGTGCCACAGCGTGCCAGGACCCGCCACCCCCGCGCGCCTTCGCGCATAGAAAGCGCCGCCTCCACAGGCAACCTGCCCGTCTCAGCGGTCACCGGCATCCGCTTCGCGCTCGACCCGGGGGCGGAGGGCGAGGCTGTGCCGGTGCGCTCTGCCATCCTCGCTACGACCCTGGCCGTAGTGGTCATCAGCGCCACCATGGTGTTCGGCTCCAGCCTCAACTCCCTCATCTCGCACCCCCGCCTCTACGGATGGAACTGGAACTACGCCTTGATCGCCGGAGGCGGGCCCGGCGACATCCCTGCCGCGAAGTCGGCGAGGCTGCTCGACCACGATCCGAGCGTGGCGGCTTGGTCCGGGTACTGGTTCGGCAACCTGCGGATCGACGACCTGACGGTGCCCGTCCTTGGTGGTTCACCCGGGGCATCGGTGGCGCCACCGATCCTGACCGGCCACGGCTTCGACGGGCCGGGCCAGATCGTGCTCGGTCCAGGCACGCTGGCCCAGCTCCACAAGTCGGTTGGCGACACCGTCACGGTGCGTTACGGGACGACCACCTCGCACCTCCTGCGCATCGTCGGCACAACCACCATGCCCGCGGTGGGAGTCGCCGGCGTCACCGGCCACGCGTCCATGGGAACGGGAGCATTCGTGCCCTACCAGCTTCTTCCCGCGTCGGTGCGCAATCAGTTCAACCTGTCCCCAGCCGGCCCGAACGCCGAGTTCGTGCGTCTAAAGTCCGGCGCGGACGCCAAGACCGCACTCCGGTCGCTAAACCGGATCGCGGCGGAGGTGTCTACTCCGGAGAACTATCCAAGCCAGGTATACGGGGTGCAACGGCCGGCCGAGATCGTCAACTATCGATCGATGGGCGCCACCCCGCTCATCCTCGGCCTCGGATTGACGGCGGGCGCGCTGACCGCCCTCGGCCTGACCCTCGTCGCCTCGGTCCGGCGGCGGCGCCGCTCCATGGCCATGCTGCGGACCCTCGGCTTCACCGGGCGGCAACTGAGGGCGAGCGTCGCCTGGCAATCCAGCATCGCCGTGGTGATCGGGCTCGCGGTTGGAATGCCGATCGGGATCGTCGTCGGGCGGTTCCTGTGGGATCTCTTCGCCACCAACATCTACGTCGTGCCCAGCCCGACCGTGCCTGCTTTGGCGATGGTCGCCGTCGCACTCGGTGCCCTGGTACTCGGCAACCTGG
>JBKQUU010000246.1:0-3428 GCA_052325485.1 Acidimicrobiales bacterium | reverse complement strand
GAGCACGGCCACCCGGGCGTACTGCTTGCTCTCGGCGGCAATGAGGTCCCAGGGCGCGCCCTTGTGGTCCGTCCGGGCCACCATCTCGTTCACGGCGTCAACATAGGCATGGCGCTTGTCACGGTTGCGCCAGTCCTCGTCGGTCAATTTCCAACGGCGTAGGGGGTCGTCGCGCCGGCGCTCGAAACGAGCGAGCTGCTCCTTGGAGGAAATGTGGAGCCAGAACTTGACCAGGATCGTGCCCTCGGCGACGAGGATGCGCTCGAAGGCCACGATCTGGCCGTAGGCCCGCTTCCATTCTTTCTCGGTGGCGAAGCCTTCGACCCGTTCCACCAGGACCCGGCCGTACCAGGAACGGTCGAAGACCGCCATGCCCCCCCAGCCGGGCAGGTTGGGGTCGAAGCGCCAGAGGAAGTGGTGGCGCTTCTCCCGTTCGGTCGGCGCGGCATAGGACTGGACCCGGAAGTGGCGGGGGTCGAGGCCGGCGACGAGACGCTTGATGGCCCCCCCTTTGCCCGAGGCGTCCCAACCCTCGAAGAGGATGGCCAGGGGCGGGCCCAGGCGGCCGTCGCCCACCAGGCCGCCGGCTAGCAGCCGAAGATGGAGGAGCCGGCGCTGGAGGGCGGCAACGCGTTCCTCGCTCTGCGCCGCCGACATCTTGAGGGAAAGGTCTACCTGGTCAAGCTTGTCCATATCGCCATACAACTCCTATTGTCGCCGGCGCGCACTTTCCGGGCGGCCAATGCGAGCAGCTCAGCGGATCCGGGCGGGACCGGGGGCAGGGCCCTCAGCCAGCCAGCGGGCGACCAGGCGGGCCAGGTCGACGGGGTAGACGACCTCGTCGGTACTGGCCAGCTCGGCCAGGGGCCACCAGCGCCAGGACTTGATAAACCGGTGCTCGTCCTCGGTGAGCGCGGTGGCGCGCACGCTGAAGGGCTCGGTGCGGACCACGTAAAACACCTCAGCCTGGCGGTACGTGCGCCCGTCGAAGACGAAGTCGGCCCGCCGGGCCCAGACCACGGGCCCGAGGTCGCCCAGCGTGGTGCCCGTTTCCTCGTACAGCTCGCGCCGAGCGGCGTCCTCGGTGGGCTCACCCACTTCGGCCCCGCCTCCGGGCACGAACCAAAAGGGCAACGCGGCGGGGTCGGAAGGATCGCGGCCACTGAGCAGAAGGACCGCGGGAGCCGGGTCGACCAGCACGACCCGGGCCGCTCGGCGCTCGGGGACGCCCTCGGACGGGCCGTGGCCCGATCGAGCGGGGCGTGAGCCAGGCATCGTCGGCCAGGTTACGGCCAAAGCCGGCGCGACAGAGCCGGTGGCTCCCGGCGTAATGAGCTAGCCGACGGTACCATCTACCACTGTGAGCTTTGTTGACGGCGCCCTGCGTGGGGAGAAGGCGGCGCCAGGCGGCCAAGCGGGCCCAGCCCACGAGGCGGTGCCGGCCCTCGAGGGGGGCCCCGCCCCCGAGGCCGTGCCGGCCGACGAGGTGGGGGCGGCCATGACGCCTGCCGCTCGGGCCGGACCTGACGCGCTCTGGCAGTTCAAGGCCTGGGCCATGTCGCTCACCGACCTGTCGCCGGCGAGCCGGCGGGCCTATGAGAACGGGGCCACGTCGTTTTTAACCTGGGCCGAGCGGGGCGGGACAGTGGGCCCAGAGCAGGTCACGCGCTTAGTGCTCCGCCGCTACCTGGCCTACATGACCACGCGGCGCTACGCCCGCCAGAGCGTGGCCCAGAGAGCATCTGCCCTGCGGCGCTATTTCCGCTGGTTGAGGCGGAACGGGACATTGGCTTCCGACCCCACGGTGGGCCTGACCGCTCGGACCGGGGACGGCCGGTTGCCCCGCGTGTTGTCCCGAGGGGATCTCGAGATCATCCTGGACCGGCCTCCGGTCAGGGCCACCGAGGTGGCGACGGAAGTCCGCCTGCGTGACGACGCCGTGCTCGAACTGCTGTACGGGAGCGGGTTGCGCGTGAGCGAGCTGTGCGGCATGAGCATGGAGGACGTCGACGTGAAGGGCCGCTGGGCGACGGTGTGGGGCAAGGGGTCCAAACAGCGTCGGGTACCCATTTCTCAACCCTCGGCCGCGGCCGTGGAGGACTGGCTGGCGCATGGCCGGGCCCTCATGGCCGGGCCCGGTTCTCCGAAGGACGCTCTTTTCCTCAATTCCAGGGGCGTTGGCCTCGGTCCCCGGGACGTGCGGCGCATACTGGATAGGCGCGCGTCGTCACCCACACACCCGCATGCCCTGAGGCATAGCTTTGCCACTCACATGTTGGACGGGGGCGCCGACCTTAGAGTTGTCCAGGAGCTGTTAGGTCACGCCAACGTGAAGACCACCCAGATCTATACGCATGTGAGCAAGGAACGCCTGTTGTCCGTGTACGAGACGTCACACCCGAGGGCCTGATGGACACAGAAGACGAGGTTTCGCTTTCAACCGACGAGCTGTGGGCCGACTACAAGTCGACCGGTTCGCGCGAGCTGCGCGACAAGTTGATCGTGCGCTATTCGCCGCTCGTCAAGTACGTCGCCGGTCGGGTGTCCGTGGGCCTGCCGCACACGATCGAGCAATGTGACCTGGTCAGCTATGGGATCTTCGGTCTCATCGATGCCATCGAGAAGTTCGACAACGAGCGGTCCATCAAGTTCGAGACCTACGCCATCACCCGGATAAAGGGCGCCATAATCGACGAGCTGCGCAGTATCGACTGGGTGCCCCGCTCGGTCCGGGCCAAGGCGAGGGCGATAGAGAAGGCCTACGCCAAGTTGGAGGCCCAGCTCCTGCGCACGCCCACCGACGCCGAGGTCGCCCGCGAGCTCGGGCTGTCCGAGGACGACCTGCAGGCCCAGTTCTCCCAGATCTCGTTCGTAGGCATCGTGGCCCTGGACGAGGTGCTGTCCGGGGGCGATAGGGGAGAGTCGACAACGTTGGGGGATACCCTGGCGGACCGCCGCGAGGGGCCTATGGCCGCCTTCGAGGTCGAGGAGATGAAGCAGATCCTGGCTGGGGCCATCAACCGGCTGGCTGACCGAGAGAAGATCGTGCTGTCCTTGTACTACTACGAAGGCCTGACCCTGGCCGAGATCGGGCAGGTCTTGGGGGTCACGGAGAGCCGCGTGTGCCAGATACACACCAAGGCCGTGCTCCAGCTACGCGCTCGGATGCTGGTGCCCGACAAGGAGAACGTCTAAGCAGGGCTCGGCGGCCAGGGCACGCCGGCGCGCCGTCCTGGGCCGGCCCTCTGGGACACGTCCGGGTGTGGTCGGCCGGGCCAGCGTGTAGGCTGGGGCGCGGCCTCGTTGGCAGGGGCCGACAGCCCTTATTAGAGCGGTCCCAGACATATGCCCGGGCGCGTCCACGGTCGTCACCAGCCCCGTACCTTTGGACGAGGCAGGTGACGCAAGCGTCCGAGAGTTAGCAACCG
>JBKQUU010000245.1:0-30849 GCA_052325485.1 Acidimicrobiales bacterium | reverse complement strand
GCGTTACCACCAGGGTTTGGTCTTTGCTCCCGGTGTAGTAGTAGCCGACGGCCACGCACGGGCCGACCGGCAAGCAGCTCGCCCCGCTCAAGAAGTTGGTGTACGCGCCCTGGTCGGGACTGGGCGTCACGTGCCAGGCGCCTTTGGCCAGCGTCTCGACGAGGGTCTGGTCCTTGGTCCCGTTGTAGTGGTAACCGACCGCCACGCACGAACCGGCCATCGGGCACGAAACACTGTTCAAAACGTTTGTGCTGGAGCCTTCGTCGGGACTGGGCATAATGTGCCACGTGCCGGCGGAGAACGTCTCGACCAGGGTTTGGTCTTTTTCGCCGTTGTCGTAGTAACCCACCGCCACGCAGGTGCCCCCGGGCGGGCACGACACGCCGTTGAGCTCGTTGGGCCGGCTGGCCAGGGTGGCAGGCCGGCTGGCCAGGGTGGCAGGCCGGCTGGCGGGGGTGGCAGGACGGGCCGGGCTGGTGGCCCCGGCGGCCGCCGCCGTGGCCGGCGGCACCACCGTGACGAGCGCCGCCATCGCCGCCGCCATGACGGCCGTACCAACGGCACTGACCGGGCCGAGGGCCCAGACCGTCCTACCGCGCATGCACCAACCTCGCTCTCTTCCCGTCCCGGCCGACGAATTGCCACCAACAAGACGAATTGCCACCAACAATATGTGGGCGCGTCTAAAGGGCCCGTCCTTTGACCTTAAATGACCCGGCCCGTGACGTCCGGCGTTCCCTGCTGGCGGCGTTCCCTGCTGGCCCGGTCTGGCGCCCCCAAAAAAGGGCCGTTTACGGCCCCGGTCGTTCCGCTTCGGGGGCGGCCGGGCGCCTCAGCGCCTTCAACGCCTCCAGCTCGGAGGCGGAGGTGGCGGAGGAGGCGGCCTGCCGGTTGGCGGCGGTGAGGGCGGCAAAGACCTCTTCCCGGTGGACCTGGATCTCTTTGGGAGCGGTGATGCCAAGACGCACCTGGTCCCCTCGGACCTCCAAGACGGTGACAACGACGTCATGACCGATCACGATGCTCTGATGGACGTGCCTGGTTAGCACCAGCACCTCTCGCTCCTTCCCTGGGCGATGGCGGGAGCCTAGTAGCTCGACCGCCTCCCGGACAGGCAAGGTTGGTCTGGGCGCCCGACCACGCCGCGCCACCGCCACGGCAACGGGCCGAGCAGCCCCGGTCCGCGGCCGCCCTAAGGACGGCTGACGATCGGGGTGGCGGGAGAGTGGCCCGAGCCGGACAGGACGGCTTGGACGGCCTGGCCCGTGATGTTGTTGACCACCAGCGGGCCGAGCAGGTTGGCGGTGCTCTTGGCCACCGTGCCGTGCAGCGTGAGGATGACGAGGACCAGCACGTCGTCAGGGCCCTCGGCGTCCACCACCTGGAAGATCTCCGGAGCGAACTTGGGCTCGTACCAGGGGAAGAACACGACCGGCCGTACGGCCACGAACCGCAGCCCGACCACCTCGTGGCATTCCAGGACTAAAAAGGGGCTGGGCTCGGCCCCCCACGGCCTGACGGTGAACGACTTGGCCAAGGGGAAACCGGGTATGCCGGCGGCGAAATGCAGCTCGGCGTGGTCCTGGTCCGTAGGGGGCAGCACGCTGATGGCCGTCATGACAGGAACTGGACGAGAGAGGGTTGGATGATCTTGGCCGTCGTTTCCAGCGCCGCCTGGTAGGACGTTTCCTCCAGGTCGAGCTGGGCGGCCACCTGGTCCTCGCTGGCGTCGGTCAGGGTCGAGACCTGGTCCTGAATGGCGTTGACATGATTGGTGACCGTGGACGCGTCCGTGGCTAGGGAGGCACCCAAGCCCCCGACGGTCCCCTGGGCCTGCGTGGCCGTGTTGATGGCCGTTTGCAGCTGAGTGAGGTCGGTACCGCTGAGCGAGGAGGTATTGCCCTTGGCCAGGTCTTGGGAAATGGTGTCCAGCAAGGCGAACACACTGGTGGAGCCGGACCCGAAGACCTGGTCGCCCGTGAGGCTCACGTTGACGCTCTGGCCCGGCGAGACCACCCGGGTGACGGGGCTCGAACTGCCGGCGTACGCATAGGCGACGTCGGGGTCGTAGGAGGAGCTGGTGGGGTCACTGACCCCGCTCGTCACCCCTTGGGGATAGGGCGACACCCCGTACGTGCCGGAGAAGATGGACCGGTTGTTGTACGTGGTGGCGGCCAAGTTCAGGAGCTCCCCCTTTATGGTGAGCACGTCCTGGGACAAGGCTTGGTCACTGCCGCTGGCTTGGGCCGTGGTGTTGGCCCCGGAGAGCACGTCGGTCTGCACCTGGTTGAGGTTGGTTATCACCGAGCCCAGGGCGCTGCCCGCCGTGTCCAGCCAGGACTGGCCGTCCGAGATGTTGGACGAGTACTGCTGGAAACGGCCGAGCTGAGCGTTGAGAGAGAGCACCTCGGAGGTGCCGGCGGGGTTGTCGGAGGGCTGGTTGATCTGCTTGCCGGTAGCCGCTTCTTGCTGGAGCTGGGTGAGCTGGGAAAGGCCCGACTGAAGGTCAGCCACCATCAGGATGGTGGCGCTCTGCTGGGTAACCCGGGAGACGTCGGACATGGCGGCTACGAGTTGACCATCGTTACAAGGGTCTGGAGGATGTCGTCGACCGTGCTTATGAACTTGGCCGAAGCGTCATAAGCGTTCTGGTACATCACCATGTTGGTCATTTCTTGGTCGGTGTTGACGCCGGTGGCCGACTGCAGGGCCGAATTGACGTTGGTCGTGACCGTTTGCTGGTTGGTCAGGCTGTTGTTGGCTGTGGAAGTGGCCTGGCCGATCCCCGTCACGAGCTGGTTGTAGGCCACATCGGCCTCCGGGCCCGTCGTCGTGGTGGCGGCGGTCCACGACGAGGCCGACGCGCCCGCCGACCATCCGCCCGACGGCACCTCCATGGTCACGGTCTGGGAGTTGGGCAGCTCGCCCACATCGGCGGCGATGGTCCCGTCCTCGTTGGTGGCCGACGAGCCCGACGTCACCGGGGCCGACGCCGCGGCAATGAGCGATGGGTCGGCGGCCACGGTCGGGTTCACCGCGATGTCCGAGGCCCCGGTGCCGAGGAAGAAAGGGGTGCCCGGGTTGCCGTTGAGGTCGTAGCCGGTGCTCATCAGGTTGTTGACCGACCCCATAAGGCTCTGGGCCACCTGGTCCAGGTCCTGCTGGTAGCCGGGGACGTACTGGTTGACCACGCTCAGGTCCCCCGCCAGTGTCCCGCTGCTGGGCTGGAAGCTGGTCTGGTCCTGGCTCCAGACCAAAGAATAGGGAGGGCCGCTGGTCGACAAGGACAGCGTCTGGGAGGTGGAGCCGGAGACCAGGGCTTCGCTGCCCGAGTAAACGTTGGCCGTCCCATTGGCGTTGTAGGTCACGTTGACGCCCAACTGAGTTGAGAGCTGGGATATGAGCTCGTCGCGCTGGTCCGCCAGCGAGTCGACGCTGGCACTGTTCGCCGTGCCCGCCAGCATCTGCTGGTTGAGGGAGGCAATTTGCGCCGCGTCCTGGTTGACCTGGCCCAGCGTGCTCGTCATGCCCTGGACGGTCTGCTGGCTGAGCGTGCTGAGGGCGGTGGAAGTCTGGTTGAGCGAGGAGGTGAGGCTGCTGGCGTCTTGTACCAGGGTGGCCCGGGTGGCCGAGTCGGAGGGGTTGTTGGCCAGGGTCGACCAGTCCTGCCAGAACTGGGTGAGCTGGGCTGATATCCCTGTCGTAGAGGGTTCGGGGAAGTTCCCCTGCACGGACTGGAGGCCCGCCTGCTGGGCGGTGAGCGTGCCTTGGTTGGCCTGCTCGGTGTAGCTCTGCTGCTGCAGGTACTGGTTGCTGAGGCGCTCGATGCCCTCCACCTCGACGCCGTCGCCGGGCAGGGGGCTGGCACTGTCGTCAAAGCCCAGGTGCTGGACCGAACCGACGGCGCCGAGCTGGACCTCTTCATCGACATAGCCAGGCGTATTGGCATTAGCCACGTTCTGGCCCACCGTGTCCATGGCCGTCTGCTGAGCCTCCAACCCGGAGAGCCCGACGGTGAGGTCTGAAAAGTCGCTCAAAGTACGTTCACCTCAGATCGCTTCGTTCACGAGAAGATGGCCGGTGGGGGACTGGGACGCGACGCCCAAAGACGTGTAGGCCTGAGCCGGCGGGCCGGCGTTGCCGGTCAGCCAGTTGAGCGCCTCCCGGGCCGCGTCCCGGCCCTTGGCCAGCAGGTGCCGGTTGCGTTCCGACAGGTCCCGGATTTCGCTCGTCAGCTCGAGGAACGCCTGGCGGTGGCGGGCAAAAATGGAAGACCACGGTTCGGGGGCGGCCTGGGACAGCGAGCGCAGTCCCGGGTAGGAGGGGAGCCCGAGCTCTATGGCCGCGCCTTCCACCTTGACCGCCCGCAGGAGCTCGGCCGCCCGCAACTGGTCGAGCACGATCTCGACCTCCCGGGAGGCGTGGTTGACCCACCTGGCCTTCCCGGCGTTGAGGAGCAGCTGCTCCTCCTCCAGTTTGAACACGAGGAGCTCCAGCAGCTGCCGCTCGCGCCACAGCACCGTGGACACCTCGTTCAGGACCTGGTCTCGCTGGTCTCCTCGCTCCACATGGGGTTCATCGGTACGAGCGGGCCGCACCTGAGGCCCGAAGAAGAGAAATCTCCGAAATTGCGCCACTCTGAGGGAGATTATGGGGCAATGATCACCACACAAAGTAGTATTTCCGGTCAGAAAAGAGCGAAATCAATGTTTTCATGTTATTTCAATGTTTTTAGTCCATAGCCCATTTGCGTCCCTTTGGGACTTAAGTCCCCTAAAGATCCGGGCCACAGGGCCCGATGTGACAAAGTGCCCTGGGGTCAGCCTGAGACTGGAGTGCGGACCGGCGGCCGTCGCGGCGCCGATGGGCACTCCACCGTTGTTGACCAGGCCAAGGCCCAAGAAGAACTGGTGCGTTCTCATTTGCCTCTGGTCAACTACATGGTCTCTGAGATCGCCGGGCGCATCCCCCGCCACGTCTGCCGTACCGACCTCGTCTCCGCCGGCATGGCCGGCTTGGCCCAAGCGGCCAAGTCCTACCAGCCCGACCGGGGCGTCACGTTCCAGCGCTTCGCGTCGTCACGCATCCGGGGCGCCATACTGGACGAGCTGCGCGCCCGGGACTGGGCCAGCCGGTCCGTGCGGGCCAAGGCCCGGGACCTGGCCCAGGTCACCGACAAGCTGACGGCCAAGCTCGGGCGCCAGCCTTCGCCGGTCGAAGTGGCCGCCGTCATGGGTACCAGCGCCGACGAGATCGATGCCATAAACGCCGACGTGCATCGCGCTCTGGTCCTCAACCTCGACGCCCTGCCCGTCGAGGGCAAGAGCGAGGAGAGCCTGTTCTCGGGCACTCCTGCGCCGGACGAGGACGTCCTCGACAACGAGAAGCGCGCTTACCTGGTGGCCGCCGTGGACAGCCTTCCAGAACGCTTGCGCCGGGTGGTCGTCGGCTACTTCTTCGAAGAGCTGCCCATGCAGGTGTTGGCCGAGGAGCTGGGGGTCACCGACTCCCGCATCTCCCAGATGCGGGCCGAAGCCCTGGTCCTGTTGCGCGACGCCATGAACTCCCAGCTCGACCCGGACCTCGTCCGGCCCGAGGCCTCCGAGCGGGTGGCCAAGCGCCGCTACGCCTACTACGCCGCTGTGGCCGCCCACGACAACTACCGCCGGCGTCTCGACCCCTCGGCCGGCCAGCTGTCCAGCCTGGCCAAGGGCAACGACCTCGCCGCCCTCGCTTAGCCCCGCCGCCGCCGGCTCGCCGCGGAAGTCCCGACTAGATCTCAGGAAGTGCCCGGCCGGGCCGATCCGATCTCAGATGACTGCTCTCAGCGCTGTCGACCCCTGGGCCCCAGGAACGGCCGCCGTACCCCAGGCGTTCCAGGTCACAGTGATAAAACCCGACGGCTATATGCATTCCGCGGCGTTGGCGGAGGTCGCCGAGACCGTTGTCTTCGGGTTCCGCTCGCTGGGCGTGGGCGCCACTTTGGCGGTCAACGAGCTACAGGTCCCAGGGCCTCCGGCCGTGCTCCTCGGGGCGCACCTGCTGACCACGCAGGAGGTGGCACTGGTCCCGTCGAGCGCCGTCATCTACAACCTGGAGCAAGTCCAGCTCTCGTCCTCCTGGTGCGCTTCTGACTACCTCGGGCTACTTCGACGCTGTCAGGTGTGGGATTATGGCAAGCGCAACATAGCTTCTCTGCGGCAACTGGGCCTTGCTGGCGGTGCCGTGCACGTACCTATCGGCTACGTACCGCAATTAACCCGCATCCCCCGCCACCCCCGTCAGGACATCGACGTACTGTTCTATGGGTCGATCAACGAGCGCCGGGCGCGTGTCCTGGCCCAGCTCAGGGACAGGGGCATCAACACCCAGGCCGTGTTCGGCGTGTACGGTGCCGCCCGGGACTCGCTGATCGCCCGGGCCAAAGTGGTCCTCAACCTGCATTACTACGAAACCAGCATCTTCGAGATCGTGCGGGTGAGCTACCTGCTGGCGAACCGAAAAGCGGTGGTGGCGGAATGCCACGATGGGACGGAGATCGACGAGGACATGGTCGACGCCGTGCGCCCGGTGCGGTACGAACAATTGGTGGACGCCTGTGCCGAGCTGGTCAACAACGAACATGAGCGCTCAGCCTTGGAGGAACGCGCCTTGTACCGCATGTCGGCCCGTCCGGAGGCGGCGTTCCTGGCCGCCGCTCTCCGTGAGTCCAGTTGGGCGCCCCTGACGGGGACAGCGGCCCGATGATAGCTTTTGGGGTTTGCGTCGGGAACGAGGGAACGTACAAACGTCATGCCCTTCCCAGCATCTCCGCGCTGGCCGAGCCCGACACCATGCTTCTCAGCAGTCGCCACAACACATCGATATTCGAGGCCTACAACGAAATGCTCGAGTACCTGTCCGACAAGCCCGGCTTGGAAGCGTTGGTGCTGCTCCACGAGGACGTCGAGCTGCGGGACAGGCGGTTGCTGGAGAAGATCCGAGCTTGTCTCGAGATGCCGGACGTCGCTGTCGCCGGCGTGATCGGGGCGAGCGGGGTGACCAGCCTGGCCTGGTGGGAAGGCACGGGCCGGGGGCGGTGCGCAGAGACGCGGGGGCTGATCGACTTCGGAGGGGGCACCCATGACGTCGAGGCGGTAGACGGGCTGCTGATGGTCCTCTCCCCCTGGGCCGTGGGCCACGTGGTCTTCGACGCCGACCGCTATACAGGGTTCCACGGTTATGACGTTGACTACTGTTTCAGCGCCCGCCACGAGGGCGCCCGGGTGATCGTGACCGACATCGACCTCTTCCATTTCACCAAGGGCGGGTTCGGCGACGCCGCGCAGTACCAGCGCAGCAACGCCATCTTCGTGAAAAAGTGGTGCTCCGCGGGGGGCGACCACGCTGGCCCAGACGATGGCACCCGGAAGCCAGTAGCCACGTGCGCGCCGTAGCCCGCCAAGACCGGCGCGGTCGTCCGCCATCGGGCCAGGGCCGCCAACCCCACCCGCGTACCCGGGCGGACGGACAGGGCGGCAAAGTCCTCTTGTCAGCTTGTCTCATTGTGAAAGACGAGGAGAAATCGCTGCCCGAGTGCCTGGCCTCCCTGAACAGGCTGGTCGACGAAGTCGTCGTGTACGACACCGGGTCCACCGACGGCACCGTGGACCTGGCCCGGCAAGCCGGGGCCAGGGTCATCGAAGGCTACTGGGACGACGACTTCGGACGGGCCCGCAACGCCAGCCTCGAGAACTGCCGGGGCGAATGGATCTTGTGGATAGATGCAGACGAGCGCTTTGTATGCCCCAATGCCCGAGAGCTCCGGGGCGCTCTGGCCCAGTCGAGGGGAGTTGACGCCTTTTTCGTCGAGATCTCCAACTTCGGCGGCGACGGCTCGAGTGTTGCTATAGCGCACCGGGCCTTCCGCCTTTTTCGCAAGGCCAAGTGCCAGTGGTACGGCGCTCTTCATGAGCAGGTCGACCTGCGCCCCGGACCACAACGTGAGGTGCTCGCCAGCCAGTTGAACGGTGCCCACATTGACCACTACGGGTACCTCCCGCAGGTCGTGGACGAACGGGACAAATGGGCGCGCAACCTGCGCATAGCCGAGGCCGCGAAAAAGCAGGGTGCCGTGCGGCCCGGTCAGGAGGGCATGCTCGAGCTCAATCTGGCCCGTGCCCTGGCCGCTACCAACAAGTTCGAAGAAGCGCAGCCCTACTACGACGAGGCGGCGGCCACCGCTCACGATGGTCTGCCATTACGAGCGGCGCTGTTCCATCGCACCATGAACCTCCTGTCGCTGGCCCGTTTCGAGGAGGCGGTGACTGCGGCCCAACGGTTCGGTGAGTTTTGCGAGAAAAAGGACCTGGCCTACTACCTCGAGGCTATGGCCCGCCGGCGTCTGGGCCAGCCCGAAGCCGCCGCCGCCTTGTTCGACCGCGTCGGCGACCCCGCCAATGAGGACAGTTTCAAGTACCCGCTCTTCATGCTCCACGCCGAGCGGGCCGGCGCTCTTTTGGAAGCCGGTAAGGCGGCCGAAGCGGCCGATGTACTGGTGCTCCTGGTAGAGGAGAACCCCGACATCGGCCACATCACCGCCGCCCTGAAGGCGTTCACGGTGGCGGGGAAGTCGCTGGACGCCCTGGTGGCGGCCATGCCCGCCGACCGGCTCGACAAGGTGGCCGCCGCTCTCACCCTGGTACCCCCGGCGGTGGCGGACCAGATGGCGGACGCCCTGTGGACGCGCTTCGGCCCCCGGCCCCAACTTCTGGCCGCCTCCATACGGTTCGCGCCGCAGCTCAACGCGCCGCGGGCGCTCGAGTGGTCGGCCCGCCTGCGTTCGATCGGGATGGTGGGATCCTGTCCGCTCCTGGCCCGGGCCGGCGCCGACGCGGTGGCGCCCGCCGAACGGGTACGGGCCGGCGCTATCGCCCACGCTGCTTTCGCAGACCCGAAAGGAGCCGAGCTCGCCGTCGCCGCCGCCTCGCTGGTCCCCCTCGAGGACCTCGGAGCCGTCCTGTCGGAGGTAGTCGTGATCGACCGCGAACTTGTGCACAGTTTTGCCTCGGCGGCGGGGCCGGGCCCCGGTCCCGAGGGCAGC
This sequence comes from Acidimicrobiales bacterium, assembly GCA_052325485.1. GTDB lineage: Bacteria > Actinomycetota > Acidimicrobiia > Acidimicrobiales > Palsa-688 > Fen-671. Next base: position 21,767 of record JBKQUU010000245.1, on the reverse strand, counting down.
GCGGGGGAACGGGCCGAGCTCTTCGCCCGGGTGCTGGCCGGCCTCGCCCCCGGGGCCCCGATCGCGCAAATCGAGAATGGTGCGGCATTGTCGGAAGAGGCGACCACGGCTCCTCAACTGGCCTGCAGCGGTGCCGATCGGTAAGACGTCCCCCCAAAAGGACCAAAAAACAAGGGCGCTCACGGACGGGCCCCTTCCGACCCCATGGAGGAAAAATGGGTCTCGATATTGTCAACAACACCATGGCGCAGGACGCCAACAACGATCTTTCCATCAACCAAGCCAACATGCAGAACAGCTTGGAAAAGCTGTCTTCCGGCTACGCCATCAACAACCCCGCAGACGACCCTTCCGGCCTGGTCATCAGCCAGCACCTGCAGTCTCAGATCGGCGGGTTCCAGCAGGCGCAAGCCAACACCCAGAACGCCATTAACGTCGTGCAAACCGCCAACGGTGCCCTGAACGAGGTCGACACCATCCTGCAGCGCATCAACACCCTGGCCGTCGAAGCCGCCAACACCACGGCCACCGACCCCACCGCCCTGACGGCGGCGCAGCAGGAGGTCACCCAGTCACTGGCCTCGCTCGACGACATTGCTAACTCCACCGTCTACGGCAACCAGCAGCTGCTGGTCACCGCCGGCGGCCAGGTGACCTTCAATTTCCAGATCGGCGCCAATGGGACCACGTTCAGCCAGGCCAGTTTCGCCTTCACGTCCCTGTCGGTGGCCGGTCTGAGCCTCAGCACCATCGGGAGTGGCGCCACCGGCATCGGCACTACCTTCGCCCTGGCCGCTATAGCCACCGCCATCTCCACCGTTTCTGCCCTGCAAGGCACCCTCGGTGCCTATCAGAACGAGCTGCAGGACGTCTCGGACAACGAAGGTGTCATGGTCCAGAACCTGCAGTCCTCCAACGCCCAGATCGCGGACACCAACATGGCGTCCGAAATGTCCACCTTCACTCAGGACCAGGTCCTCGTCCAGGCCGGCGTGTCCATGCTGGCCCAGGCCAACCAGATACCGCAGTACGTGCTCAAACTGCTCGGCTAGCGCCTGAGCGGTCATGTACCCCAGGCCAACGGGCGGCCGGCTATCACAGGGAGCCGGTCGCCCTTGGCCTGGAACTTTGCGAGAAGGTAAGAGGCCCGGGCGTGGCCCCGGGCGAGAGGGAGCGGTAAATGTCGGTCAGCAGCAGTGGGTCCTCAACACAAGAGCTCGGTTACCTGAACACGGCCCAATCGCTGGCCACGCTCATGGGGACCAGTGACACCGCTTATACCTCCGTCGGCGCCCCGCTCACCCTGAGCGGCCTGGCTTCGGGCCTGGACACCGCTTCAATAGTGGCCGACCTCATGCAGGCCAACGAGCAACCCCAGGAGCAGCTCGTTACTCAGCTCAACCACGCGTCGACGGTCTTGGCCGCCTACCAGAACATCTCTTCAGATGTGGCCACGCTCCAGTCGGCGGCGGACACCCTGGAGTCCCCGTCCGGGTGGCAGGCGTGGATCCCCAACTCCTCCACCGACGACGCCACAGCCACGGTCGGCTCCGGCGCCATCGGCGGGTCCATCACCTTCAGCGTGGACTCGCTGGCCCAGGCCGACTCGGAGATCTCGGCCGGTAGCGTGAGCTCGGAAACGGCGCAGATCACCAGCGGCCCACTTCTGGTGGCGGTGGGTGGCGGAGCTCTGGGCATCGGCACCCTCGCCTCCTCGGACCTCGCCGTAGGCAACCACACGATCGCCGTTACACAGGCTTCGGCCGGAGCCTCCCTCACGGCCACGTCGGCGCCGGCCGCTTCCACCACCATCACCACGGGCAGCAACGACACCCTGACCTACGACCTCGACGGCACGGCCAAGTCTCTTACCATCCCGGCGGGGACCTACACTCCGGCCACCCTGGCGGCGGCCGTGCAGACCGCCTCGGGAGGCCAGCTCACGGCGTCGGTCAACTCCTCGGGCGACCTCGTGGTCAGCACCACGGCCCAGGGCAGCGGTACCTCGCTGCAGGTCACCGGGGGCGACGCCGCCACCGCGCTCGGGTTTTCGACCGCGCCGAGCGCCACCGCTACCGGCACCGACGGGGTCGTGACGGTCGACGGGGTCGCCAACGACCTCACCAATTTTTCTCCCGGCCAGGCCGTGGCCCTTAACGGGCCCGACGGGACCACGGTTTCTGCCACTTTCACCGGGCCGCTGACCGTCGGCTCGCTGACCGCGGCTGAGGTGAACACCGGCAATGGCAGCCTGCAGTCGGTCGTCAGCGCCATAAATGGTGCCGGGCTGGGCATATCAGCCAGCGCCGTCACCACCGGCACCAACGAGTACCGCCTTTCCATCCAGTCGACCTCGTCAGGTGCCGCTAACACATTGAACATCGCCACCGGTGCCTTCTCGGGAGTGGGTGCCCTGACCACGGTCACGGCGGCCGCCGATGCCGCTATTACCGTGGGCAACGGGCCCGGCTCCTTCGAGGTTACCAACAGCTCCAACAACATCACCGGGTTGATGCCCGGGGTCACCCTGCAGTTGCTCCAGGCCGACCCCGGCAACGAGACGACGATCTCGCTCCAACCCGATGGGCAGACCATGGCCACAACGGTGCAGAGCCTGGTCACCGCGGCCAACCAGTTGATCACCGACCTCGACACCGCCACCGCCTACACCCCATCCAACACCTCGTCGGGCAGTTCGCCCACGGCGGGCACGGCCGGCCCCTTGCTCGGGGACCCAACAGCCCAAAACCTGCTCGCCTCCGTGCTCGCCGCCATCGGCGACCAGGCCGGCACCGGCAGCGCCGGCTCGTCGGGCCTGGTCGGCATCACCATGAACGAGAACGGGACGTTGAGCTTCGACGCCAACGCCTTCGCCCAGGCTTACGACGACAACCCCACCCAGGTCGCCAATACCTTCCTCACCGGCGGCTCCAGCACCAGCTCGCTCATGTCCTTCTACGAGTCCACCGACGCCACCGCGGTTGGCAACTACCAGGTGAACGTGACCCAGGCGGCCAGCCAGGCCACCGACACAGGCACGGCGGTGACCGGCGGGGCAGTGAGCACGGCCGAAACGCTCACCGTGACCTCGGGCAGCACCAGCGCCAACTACACGACTACCGCAGGCGAGCCCCTCGACGACATTGCTACCGGTCTCAACCAGGCCTTCTCCGCCCAGGACCTGGCCATGAACGCTTCGGTGGTAAACGGTGCCCTGGTGCTCAACAGCATGGCTTACGGCTCGGCCACGTCCTTCACCGTCACCTCGACGGCGTCCGGCGCCGGGACCACCGGCCTGGCCTCGGCCACGGGCACGCCGCAAACCTTCACCGGCACCGACGTCCAGGGTACGATCAACGGCCAGGCGGCCACCGGTGCGGGCCAGCTCCTGCTGGGAGCGTCCAACACGTCGGCCCAGGGCCTGCTCGTGCTGGTGAACGCCACGCCCGCCCAGCTGGCGTCAGGCACGGTCAACGGCACCATCAACTACCAACCCGGGATCGCCCAGGCGCTGGCCACCGTGGCCTATTCCGCCGGCAACCCTGGCACGGGGACGGTGGCCAACGCCATCACCGGGGAACAAAGCGAGATGAGCAACCTCAACACACAGATCGCGGACTGGAACCCGATACTCCAGGAGCAACAGACCTCGCTCCAGAACCAGTACGACGCCATGGAGACGAGCCTGGCGTCCCTCAAGACCACCCAGAACGCACTAAGTGAGTATTTCGACGAGATCACCAGCTCGAGCAGCTCAGGCTGACCCCTAAAGACCAGGAGACACCCCCATGCCCGCCTCGCGCGTACGCAGCACCTACCTCGCCAATGCCGTCGCCGGCGCCCCCCGGGAGCGGCTTTTGACGATGCTCTACGACGCCCTCCTCAACAACATCGCCGTGGCCGAAGATGCCATGGGACAAAAGGACTTCTACACCCTCAACGAACGCTTGCTGCGGGCCGAGGAGATAGTCCTGGTGCTACGCGGCTCATTGAAGCCGGAGATATGGTCCGGCGGGCCGGCGCTGATGTCCATATACGACTACGTGTACAAGCTGCTGGTGCGGGGCAACGTCCACAAGGACGCGGGCGCCCTGTCCGACGCCCGCCGGGTGCTAGAACCGCTCCAGGCCGCATGGCATGTCGCCGCCGACCAGGTCTTGGCCGAGCGGGCCACCGCCCCCCAAGGGGCAGCAGCGATGAGCGCCTGAGCCAAGTGCGTGGCCCAGATGTGTGGTCCGGGACCAAATGGGTCACCCAGGTGCGTGGCCCAAGTGCCTGAACCGGAGATAGAAGCCGAGGCTCGCCTGGAGCGACTGGAGAGACTGGTGGCGGCTCAGGTGGCGGCACTGGCCGGGGTGCCGCTCAACATGCGCGTCCCTGCCTCTGTTACCACCCTCCTAGCCACGGCGCCCGGTGAGCTGGACGGGCTACACCTGCCCCCGCGGTGCCGTCCCCGCCTGGTCGCCCTGATCGACCGCACTCAGGCGCTCATCGAGGACGTCACGTTGCGTCAGCGGGAGCTGGGCGGGCGTCTGGCCACGGTACGCGCCGCCCGACGGGCGGGCCCAGCCGCGCACGTGCTCGACTGCCGGAGCTAACCGGGCGGCGCCCGGCGGCGCCATGATGCGGAAAAATCGGCAAGCACGGCGATAAGTGGCCCAAAGCTCACATTGGCCCGATGGCGGCCGATTGGGGATCCGGAGCAAGGAAGCAGCGCCTCGTACGCCAGGGACTGGCGAACCGAACGGTTTTTCGGAGGTCCACGGTGTATAGCGCGCGTGCCAACCGGCCGGCGGAGCGGCAGTCATGAGCAACGTCTACGGCGACGTCGCCACTTCGGCCATATACCAGGCCATGCAGGGGCTATGGGCCGAGCAGCAGGCGGCGGCCAACAACATCGCCAATGTGAACACCCCCAACTTCAAGGCCCAAGAGGTCGATTTCGAGTCGAGCCTGTCCCAGGCCATAGCCAACGGCGATCCCTCGCAAATGCAGCTCACCACGTCGACCTCGACGGCGCCCTCGGACCAGAACGGCAACAACGTCGACCTGGCCACGGAAATGGTCAACAGCCAGAAGGCGGGGCTGCAGTTCCAGACCATGGTCGACGCCATGAACGCCAAGTTCCAGCTCCTTTCCACCGCCATCAACGGGCCGGGCGCCGGCTGAGGAACAGGGAGGGAAAATGGGCCTTTTCGATCCGATCAGTACGGCCATGACCGGCGTCGACGCGTCCGAGACCTGGTTGAACGCCGTATCGGACAACATCGCCAATATGAACGATGTCACATCGCCGTCACAGGCCGCCTACCAGGAGCGTTTCGTGATAATGCAGGCGGTCCCGGGCCAGTCCGGGGGCACCGGCAACGGCGCCGCCAGCGACGCCACCATTGGTAGCGGCGTCGCCGTTACGGGTGTCGCCCTGGGCAGCCCGGACGGCGTCTTGGAACCAGACCCGACCAGCCCGCTGGCCGACAAGGACGGCATGGTCAGGGCGGCCGACGTGGACCTCGGCCAGCAGATGACCAACATGATGCTGGCCCAGAGGGGCTATGAAGCCAACCTGGCCACGATCACCCAGGCCGAGAACGCTTACCAGACGGCGCTGGGGCTGAGGGTATGAGCATAATCCCCGTTTCCGCCGCCAGCGGGGCCCTGTTCCCGGCGGCCGACTCGTCCGCAGTGGGCACGGCCGGCATCGCCGGGCCCACGGCGCCCACGACGCCCACGGCGCCGCTGGGGGGGCCGGACGGAGCCGCCGGTGCCGGCGGCAACAGCTTCGCCAACGTCCTCGGCAATGCCATCGACGGCATGCAATCGGCCCAGGCCAACGCCGACAACCTGGCTACGCAAGCGGCCACGGGGAGCCTCACCAACGTTTCCGACTACATGGTGGCCGCCGATGAGGCGAACATCCAGACCCAGCTCACCGCGGCCGTGCGCAATAACGCCCTGCAGGCCTTCCAGCAGATCATGGGGATGCAACTATGACAGCACCGGTGCGGCCGGGCCCCCAAGCCGGCGGCGCCCCCGGCGAGACCGGTCAGGGCGGCCTAGTGCTGCGCCTGCGGGACCGCTCCAAGGAAATAGTGGCGGGATTTTCGAGCGGCCAAAAAACCGTCGTCGTCGTAGCCGTCCTGGCCGTGGTTATCGGCGGGTACCTTTTCATGTCGTGGGCGTCCCAACCCTCTTACGTGCCCCTGTTCTCCAACCTGAGCTCTTCGGACGCGGCGGCCATAACGCAGAAACTGGCCGCCAATAAAATCCCCTACGAGCTGTCCGAAGGCGGCCAGCAGGTCCTCGTGCCCGACAGCGACGTCTACCAGCAGCGCCTAGACATGGCCGCCGCCGGCCTCCCCTCCTCCGGGGACCAGGGTTACAGCCTGCTCGACAGCTCGGGGGTGACCACTTCGCAGTTCCAGCAACAAGTCGAGTACCAGCAGGCTGTCTCCGACGAGCTGGAACAGACCATCGAGTCCATAAACGGGGTGAGCTCGGCCGTGGTAAATGTCGTGATCCCCCAGGAGTCTCTTTTCTCCTCCAGCGCAGACCAACCCTCGGCGTCGGTCCTGGTCTCGCTGCAAGCGGGCATAACCCTGACGGCCGAGCAGGTCGAGGCCATCGTCCACCTCGTGGCGTCGAGCATCGAAGGGCTCACGCCGGCCAACGTGACCGTCGCTGACAGCAATGGCGACGTCTTGAACGCCCCCGGCACCGACGCCGGCAATGTGGCCGCCGGCACCATCGAGCAGCAAGAGACCGAGACGTACGACCAGAGCCTGGACGACTCGCTGCAGGACATGCTGGCCACCGTGCTCGGCGCCGGCAACGCCGTGGTGCACGCCAGCGCCGTGCTCGATTTCGACCAGACCCAGGTCACCAGCCAGATCTACGACCCCGACAAGCAAGGGCCGATCCCCGTCCAGCAGGCGACGTCCAAGGAGACCTACACGGGCGCCGGCGCCAGCCAGGCGGCCGGCGTGCAGGCCTCCTCCAACGTGCCCGCCACCGCCGCCACCACCACCACGACCGCGCCGGCCAAGTCGGCCAAGAACGGGTCGTCGAAGACGACTACGACGGTGGCGGGGTCAACCGCCTCAGCGGTCACCACGGTGCCGAGCTACACGCAGCTAGGTAGCTCCCAGCAGGACGTCGTCAGCGAAGTCACCAAGTCGGTCAACTCGGCCCCTGGCGCGCTCGAGCAACTGTCCCTCGCCGTGGTCGTGAACAGTTCGGTGAAGGGCGTTAACACCTCTGAGATAAAACAGCTGGTTACGGCGGCCGCCGGGCTGCAACCCTCCCGGGGCGACACCATCCAGGTCGCTTTCGTCCCCTTCGACCAGACCGCGGCCAAGCTGCAGGCCGCGCAACTGAAAGCGGCGGCGAGCGCCAAGAGCAAGGCGACCATGATGAGCGAGGCCCGGGGCGGGCTCGTGCTGGTCGTCGTGATCGGGCTGCTCGTGTTCTCTATGCGCCGGATCACCAAGACGACCCGGGTGCCCCTGGCCCTTCCACCCGGCTTCCAGGCCCTGGAGCTCGAGAGCGGCGAAGCTTACCCGGAGGGCGAGGAGATGGCCCTGGCCCTGACGGGGCCGAGGACCAGCCACATGGCGGAGCCGATGGCCCCGGCACCGTTACAGGCCGAGGTCAGCCAGATAGGCCAGATGATCGAACGCGAGCCGGAGCGGATCGCCGAGATGCTGCGGGCGTGGCTCGAGGCCGGCCCGGGCGACAAATAGGGACGTCACGGTGACAGACGGCAAACCAGGCTCAGGGAACTCTACGCGAGGAGGCGCTGGTGGCTGACACCTCGTACCGGATGACCGGTGCCCGCAAGGCGGCGTTGCTGCTCGTCTCGCTCGGCCAGGAACGGGCCGCCCGCATCGTCCAGTCCCTCCACAACGACGAAGTCGAACAGGTCATGGCCGAGATCGCCAATCTCGGGCCCGTGGAAGAATCCCTCGTCAACCAGGTCATGAGGGACTTCATCACCCAGGCGCACCGCCAGTCGCGCGCCCCCCAGGGGGGCGTGGACGTGGCCCGGGACATGCTGTCCCAGGCGCTGGGGAGCACGGCCAAAGCCGAAGCCATGATGGCCCGCATCGGCGGGGCACCGGTCGGGACCCATTTTCGGGCACTCACCGCCCTGGACTCCAGCGTGGCTGCTTCGGTGCTCTCGCACGAGCACCCTCAAACCATCGCTCTCGTGCTTTCCAAGCTGCCCCCCGACCGGGCCCTGGCCATGTTGAGGGAGCTGCCCGAGGAAATCCGAGGCGACGTTTCCTACCGCATCGCCACCCTGAAAGCGCCGAGCCCGGAGGCGGTCCGGGCCGTAGAGGCCGGCCTCGAGCGCCGCATCGTCTCCGCCGCCGCCAGCCAACGCCTGCGCGTCGACAGCGACCCGCTCAAACCGCTCCTGGAGATCCTGACCCGCGCCGACGCCGACACGGAACGGACCATCCTCGGCCGCATCGACGAGGTCGACCCCCAGCTGGCCTCGGACATACGCCAGCGGCTTTTCACCATCGAAGACCTGGTAAAGCTGGAGGACAAGGCTTTGCAATTGGTTTTGCGCCAGGTCGACATGAAGGAACTGGCCCTGGGCCTAAAGGGCACTAGCGAGCAAGTACGCGATCGGGTCGCCTCCAACCTCTCGGAGCGGGCGCAGGAGAACTTACGAGAAGAAATGGACCTTCTCGGGCCTCAGCGGTTGCAAGACGTCGAAAAAGCCCGTAAAGAGATCGTCCGCACCGTGCGCCAGCTCGAGCAGGAAGGTCAGATAGTCCTTTCCCGGAGCACCGATGACTACATCGAGTGAGCCCATCGAGGCTCCGCGCGACGGGCTGACGACGACCCTGCCCGGTTCGGTGGAGATGGGAGCGGTGCTCCAGGAGCTGACCTCGGCCCAGGAGCGCTACGACCACGGCTTCCAAAAGGGCTATATGGCCGGTTACGCCGAGGGTGCCCGGCAGGCCCAGGCCGAAAAGGCCGGTGAGCTCGCCGCTCATAAAGCCGTCTGGGCCGCTGCCCAGGGCCGGGTCAGCGCTCTGGTCAGGCAGTTGGACGGCGCCACTGCTGAGTACATGGCCCGGTGGAGCGCCCGCGATGTGGCCCTGACCGAGCAGCTCATGGCCGCCGCTTTCGAGCTGGCCGAGGCCGTCGTCGCCTGCGAGCTCCGCACCCGCTCCGACCGGCCCCTCCAGGTGGCCAAGGCCGCCCTGGCCGCCCTCCCGACCGGGCCCGTGGTGGTACGTGTCCACCCCGACGACGAAGTGTTCATGCGGGAGGCCTTGGCGGTGGGGAACACCGCCGCAGGCGCCACCATCGTGACCGACCCGGCCGTCGGTCCTGGCGGCTGCGTCGTCAACTGCGGCGGCACCACCGTCGACGCCCGGGTGGCCGAGGCGCTGCGGCGGGCCCGGGCCGCCTTCTGCGAGCCCTCGGCCGTAGACGGGGACGTCGAGGTGGCACTGTGAGCACGGCTGCCTGCCTGCGGGACCGCCTCGATGCGGCCAAGTCCGCGGCGAAACCGCGGTCCAGCGGCCGGGTCCGTTCGGTGGTGGGCATGAGCGTGACGGTCGAAGGTGTCCAGGCGGCCATCGGGGACGCGGTCACCCTGGCCCGGCCGGGGAGCGAGCTGGTGGCCGAGGTCGTGGCCATAGATGAGGACGGCCTAGTGTGCATGCCCCTGGGAGAACTGGCCGGCGTCCGTTCCGGGGCCATGGTGCAGCTCGCTCCCGGGCGTCTCTCGGTGCCCGTTGGTGACGCCCTGCGAGGCCGGACCCTCGATGCTCTCGGCCAGCCCATCGACGGCGGCCCCAGCCTGCGGGGCCTGCCCCGGGTGCCCACGCAGGGGACGCCACCGCACCCACTGCGCCGCGCCCTCGTGGACCGCCAAATGCCGCTCGGCGTGCGCGCTATAGACACGATGCTGCCGTGCGGGCGAGGTCAACGATTGGGGATATTCGCCGGCTCGGGCGTGGGGAAGTCAAACCTCTTGTCGATGGTCGCCCGGGGCACGGAGGCCGATATCTCGGTCCTGGCCCTGGTGGGCGAGCGCGGCCGCGAAGTAAGAGAAATGATCGAGAACGACCTGGGGCCGGCCGGCCTGGCCCGCTCGGTGGTCGTGGTCGCCACCTCGGACGAGCCCGCCCTCATGCGCCTGCAGGCGGCGCAGACGGCGACACGGGTGGCGGAATGGTTCAGGGACAGCGGCCGTCACGTCGTGCTCATGATGGACAGCCTGACCCGCTTCTGTATGGCCCAGCGGGAAGTGGGCTTGGCCGCCGGCGAACCCCCGGCCACCAAGGGCTACCCACCGTCGGTCTTCGCCCTCATGCCGCGCCTCTTGGAGCGGGCCGGAGCAGGCGAAGTGGGCAGCATAACCGGCCTGTACACCGTGCTCGTCGAAGGCGACGACATGAACGACCCCGTCGCCGACGCCGCCCGGGCCATCCTTGACGGCCACATAGTCCTTTCCCGGAAGCTGGCCACATCGGGCCATTTCCCGAGCATCGACGTCCTCGAATCGGTCTCCCGGGTAGCCCCGCGGATAATGCCGGCCGAGCAGATCGGCCAGGCGAACGAGCTCCGCCGGCTTATGGCCGCCTACCGGGACGCCAAAGACCTCATCGAAATAGGCGCCTACGTGAAGGGCACCAACCCGGTGGTCGACCGGGCCGTCCAGTTGAAAGCGGCCATAGACCATTTCTTGCGCCAGAGCGCGGCCACCGTGGCGCCCATATCCCAGAGCCTGACCGCCCTGGCCACGTTGGTGGCGCCGTGAAGCGCTATGAGTTCTCCCTGCAGACGGTCCTGCGGGCACGCCGGGCCCAGGAGAGCGTGGCGCGCGCCGACCTCCTGCAGGCGAACCTGAAGGTGGCAGCGGCCGAAGTGGCCCAAGGCCGTAGCCGCGCCCATTACGAAGACGTCCTGGCCGACGACAGTTCCGCTTTCTTGGTCCACCGCCAACGCTCCGAACTGGCGGCCGAGGCGCTGATCGGGGCGAGCGGAGCGGTGAGGGACGCCCAGGCGGCCGTGGCATCGGCCATGGAGGTCTACTTCGTCGCCGCTCGTTCGGTGTCGGTGCTGGAGAAGCTGGACGAACGCCAGCGCCAAGAACACGCCGCCGCCGCTCAGCGCGAAGAAACCAAACAGGTCGACGAGCTGGTCACCAGCCGTCGCAGCCGCCATCGCAAACCGGCCCGGGCCCAAGCACAGGCCCGGCTGTGACCTACGTCGACGGCCTGCCCGCCGTGCTCTCCCAGGTGAGCCAGATCCAGGCCACCATCGGCTCTGTCCCGAGCGCCCCACCCGCGGCCTTCGAGTCCGTCCTGGCCCAGGTGTCGTCGATATCCCAGCTGGTAGGGGCGCCGGCACCCGTCTCAGCGGACTTGTCTACCTCGCCCGACCCGTCTGGCGCGGCCGGCATTCCCGCCTCGGCCGACATGTCGGACAGCTATGGCTGGCCCTTGGAGGAGGGCGACGTCGTCTTCCCCACCGCCTCGGGGGCCAGCGCGCCCACCGGTCAGGCGCTCAGCCCCCCGGGCGCCCCCAGGGTGGTCTTTGACGAGCGGACCCAAAACCCCGCCACTCCGGCCGAGGCCTACTACGGCGACCTGGAGCAAGCGGCGGCGCCGTCGACGCAGGCCGGTCCGACGGCCACGGGCCAGGAGGTGGTGGCGGACGCTCAGAAGTACCTCGGCGTGCCTTACCAGTGGGGAGGGACGGACCCTGCCCAAGGGGTCGATTGTTCGGGGCTCGTCCAGGACGTGTACTCCGACGTGGGCATCTCCCTGCCCCGGACGTCCCAGGAACAGGCCACCGTGGGCACACCCGTCGCCAGCGTGGCCGAAGCCCAACCCGGCGACCTGGTCTTCTTCCCGGGAGTGGACGGCACCGCGGCCGCCCCTGGCCATGTCGGGATCTACATCGGCAACGGGGAAATGATCGACGCACCTCACACCGGGACCGACGTCAGAGTCGAGCCCGTGGGCGACCCGACGGCCATACGGCGGGTGCTCGGCCTGGTTAACACGGCGACAGAGGGCATGGCTAGCGCGTCGACGGAGGACCCGGGCGCCACGGAGCAGACCTCCGACCTTGCCGACCCCGCGGGCACCGCGGCCACCGCGGGCACATCGGGCCCGTCGAGCGCCGAGGACGACGACTTCGCCGGTGCTGCGGCGGCCTATGGCGTGCCCGAGAACCTGCTCAAAGCGGTAGCCGGGGCAGAGTCCTCCTTCCAACCAGGAGCGGTCAGCGGCGCCGGAGCGGAGGGCCTCATGCAGTTGATGCCGTCGGTGGCCTCGTCTCTTGACGTTGACCCCTTCAACCCCGGCCAGTCCATTTCGGCCGCCGCCGGGCTCCTGTCCTCCTACCATCAGCAGTTCGGTTCCTGGCCTCTCGCCCTGGCCGCGTACAACGCCGGCCCGGGAGCGGTGGAGGAATACTCCGGCATACCGCCCTACGCACAAACGACGGCATATGTGAGCTCGGTGCTCTCCGCCGCCGGGATGGACGACTGATGCCCGCCATCGGCGCCGTCAAGACAGCTCCCGCCGAACAGGGCACCCAGGGACCGGCGGCGTCGAGCCCCAGTGACACCACCTTCGCCGGCATCCTCGCCGCCCTCGGCGTCCCCGCCCAGAGCGGCCCCACGGCCGCCGCGCCGGCGACCGGCGCACCCAAGGCGGCGGTGGCCAGCGCTAGCGGCGTCACCACGGGCGAAGGAGTTCCTGGCTCTACCTCCGTCACCGGGGAGATCCCCGTGCGCCCCGGAGGGGAACGAGACGCTGACGGCTCCCCCGGCCCGGCCGCTCCCCCGGGCACAGGTGGCACCAAAGCCAGCGGCAGCGGCAGCGGCTCAGCCGAGGCTGACGCTCTGGGCGCCGCCGAGCCCGAGCGTGGCGGGCCAACCAACGCGACCGCCACCGGCACTACTGGCACCGGCACTACTGGCCCCGGCGCTACTGGCACCGGCGCGACGGGCACCGGCGCGACGGGCACCGGCACGACGGGCACCGGCACGACGGGCACCGGCACGACGGGCACCGGCACGACGGCCGGCACGACTTCGGGCGGGTCGGCCGCCGGCGGCTCAGCCGAGGCTGACGCTCTCGGCGCCCCCGGCCCCAGCAGCAACTGGACCGGCGCGCTCCTCTCGCCCGCCGGTGGCGCTCCGACGGGGGCCGGGCCCGCAAGTGCCTCGCCACCTAGCGCTCGACTGAGCCCGACCAGCGCCGCGCTCGCGGACAGTGCGGCGTCCACAGGCATGAGCGGGGGGTCGCCGCCGGGCGGAGCGGCCCTCCAAGCACTCACCGGCAAGCTGGGCAACGTACCGGTGACCGTCGCCGGCCAAAGCGGCGTGCCTGCTCCTGCCTGGGCCACCAGCCCGGTGGGCCACGAGGACACCGGCTCCTCCACGCCGGGGAGCACCAACGGGGTCATCCAGGGGGGTGCGGGCGGGACCGGGGGCGCGGCCCCCGGCCCGGGCTTGGCGGGACCGGCGCTGTCAACTGTTAGCCAAGAAGCGAGCTCAACAGGCGGCCAAGAAATGGGGCTTGCTCCGTCAACGGCAACGCCGGCCCAGGTTGCCGCGGGGCACGCCGCCGACCCCGCAGGTGCCTCTGCCCCCGGACTTCAGCTCAGTACGCTCAGCTCTCAACAGGCATCCGCCGCGCCCGCCACCGGGCGCTCGGCATGGGCCGTCGACAACCCTCCCTCGGGTGACAGTGCGACGGCCGCCGCCGCGGGCCGGGCGCGGGAGAGCGCCCCGCTGGGCGCTGAGCCCTCCGCCTCTGCTGCCGGCACGGCCGTTCCCATCACGGGCCCGACACCGCCTGGCCACGGCGGGACGGCTTCGCTCGACCAGGCGGGGACGGCTCGGCAGGACCAGGCCGGGACGGGCCCGCAGGACCAGGCCGGGACGGGCCGGCAAGACCAGCCGGCAATGGCCGAAGGCCACGACGGGCCGGGCACCGGCCGGACGAGCGCGGGGTCGGCCGGGCCCTCGGCGGCGAACGGGCCGGCCCAGGGCCCGGCTCAGTTCCTCCAGCAAGGTCGTCCGGCCCCCTTGACCGGGGCCCCGACGGGTGCTGCCGGAGCAGCGTCGCCCATGGCTACGGGAGCACCTGCACCACCGGCGCCGGCCACCCGGTCAGGCACCGACGCCTCGCCCCAGACCGAGGCGGCACTGGCCGGGGACGACCAACCCGAGCCCGTGGCGACGCAGCTCGCCACGGTCCTGGCACCTGCCGCTCACCAGGCCGACGGCTCCTATCAGGTCAGTATCCGACTTCAGCCCGAAGAGCTGGGCATGGTCCACGTGGAGCTCCACCTGGAGGGCTCGACCGTCAACGTGTCCCTCCACGCCGACGGCGACGCCACTAGGGACATGCTGCGCCAGAACCTCGGCCAGTTGCGCCAGCAACTCGAGAGTGGTGGGCTGACCACGGGCCATTTCGACGTGGGCAGCGGCCCCGCCTCAGATGACCAGGACGGCACCGGCGGGCCAGGGCACAGCCCCGCCCCCATGGAGCGGGCCGGCTACGAGGGGCCGGCCAGCACAGCGACGACCGACAGCGGCGGAGCGCCACTTGTTACTTCCCCGACCAACGGGCTTCTCGATATGAGGTTGTGAGGACATATGAGCGACATTTCAAACACCACCGCCGTCAGTCAACAGCCCACCGCCGTCCTGCCGCCCGGGGACACGGCCAGTGCCACGTCGTCGACCAGCTCGACGAGCGACGGCCTCGGCTCCAACGGGGTCAACGCCGACACTTTCCTGCAATTGCTCGTTGCTCAGATGCAGTACCAGAACCCGGACGACCCCGTCGATTCGACTCAGTTCCTCTCTCAGACGGCGGACTTTGAAGAGGTACAGGAGCTGGGCTCGCTCCAGACGTCGTTGGCCAGCGTGGTGAGCGCGCAGCAAGCAGGCGCCGCCACTTCCATGCTCGGCCAACAGGTGACGGGCACCGACCAGGTTGGCAATTCCGTGACCGGCGTCGTCTCGGGGATCCAACTGACATCCACCGGCCCGTTGCTCAGCGTGGGCAACAGCACCGTCCCTTTCTCATCAGTCACAAGCGTGACCGCACCGGGCACGACCACGACGGGCACGACGGGCACGACCACGACGGGCACGACGGGCACGACCACGACGGGCACGACCACGACGGGCACGACCACGACGGGCACGACCACGACCGGCACGACCGGGACCCCGACCTAGCCAGACCTCATAGACCTGCAAACCCTACAAACAGGACCTACAAAAAGGAGGGCACGACCCGTGCTTCGTTCTCTATACAGCGGAGTTTCCGGCCTGGACGCCAACCAGGAGTTCATCGACACGATCGGGAACGACATCGCCAACATAAACACGACCGGCTACAAGAGCAACGAGGTCCAGTTCGAGGACCTGCTCGACCAGACGATCACTGGTGCCACGACCCCAACGTCGGCGGAGGGAGGCGTAAACCCGACCCAGGTGGGCCTGGGCGTCAAGGTCGCCGGTGTCGAAGCCAACTTCACCCAGGGCACGACCGAGCAGACTGGCAACCCCCTCGACCTGAGCATCCAGGGCAGCGGTTTCTTCATAGCCAATGCCAACGGGCAGACCGTCTACACTCAAGCCGGCTCGCTGGAGCTTGACGGTAGCGGCAACCTGGTGACACCAGACGGCTACCTGGTCCAGGGTTGGGCGGCCGGCACTGACGGCACCATCAATACCAGTGCGCCGCT
This sequence comes from Acidimicrobiales bacterium, assembly GCA_052325485.1. Lineage (GTDB taxonomy): Bacteria > Actinomycetota > Acidimicrobiia > Acidimicrobiales > Palsa-688 > Fen-671. The sequence continues at coordinate 6,017 of JBKQUU010000245.1, read as the reverse complement.
TAGCAACCTGACCATCCCGAGCGGCCAGGGCATCGGCGCCAACGCCACTACCACCGCCACCCTCGGGGGCAACCTGGCTCCCCAGTCGGGCTGGACGGCGCCCACCACCACCGGCACCGGCACCGGCACGGGCTCGACCGCGACCCAAGGCGCGTCGAGCTCCGTGACGGTTTACTCGGCCAACGGCACGCCCGAGTCTCTCGACCTCAACTTCGAACAAGCCGCCACCCTTCCCGCTGGCGCGCCCAAGGGAGCAGCTTCGGCCTGGACGGTCGAGGGCGTCCTGACCGAACCGGGGGCGACGCCCGATTACACCAATGCCACTACGGCCACGCTTTACTTCGACGATGCCGGCAACTTCCTCGGCTATGCCAACCAGAAGGGCACCGCGGGCGCTACGGGCAGCACATCGTTCAGCCTGACGGTACCGGACGAGACGACAGGAGCCGCTAGCGGCGCCACCCAGAGCTTCACCCTCTCCATGCCCAGCATTACCGCCAACGCCAGCGCCGACACGGCGTCGGTACTGAGCCAGGACGGCAACGCTCCCGGCACCTTGGAGAGCTACAGCATCGGCACCAACGGGGTGATAGAGGGCGTTTTCAGCAATGGTCAGACCCAAGACCTGGGCCAGATCGCCCTGGCCAACTTCTCCAACCCTGACGGGCTGCTGCGCGCCGGCGACACCAACTTCATCGCCACCGCCAACTCGGGCTTGCCCCAGGTGGGACAGGCGGGCACGGGCAGCCTGGGCACCGTCGAGGCCGGCACCCTGGAAGCCTCCAACGTCGACCTGGCCAGCGAGATGACCGAGCTCATCGAGGCCGAGCGAGGCTTCCAGGCCAATGGCAGTGTCATCACCACTTCGGACACCCTCCTCCAAGACCTGATCAACCTGAAGCAGGGCGGCTAAGCAGGGCCGGGGCTAGCCGGGCGTCGGTGGGGGCGACGCCCGGCAGGCCGGTGGAGGGGCTCGGGCAGGCCGGCCCAGGCCGGAGGGGGTGCTGGTGAGAGGGGGTGGGAGTGGGCACATTTCCTCGGTTTCCGTTTGTGCCGGGCCGCCGAGCGGGTGGGGGCGCTGGTGGCGGAGCGTTTGCCGCTTTTGTTCAGACTCGTTCGCCGCAGGTCGATTCTTGAGTTACGCCGGCCAACGGACTGGCCCGACAAACAAAGCCCGACGGAGCGGGGAACATGATCCTTTTATCTAGGCTCAACGGTCAACAGATAGCGCTCAATGCCGACCTGATCGAACGGGCTGAGGCCACGCCCGACACGGTGCTGACGCTCGTAGACGGCACCAAGCATGTAGTAGCGGAAAGCGTTGAAGAGGTGATCGAGCGCGTGCGGCAGTACCGCGCCTCGGTCCTCGTAGCGGCCAAGCAGCTGGAAGAAAACGGAGGGCAAACGCGGGCCACCTTGAGGGCGCTGCCCAGTCCCGGAGACAGCTGATATGGACCCGTCGAGCTTCGTCGGCATAGGGATGGCGATGTTCTGCCTCCTGGTCGCCATGATCATGGACGGCGGCAACCCGGCCGCCTTGATCGCTCCGTCATCGATCCTGCTGACCTTCGGGGGCACCATCGGTGCGGCCACGGCGGGCATGCTGATGAGCGACGCTAAAAGTATGCCGAAGGTCTTGAAGTCCGCCCTGACAGCCAAGGTCACGCCGCCCGACGATGCCGTCGCCGTGGTGGTCTCGTTCGCCGAAAAGGCCCGCCGTCAAGGCCTGCTGGCCCTCGAGGAGGAAGCCCGCCAGATCGACGACGCCTTCTTGCGCAAAGGGATCGAGATGGCGGTGGACGGCTCGGACCCCGAGGAGATACGCGACATCCTGGAGCAGGACGTCGACGCCATGAAAGCCCGCCACCGGACGGGGGCCAAGTTCTTCTCGGACATGGCCGGTTTCGCCCCGACCATGGGGATCATCGGCACGGTCATGGGCCTGCTCCACGTCCTGCAAAACCTGTCCACCCCGGCCACCCTGGGGCCGATGATCGCCGCCGCCTTCACCGCCACATTGTGGGGCGTCATGCAGGCCAACGTCTTTTGGCTCCCGCTAGCCAACAAGCTGAAGCGGACCAGCGAGGTCGAAGTCAGGCGCATGCAACTGCTGCTGGAGGGCATCCTGGCCATCCAGGCAGGGGCCAACCCGCGCACGGTGGAGCAGCGGCTCCTTTCCTACCTCTCCCCCGCGGAGCAGGAGGCGGCCAAGGAAGCACGAGAAGCGGCCAAGGCGAAAGAGGCGGCCTGAGCATGTCCCAGCCTCGCAAGCGCAAAAGCGACGAACATCACGAGGAAGGGCCCAGTGCAGAGCGCTGGCTGCTCACGTACTCGGACATGATCACCCTGCTCATGGTGCTGTTCATCGTGCTGTTCGCCCTGGGCCAGACCGACATCAGGAAGTTCAACGCCTTCAAAGACAGCTTCCACGCCATTGAACAGACGCAGGACGAAACACCGCCCGGTGGTCCGGGAGTGCTCTCCCAGCCCTCCGCCATCGCCCTTTCCGAGCAAAACCCGTACGCCAAGCTGGCGGCGTCCGCCTTCGCCTCGATGACCGGGCAGGAACAAGCGGGCCGAAAAGCGTCGGGCCAACAGGCCAATGGGAACTCGAGCCCCGGGGCCCAGACCGCCGGCCAGAGCCAAGCCGGCGAGTCGGAGCACGCCGAGGCGGAGGCCTTGGCCAATGCCGCCGTGAAGATGGAGGAGGCCCTGGCCCGGACCGGCCTGGCCAAGGAGGTCAGCTTCAACTTCGACGAGCGGGGACTGGTCGTCTCCATCCTCACCGACAAGGTCCTGTTCCCCCTGGACTCGGCCCAGTTGCAGCCCGATGGCGTGGCGATAATCAATGCCATAGGCCCGGTGCTGGCCCAATTGCCCAACCAGGTGGACGTGGAAGGCGACACCGACAACCAGCCCATCCGGGGCGGGCCCTACGCCGACAACTGGGCCCTGTCGGCGGCACGGGCCGTAGCCGTGGTGGAAGACCTGATCCGTAACCACGGCATAGACCCCGACCGGCTCCAGGCCACCGGCAATTCGGACACGCGGCCGATCGTGCCCAACAACACCGCCCAGCACCAGGCAGAAAACCGGCGTGTACAGATCGTGGTCTTCTCCACCACGGTCGTAACGCCGTGAGGAGGAGGAAATGGCGAAAAACACGAAACCCGGGGCTAAAGACGCCGACAAGGCCGCCACGGGCAAGCCCAAGCACGGCAAGCGCACCCTCTTGCTGGTGCTCTTGCCCGTGCTGCTCGTCGGTGCCTTCGGCTACAAGACCATGACCAAGAAACCCCCGGTGGCCCGCGACAAGGGTGGCCCGACGACCACGGTGGCCGGGCCCACCCTGGAAGAGACGTCGCTCACGGTCAACCTGCGGGACGGCCACTACCTCGAGTTCACCGCCGCCCTGCAAGTGGCGGCCGGCCACAAGTACACCGTGCTCGCCAACAACCAGCCCATAGTCCTGGACATCCTCAACTCGCAGGCCGAAGCCACGAGCGAGGCGCAGCTGCTGGTGCCCGGAGGGGTGGCGGCGTTGAAGGCGAGCATCATACGGGCCCTCGACCAAGACTGGCCCGGTCTGGTCGTCAACGTCTTCTTCGAGCAGTTCGTCATGCAGTAACCGAGCACCGTGGGCCCGGCGCCCCCGGTTCCCTCAGGTCGGGCGCGCCCCGGTCGATCTGAAGGCAAATGAACTCGGAGGAAGTGCAAAGGGCGGTGGTCCCGCTGGGCCGCGACGGCCGGCCCAAACCGCTGCGGCGGCTCCGGGTGAGGCCCGCCGGCACGCTGAAAGAAGAGCACGAGCAAGTGCTTGCCCTGCTGTGCCAGAACTTCTGCCGGTTGTTCGCCGCCGACTTGACCACCTTCGTCGGCTCCGACGTCGAGATAACCCTGGCCCCCGTCCAGCAGTGGTCATGGGACGACTTGCTCAACGTCATGCCTGACCCTTACTGCGCGGCGCGCCTGTCTATGCCGCCGATCGCGGGCACCGGGATCATAATCCTCGACATCCCCATGGCCATCGCCATAATCGAGAAGCTGCTCGGCGGGGCGGGCATCGCCCAGGAGTCTTCCGAGCCGCTCACCGAGGTCGAGCTGGCCCTGCTCGGCGAAGTACACCAACGAGCCGCCGGTGACCTGGCCGAGTCGCTTTCGCTGCTGGTCGAGACCGAGCCCGTGGTGGCCCGCCAGGAAAGCCGCCTCGAGCTCATACGCGCCGGCGCCGCCCGCTCCCTGCTCATCGCCCTCGAGTTCGACATAAGCATGAAAGACGCCACCGGTCATCTGCGCATCGCCATACCCGCCCCAGGCTTGCTGGCCAAGCTCGAGGCCTTTGCGGGAACGACGTCGGCCCCCGTCTCGGTGGGTGACACCGGCCGGCTGGGCAACTGCACCCTGGAGACCTCCGTACGGTTCAACGAGACGGCGCTGGCGTCGCGCCGCCTGGTCAGCCTGGTACCCGGGGACGTGGTCGTCCTCGACCACCGCACCGACGAACCCCTGACCTTGTTCGTGGGCGATGTGCCCTATCTCTCCGTGCTCGCCGGCCGGCGGGGCGCGCAAAAAGCGTTCGCCGTCGTCGGCCCCCCTCCCAAGAAAGGAGCAGATCATTGAGCGTCGAAACAGATCTGGCGGTGGTCGGCCCCGCCGCTTTTGAAGCGGCCGCCCTCGTCGCCGAGGCTCTTGGTCTCGAGGCACGGCCAGGCGAGGGCTTTGACCTGTGGGGCCACGACGGCGATAACGCCGCTGAAGCCGTGCCCAACGGGGCCACGATTTGGAGCGCCGAGCTCATCGGGCCCGGCGGGCGCTGTGGCGAGATAGCCCTGGCGCTGCCACCCGGCGTCCCCCACCCGGCCGAGGACAGCATCGCCTCCGCCCTGGCCCGCAGCCTGCCTGCCCTCAACGCCGCCGTCGGTGCCGACCGGGCGGGGGAAATGAAGCGCTCCACGGCCGAGGCCCTGAGCGGGGCCCGGCCCGGCCAGCGGGCACTGGCCGTCCCCCTCCTGGTCGCTAGCGCGCCCGGCCCCGGAGGCGGGCACGCCGGGCTGTTGGTGCTCATCACCCCGGCCGGCGAGGCGGTGGCCGAGCTCCCCCATCTCGACCCGTCGCCCGGTCCCATCGTGGCCCGGTCCATAGCCACCTTCGGCGATGTGGAGATGAGCGTGAGCGTGGAGCTGGGCCGCACCAAGATCCCGATCCGCGACCTGCTCAGCATCCACAACGGCGCCGTGGTCCAGTTGGACAGGCCGGTGACCCATCCGGTCGACCTGTTCGTCCAGGGGACATTGATCGCCCGGGGCGAGGTCGTGGTCGTCGACGAGTGCTTCGCCGTCCGCGTCACCGAACTGCTGACCGGCGACTGACATGGCCGGCAACTGACGTGGGCAGCACGATAGAACTGCTAGTACGGCTCGCTATCTCCATGGCCGTGGTCATGGCGGTAATGGGGTTGGCGGCCCGCCTGGTACGCAGACGCCAGGGCGCTGGGCCGCTTTTGCCGGCGCGCCCAAGCTCGACGACGGGGCGGGAAAACCGCCCGGGCCGGGCCCGGTCACGAAAACCTCGGCCGGCAGTCCCCGTCGAGGTCCTTTACCGCCGGCCGCTGTCAAAGGGCGCCGCCGTCTCAGTTGTCGAAGCGACGGGCCGGACGTTCCTTTTGGGCGTGACGGAGCATTCTGTCACGCTGCTGGCCGAACTACCCGGCCCCAACGCAGCCGGCGCGACGGCAATGTCCGAAGATCGGGCCGTCGGTACGGTCCATCTGGCGGACGTAGACGAATGGCACCCGACCGGCCGGATGCCGGTCGGTGAACGGGGCCCCGCGGGAGCGGAGACCTCAGACAACGCATGGAAGCTCACCCTTGACTCGCTGCGGGAGCGCACGGTCCGTAGGTAGCTCCCGCGCTCCACGGTCAAACCCTGGCAAATGGAGCGCCATGCAAAAAATCCAGAGACTGTTCCCGCTCCTGGTGGGGGGCGTAGTGGCGGTGGGCACGGTGCTCGCCGTGGCG
>JBKQUU010000244.1:0-17124 GCA_052325485.1 Acidimicrobiales bacterium | reverse complement strand
TCAGGTTCCTGTGTCCGCAAGGACGTGGGGGTTCAAGTCCCCCCTCGCCCACCCGGTTTGACCAGGTGTTTTACCCTGGAGGGCGCCTCCGGTGGCGGCTCCTCGGCACTCGTTTGCTAACCAGTTGCTAACGAGCCAGGGTCGCGCTCACGCGCCGGTTAGCAGAGGGCCGGTTAAGGCTCAGGCTACTTCGACGACGATCGCCGCTCTCGCCGATGGCGGCGGGACTGGGTCGCCGTACTCCCGCATCAGCTCGACGTGAAGGTGTATGGCCTCCCGGATGAGCTGTTCCACCTCTTCCCGGCCAGAGCCGGCGGACACACAGCCAGGTGGGTCGGGCACGTAGGCGGACCAGGTGTCGCGTTCGCCCTCGATGACAACTAGGTACTCGCTCATGACCAGCGCCTCCGGGTGCCTGCCTGTTTCCAGACTGATGCCAGCGTATTTACGAGGTGCCTACCCGCGGACGCTCCGACGTCGGTCCAGGGTTCTTGGGTTGCAGTCAGAACCTAGGATCCGGTCGTGGCCTTCGAGCGCATTTCCGTCGATCACCGGGTCATGGGCGGCGTGCCGTGCATCCGCGGGACGCGCATCCCAGTGGCTACGGTCGTGGCGTCGTTGGCCGAGGGCATGACGCCCGAGGATCTGGTCAGGGAGTTCCCGCAGCTGGTGCCCGACGACGTCGCGGAGGCTCTCCGCTATGCTGCGGCGGCCGTTGACGAACGTGAGCTCCCTCTGCGCCCGACCGGGTGAGGTTCCTCGTAGATGAGGCCCTGTCGTCCTCGAGTGGCGAGCCTCCTACGCGACGCCGGCCATGACGCCGTGCACGTAGGCGACCGGGGGCTTCTCGGTCACCCGGACGAAGACGTCATGCGAGTTGCGATGGCTGAAGACTGTGTCGTCGTGTCGGGGAACACGGATTTCGGCGAGATCCTGGCTCTTGGTTCCCACCTAGGCCCGAGCGTGGGCCTCCTCAGGCGCGCCCCGCACGCGGCGGAGGAACAGGCCAACCTTGTCCTGACCGCACTGGTGGACACAGAGGGGCACTGTTGGCCGGCGCCGTGGTAGTCGTTAGGGGCGCCTGGGGACTTGCTGCCGAACTCGGCACCTTGTGAGCGGCGTGGGTGGCGTGGCCGCGGCACTTGGCCCGATCGCGAAGCTGCTAGTCCTGTTATGGATAGCGAACATTGACCGGGCGGTGGCCCATGCCGGGGCGTGGACCTACATGCCGAGGCGTGGACCTACATGGTGGTGTACGGTCTGGTCGGTCTCGTGGCCGGGTTCGTCATGCGGTGGTCGATGTGGACGTTCGGCTTGGGCCAGGTCTTCTACCCTGAGCTGTACGAGGAGGTCGGCCTCTAGTTGGTGCGATTGGGGACGGCGCTGAGCTTCGTCTGGATCTTTGGGCTACCTCGTGGCCCACTATCTCGTTTGAGGGCACACCCGGCACGAAGACTCCCGCGCCACCCAGGGCTTCCAACCGCGACCCCTTGAGTGCCCATCAGGTCGCCTCGCAGCCTGAACTGGCCGACGGCGGCCCCCAGGCGGCAGACTCCCTGCGTGGGCCCCGAGGAGTTCCGTCGAGCCGGCCACGAACTGGTCGACTGGGTCGCCGATTACCGGCTGCGGGTGGCAGGCCTGCCGGTCCGCGCCCAGGTGGCGCCGGGAGAGGTCCTTTCGGCCCTGGCGCCTTGCCCGCCGGAAGCACCCGAGCCCCTGTCCGCCCTCATTGCGGACCTGGACCGGGTCATCGTACCCGGGCTGACCCATACGCAGCACCCGAGCAATTTCGCCTGGTTCCCCTCCAACGCCTCCCTTTCCTCTGTCCTGGGCGACATCGTGGCGGGTGGCCTCGGCGCCTTAGGCCTCAGCTGGCAGTCGGCGCCGGCTCTCACCGAGTTGGAGCAGCTCGTTTGCGATTGGGCCCGCCAGCTCTGCGGGCTCTCGGCCAACTGGGAAGGGACGATCACAGACGGTGCGTCGACGGCTTGCCTGGTGGCCCTGCTCGTGGCCCGGGAGCGGGCCACCGGCAGCAGTCAGCGGCGGGGCGGGCTGCAGGCCGAGACGGCGCCTTTGACGGTTTATTGTTCGGCGGAGGCGCATTCGTCGGTGACCAAGGCCGCTCTACTGGCCGGCTACGGTGCCGACAACCTGCGCCTGGTCCCCGTGCGCCGTCCGGGCCGGGAGATGGACGTCACTGCCTTGCGCGCCCTGATGGCGGCCGACGTTGTCGCCGGGCGCCGGCCGGCCGCCGTGGTAGCCACCGCCGGCACCACGGCGACGACCGCTTTCGACCCTCTAGCCGACATTTGCCAGGTGGCTGATGGCCACGGCGCGGTGGTGCACGTCGACGCTGCTATGGCGGGCTCGGCCCTGCTGCTCCCGGAGTGCCGGGACCTCTTTGACGGCATCGAGGGCGCCAGCTCTCTCAGCTGGAACCCGCACAAGTGGCTTGGCTCGGTGCTGGAGACTTCGCTCTTTTACGTGCAGGATCCCGCGCCCCTGGTCTCGGTCATGGCCACCGACCCGAGCTACCTGCGATCGGCCCGGGACGGGTCGGTGGTCCAGTACCGGGACTGGGGCCTACCCCTGGGCCGGCGTTTCCGGGCGTTACGGCTCTGGGCGTTGTTACGCCTCGAAGGTGCCGAGGCCATCCGTACGCGTTTGCGCCGTGACCTGGCCAACGCCCAGCGCCTGGCGGCTCTGGTCGAGCACGCGCCTGACTGGCGGGTGGTGGCGCCGGTGAAGCTGCAGACGCTCTGCCTCCTCCACGCCCCCCCCAGGCTGGAGGGGGCCGAGCTCGACGCCCACACGCTCAGGTGGTGCGAGGCGGTCAATGCTTCGGGCGCCGCTCACCTGACACCAGCTGTGGTAGACGAACAGTGGGTGGTGAGGGTTTCGATCGGCTCGGAGCCCACGGAGTGGGCCGACATCGAGGCCCTGTGGGGGCTCATGCAACGAACGGCGGCGTCAGTCTGAGCGGACCAGCGAGGCGGCGAAGCCGGAGACGATCTCTACCATCCGGTCCGGCTGCTCCCGGTGCAGGGAGTGGCCTCCGTCGAGCTCTACGAAGCGGGCATCGGTCACCAAACGCCTGACGGCCTCCCGGTCCGGGCCCACCAGGGCGGAGCCTCCGCCGGCAGGATGGGTGCCCTGCGTCTGGCGGGCGGCCACCACCAGGACCGGAAGCCGCACGGCGCCGACGAGGGCGGGGAGGTCCCAGGTCAGACCGGCGCGCAGCGCCCGGGTGATCGCCTGGGTGTCGGCCGCTTCCAGGGCGGCCACATTTCCTTCGACGTCGGCGTCGGCCCAAACCGGGTTGGCCTGGCGCACGTACTGCCAGTAACCCTGCCGGTTGGCGCGCACGGCTAGGGCGCCGGCCTCGATACCGTCGGCGACCTGAGCGGCGTCGCCTCCGGCAGTCCCGGGCGGGTCCTCCAACACCAGGCCCCGGGCGGCGTCGGGGTGGCGGGCGGCAACAGAGAGGGCGACAATGGCACCCAGGCTGTGCCCGACCAGTGCGGTGAGACCGACCGGCAGCGCCGGGACCACGGCGTCCACCAGTGTGCTGAGATCTCCCTGCTCAGCCCGCAATCGGGGGCCTTCGCCGTGCCCGGCGAGGTCCAAGGCGGTCACGTCCCACCCTGCCGCGGCCAGCGCCGGCCCCACTCTCCACCACGTGGCGCGCGACGAGGTGATGCCGTGCAAAAGGGCCAGGCGGCCACGGGGAGCACCCTCCGCAGGCCAGGTCGTGACCCCCCGGGCCGGTCGGGAGGGCGGGCCCGGGACGACGTTCATCAGGGCTCACCGTAGTTGGCGCGAGACATCCGAGCGGCGAGGTTAAGCTCCTCCAGGTACGGGAGGTGGTCCGTGGACAAGCGCTGGTACTTGGACATCAACCGGTTTGCCCGGACCAGCGGATGGGCGCACGGGTTCATGAAGGCTTACTACGAGCGCCTGCTCTCTCCCGTCGGTGCTGGGCTGCTCGTCCTGGCCTTGTTGGTCGTGGCGGGATGGTGGAGCGCTCGTCACCAGCCTCAGCACATGGCCGCCGTGGTCTGGACGGCCCTGGCCGCTTTGGTCGCCTTCGGGGTCGGCGAAGTACTGCTCAAGGTCCAGGTCCTGGCGCAACGGTCGCCCTCCGCCGTCATCAAGGGGGTGGAGGTCCTGGTGACCCCGGCCCCTGGTTACTCCTTCCCGAGCCCCCGGGCCGCCCTGGCCGGCGCTGTCGTTTTCGGCTTGTTGGTGGCCCGTCGTTGGCGACTGTCCGGCCTGGCCGGCCTGGCGGCGCTGTTGCTGCTCTTCGCCGGCGTTTACGTAGGCGTCGACTACCCATCGGACGTGGGCGCGGGGGCGGCGCTGGGCGCCGTGGTCGCCGTCCTCCTGTGGCCTCTGGGCTCATGGCTGCTCGTGCCCGTGGTGACCCGCGTCAGTTCCAGCCCGTTCGGACGGTTCGTGGCGGCCAGGGGGTCGGACAGGCCGTCGGCCCGCCTGGAGCCGGACCGCCCCGTCCGCCTGCCTAACGCGAAGGCGATGGAAGCCCTGCGGGCCGCGTCGGAGGCGGCTCGCCACGCCACCTACACGGCCCCCCCGGCGCCACCGAGCGGCATCCGGGCCAAGGTCACCAGTGAGCCCCGAGCGGACATCGCCGAAGACACGTCGACGACCAACCAGTAGGCACCCAACGTTGTCGGCGAAAGAGGTCAGCCGGTAATGGCGCGGCGCTCCATCTCGTTCAAGCCCCCCCAGATGCCGTGGGGCTCGCGTATGCGCAGGGCGAAACTAAGGCACTCTTTCCGTACCGGGCAGGAGGCACAGACGGCTTTGGCCTGTCTTTCCCGGAGCGCCCGCGCCTCCTTGCGCTCGAAGTGGGCCGGTGCGAAAAAGATGACTGCCGAGTGGCCGCGACAGGCTGCGCCGGCTTGCCAGTCCTCGGGTGCGGTTAAGGCGGTCACTCGTGTTCTCTCTATGCCGAAGGTACTCCTGAGCAGGGACCTTGACAATAGGCAATGTTCCCCAACGGGTGCGAAAGCCGTGCCTGAGGGCCCAGTTCATGTCCTTTCCGGGCTAACCTTCGCATTTTGCGTGAGCGCCTTTCCAGGGGAGCAGGCTTGAGCCCGACAACGTTTTTCTCACAGGCGCGCGTACTGGTCGTGACGGGCAAAGGGGGCACGGGAAAAACGACGGTGAGCGGCGTCCTGGCCAACTTGGCGGCAGAGCAAGGGCTACGCGCACTGGTGTTCCAGATCGGTGCTCCGGGAGCGAGGTACGAGCCCGGGACGGTGCAATTGGCGAGGCTCTTCGGGTCGGACGAGGTGTTCGGCTATGAGGCCTCCGAGCTCAAGTCCAACGCTAACGGCGGGAGCGTCAACGCCCGGGAGGTGAGCCCGGACACGGCCCTGGTCGAATACCTGCACCTGCACGGGATGAGGCGCCTGTCCCGACGCCTAGTCAGCAGCGGCGCCCTCGACGTGGTGGCTACGGCCGTGCCCGGTATGCCGGACATGCTCGTACTGGGCAAGCTCAAGCAGATGGAAAGGGCGGCCGCCGCCGGCCAGCCGGACGCGCCGGACGTGGTCCTCCTGGACGCGCCCGCCGCCGGCCACGCTGTCCGTTTCCTCCAAAGCCCCCGCGGGCTGTTGGACGCCACCGCAGGTGGGCCGGTACGGGCGCAGGCCGAAGAAGTCGTGAATATGCTCTCGGACCCGGAGCGCTGCCAGGTGGTACTGGTGACGACGCCGGAGGAGACCCCGGTCAGCGAGACAGTGGAGACGGCCCACCTTTTGGAAGACCGGGCCGGTGTCACGTTGCTGGCGGTGGTGGTGAACGGGCGGTTGCCGGTGCTTGCCCTACCCCCTGACCTTGACGCCGGCCACTTGGGCCCCTTGGCCCGGGGGTACGGGGTGAGGTTGAGCCGAGAAGAGCTGGGAGCGATGGCAGCCGCGGGCCGGTTGCGCCTGGAACGCCAGGAAGTGCAGGCCGCTCAAGTGGCCCGTCTGGGACGAGAGCTGGCGCTCCCTCAACTTGAGCTGCCGTTCTGTTTCGACGCTGATCTGCGCCCACCCCAGCTGGTGACGTTGACTGACGCCATGAGCGCAGCCGTCACGCAGCCTTGGCCGCGGGTGGTCCCATGAGCGGGGAAGCTCTGAGGGTCACATCGGTCGTCGTCTGCGTGGGCCCGGGCGGCGTGGGCAAGACCACTACGGCGGCGGCCCTCGCCCTCCGGGGGGCACGGGCGGGGTTGCGGGCCTGTGTCGTCACCATCGACCCGGCCCGTCGGCTGGCCGACGCCCTGGGAGTCAGGGGAGTCGGCAATGAACCGCACTTCGTACCCGCTCCCGGTGAGAGCTGGCCGGGCGAGCTGTGGGCCGTGATGCTGGACGCCCAAAGCACCTTCGACAACCTGGTGGGCCGTTACGCCACTGGCCCCGGGCAGGCCGAAGCGATCCTGAGCAACCCTGTCTACCGCAACATCTCAGCCGCGCTGTCGGGGACCCAGGAGTACATGGCGGTCGAGAAACTGTACGAGCTGCAAGAGAGCGGAGCTTATGACCTGATCGTGGTGGACACGCCACCCGCGCAGCACGCCCTCGACTTCCTAGAGGCACCCAGTCATCTGGCGCGCCTGCTTGACAACCGGGTGTTCAGGCTGCTCATGACCCCGACGCGGGCCGGGTTGCGGGCGCTCGAGCTCGGTGCCCAGCTCATGTTGCGCACCATCTCGAAGGTCGCCGGAGGGCAGGTCGTGGCCGACACCGTGCAATTTTTCACTCAGTTCGAGGGCATGGAGGAGGGCTTCCGGGAGCGGGCGGCGCGGGCGGAACGGTTGCTGCGCTCAGGGCTGACCTCCTTCGCCCTGGTGTGCTCGCCCCGGCGCGACAGCATGGAGGAGGCCCTTTACCTGGTGTCCCAACTGGCGGCCTCTGGTGTCCGACCCGGCACAGTGGTGGTCAACCGGTGCTACCCGCTTTACCCCCGGGTACCGCCGGAAGCCGTCCCGGCGCTGGCCGGGACCCCGCTGGCACCGCTGCTGGCCAACCTGGAAGAGCTGGGAAGGGTGGCCGCGACCGAGAACGACCAGCTCGTCCGCATCATTGCCGCGCTACCGGACGCCACCCTGTACCGGGTCCCTTTCATGGCCCGCGATGTTTATGACCTCGACGGACTGGCCGAAGTGGCGGACCACTTGGCCGGCTAGAGGTTGTCGGCCCGCTTGGTGTCCTCTTCGCCGACCTTCTCCAAGGTTTTCTTGGCCTCCTCGACCGTCTCTGTCATAACCACGATGCGGTCGAAACCGGTGGTCCGCAGGGTCCTCACCAGGCTGGGCCGGTTGCACACCACGACCACCTCGCCGCCGAGCTCTCGGGTGCGGCGGATCCCTCCGATCAGGGCCCCCAGGCCGGCCGAATCGACGAAGGGCACGCCGCTCATATCGATGACGAGCTTCGGGCTGGCTGCCAGCTCCGCCAGGGACTGGCGGAACTGGCTCACAGTGAACGCGTCGAGCTCGCCGACGGGCCGGCAAATGGTGAAACCATCGGCCGTCTGTTCTTGCTCGATGCTGAGCACGCCACCCTCCCGAGGATCCGTCCTGCACCCAAAGTCAACGCGCCAACTGCTGAAAACAGGATGTCCCGAAGATGCTACCCGTTGCGGCGGCGAGGTACCCTCGGATGATGCCCGAGCTGCTCATCGCCACAGACTCGCCCGCCATCTTCGAGGAAGTGTCCTCGGCCGTGGAGGAGCCCGGCGTCGCGCTGCGCTGGGCGCGTGCCGGTCGGGCCGTCCTACCTGCCCTTATGCAACGGCCCGCCGATTTGGTGGTGACCGACCTTCAGATCGGATCTATGGGTGGTCTGGCCATCGCCATGGACATGGCCCTGGAAGCGGGCGCCGGGCGGCTGCCCACCACCCCGGTCCTCGTGCTCCTGGACCGGCGGGCCGATGTTTTCCTGTGCAAGCGCACCGGCGTGGCCGGCTGGTTGCTAAAGCCCCTGGACCCCCTGCGCACCCGGGCCGCCGTCCAGGCGCTATTGGCCGGGCAGACCTTCTACGACACCACGCTCCTCGCCGTCCCGGCGGACGTGCTGCCCGGGTGACCTCGCCCGGCCTCGGGGTGGCGGAGTTGAGTACGATGAGGGCTTAACGGGAAGTAGCGCAGCTTGGTTAGCGCGCAGCGTTCGGGACGCTGAGGCCGGGGGTTCAAATCCCCCCTTCCCGACTCGGCGAATTGGCCGGTCAGGGGCCTAAAGGCCCTCTCGGCCGAGGACGGAGTCTCCAAATCGGCCCGCGTTTAGCCCGCGTGGGAGGGTCAGCGTCTCGGGCGGCCACGTCCAGCTGGGGGCAACCGTCACTAGGCGCCTGAGCCCATGCGTCGCTATCTGTTGCTGCTCTTAGGCGCCATGAACTCGTTGCCGAGCTTCTCGGCCGCAGTCGGCAAAGGGGCCAGTCTCAATGTCGCAGTCGCCGGCAGTTTGGTGCTCTACCGTCTCGCCGGTTTGTCCTAAGCGGCGAGCAATCAGCCCGCGTTTAGCCCGCGTCCCACGCCATCCAGGCCCGTATGTGACAGACGATGCATGGGCCGTGACCAGGGAAAACAGTCCACGAGCGTACGCTCAAATCCGGTAAAACAGCGTTCGGGACGCTGAGGCTGGGGGTTCAAATCCCCCCTTCCCGACTCACTCACTCACTCCGGGAATTGGCTGGTCAAGGGCCTAAGTGCCCTCTCGGCCGGGCGTGGTGTCTCCAAACCGGCACGGGGTGCTTCCCAGCTGTCGACCGACCCGGCCCTCCCGCAGGGCTACCCGGGGTAGATGATCGAGAACTTCCCGCCGCTGGGACCTGATAGCCCGTTGCCGTTGCCGAGAGTGCCGCTCGTTTGTAGCAAGCCCGGCATGGGGTGCAGAACCTCCTTTTCGGCGGAGTACAAATAGAGCGGCTTGCCGTCATAGGTCACCTGTTCGGTCCGGTCAGGCCGCTCGATGACGCCCACGCGCTCGACCGCGATGCCTCCGGCGACCCGTGGCCTTCCGGTGGTGAGGACTGGGATCCACGTGACGGCACAGGTGCCTGTGCACACACTGTCCCCCCGGCGGTCCCGGCTGAAGGAGTACACGGTGATCGCGGCCTTGTGGACGTTCGGGTACTCCTCAACGGCGACTGCTGTTTTGCCATTGGGCAGAGTCTCGGTCTCGACCGTGGCGGGGCCAGGCGCCGGCTGCCCCCCGCGGGCCGATACCAGGTCCCATAATCCATGCCATGGTAGAAGCGGGGCCACCGTCTCGAAGTAACCCTCGCCCTGAGGGTCGAACGGGACCGACAAGTCGTCGAACAGGTACAGCGGATGGCCGCCGTAGGTGACCTGGCGGCCGATGCCAGGGCGGTAAACGGTCCCCAGGAGGCTCTGGCTGACTCCGGGGCCGGCGAGGGGCGCACCAGTCGTGGTTAGGGCGGGCCAGTCGTCGCTCCCAACGTCGTTGACGAAGTCGCTCTCCGGGCCCGTGCAGGTCATCGCCTGAACCACCGATTGCGTAATGTCGTACCCTGACGCTCGTCGTGTAGTGCAACCGAACTTCCCTTGGCCGTCGCCGCTGAACAGGTAGAGCGGGTCGCCGGCCAGAGGGCCGGCGATAGGGCCGCCCACTACGAGCACTAAACCGTAGGTAGTCGTCGACTGAGCGGTCACCACAGTCCCCGTCCGGGCCGTCGGTCCGGACGCGGCGCCTGCTGGCGAGGTCAGAGCAACGGCGCCGAGCCCGACAGCCGCCGGCACCAACGCCCATCTCCACGTCTTTGCCTGTCCAACTCTCATTTCCTCGCTCCTTTCGCTCGGGCTACTTTCGGCCGTGAACGGAGTATGGGCGGGACGGCGGCGGCCAACATCTAACCCGAGGTTCGATCTCCTCGGGGCGCCCCGGGGATTCTCCAACCCCGAGTTAGATGCTCTGGCATGCTCGTCAGTGCATGGTGAGAGCGTGGTCGGTCAACTTCACCTCGCCCGGGCCCAGTGGGGGCCGGTGCCGTCGGGGGTGGCAGTGAGGACGGGGACCTTCGCGCTGCCGGGCGGGACGGCCACCTTCCTCTCGGCTGACGTGGACGGCCCGCCCCGGCTCGGGGAGCCAAGTGGCGACGAGATGGGCGAGGCCACGGCCCGCCTCGATGCCGCGCTCACAGCGGCGGTGGCTCGTCACCGCGGTGTCAGGCAGGTCGAGGCGGGGGGCGAAGGCTCGTTCGTGGCCGCCTTCGCCCGGGCGTCAGAGGCGCTCGCTTGCGCTCTGGACGTCCAGCGCGAGCTGGTGGCACAAGGTTTGTCTCGTACGCGGATGGGGGTGGGCACCGGTGAGGCGCAGCTGCGGGACGAGGTCCGCTACTTCGGCCAGGCCGTCGCCCGGGCGGGCCGGCTGAGAGACCTAGGCCACGGGGGCCAGGTGCTCATCTCTCGGGCATCCGCCGACTTGGTGGCCGAGCACCTGCCGGCCGGGGCGAGCCTGGTTGACCTGGGGGCCCATCGGATGCGTGACCTGGGTCGTCCCGAGCAGGTCTACCAGCTGGCCCACCCCGAGCTCCGCTCCGGCTTCCCACCTCTTCGCTCCCTCGACCGCCACCCGCACAACCTGGCGGTACAGCTCACGAGCTTTGTCGGGCGGGAGGCGGCAGTCGCCGAAGTGTCCGATCTGCTGGCTCACTACGGCTTGGTCACCCTCACCGGCTCTGGAGGGTGCGGCAAGACCCGGCTCGCCCTGCAGGTAGCCGGCGAAACTCTAGGGACCAGGCACGACGAGGCGTGGTTCGTGGACTTATCGGTCCTGGCCGACCCCGGTCTCGTCCCGGCTGCCGTCATGGCCGCCATGGGGGTGCGAGAGGTCCGCGACCAGTCGCACACCGAGACGCTCAGCACCTATCTCGGCGAGCGAGGCGCCCTTATAGCGCTGGACAACTGCGAGCACGTCCTCGCTGCCGCGGCTGCGCTGGCCGAGGCGTTGGTGCTCGGTTGCGGGCGCCTGGGCATCCTGGCCACTTCCCGAGAGCCGCTGGGGATAGCAGGCGAGGTGGTATGGCGGGTGCCTTGCCTGACCGTGCCCGAAGAACAGGGCCCCATGGACATTGAGTCCCTCGACGCTTCCGATGCGGTCCGGCTTTTCACGGACCGCGCCCGGGAGGCGCGGCCGAACTTTTCCATCACCGACGACAACGCCCCCGCTGTGGCCGCGGTATGCCAGCGCCTGGACGGGATCCCCCTGGCCATCGAGCTAGCGGCTGCCCGCGTGCGCATGATGAGCGTCGAGCACATCGCCGACGCCCTGGCCGACCGGTTCCACCTGCTCTCGGACGCCGGGCGCCACGCCATACCCCGCCAGGCGACTCTGCGGGCCTCGGTGGACTGGAGTTACGAGCTTCTCCCCGAGCCCGAGCGCGCCCTCGTGCGCCGGCTTTCGGTGTTCGCCGGCGACTTCTCCCTCGACGCCGCCGAGCATGTTGGCGCCGCCGGGACGCTGGGCCGTTACGATGTCCTCGGCCTGCTTTCCGCCCTGGTCGACAAGTCCCTGGTCCAGGTCGACGAAGAAGGAGCCCGCTACCGGCTGCTAGAAACCATAAGGGCTTATGCCGCCGAGGAACTGGCAGGTGCGGCTGAGGACGTCGCTGCCCGCGACCGGCACCTGAGCTTCTTCACAGAGCTATCCGAGCGGGCCGAAAAGGGCATGTGGACCTCCGCGCTGCAGTGGTGGCTCGTCGTGCTCGACGCCGAGCACGACAACCTGCGGGCTGCTGTCGACTGGAGCCTGGCGTCCGGACAGGAAGACACGGGTGCCAGGCTCGTTTGTGGCATCGGCCAGTTCCTCTTCGTCCGGTGTGTCCGGAGCGAAGGCCAGCACCAATGCGAGGAGCTGCTCGGGCGCGACGTCGCTCCGGTCCGGCGCGCCGAGCTGTATTACTGGGCCGCTTGTTTTGCCCAGTTCTCCGATCCCGCCGCCTCCCTCGCCTATGGAAAGGCCCTCGTCGCCCTTGGCCGGGAGCTGGGGGACGACAAGGCCGTAGCCCGAGGCTTGGGCCAGGTCGGCCGGGCACAGACGTGGTCTGACCCTCTGACCGCCTTGGGCACGTTCGGGGAGGCGCTAGCCACGGCCCGAGCCGCCGGCGACCCCATCACTGTGGTCAACTGCCTGTGCTGGAGCGCGGGTGCGAACTTCCATCTCGGTCGCGTCCGCGAAACTCTCCGATGCGGGGAAGAGGCGCTGGCCACGGCTCAGAGTATTGGCTACACACGGGCTACCGCCTCCGCCTTGCAGACCGTGGCATACGGCGCCCAGCATTGTGGCGAGCTCGATCGCGCTGCAGACGCTAATGATGCCTTGACGGAGCTGGCAGAGAGCCTGGGCGACAAGTACTTCATGCAGTGCGCCCATCGGACTCGTGGCGTGCTGGGCATGTACCGAGCTGAACCGTCGGCCGCCGAGGCCCTCGCCGCGGCGCGCGAGCTGGCGGTGAGAACCCACGATGACCTGAACCTGGTAGCTATCTTGTGCGACCAGGGCGCTCTGGCACTTGCCCTCGGCCAGGACGACCAGGCACGCCGGGCCCTCGAAGACGTGCTCCCTCAGGCCGATCGGGTCCAGCCCGTCTACGCCGCCCGCAACCGCTGCCTCTTAGCCGAGGCGGCCGTGCGCCGAGGTGACCTGGCCGAGGCCCTACATTGGCTGGACAGGGCCCGGGCGTCACCTTTGGCCGAGCTGTTCCACACCACCCGAGCCCAAGCTCGCCTGGCGCGGGCGAAAGGAGACCACCATCGGGCCTGGGAGCTCGCGGACGGTGGCCTCGAGTCAGCCCGCGGCTCGGGGGCGCGGCTACTGGTCGTCGACTTCTTGGAGCTGCTGGCCTTGGTCGTGGCTGGCACCGGAAAGTACGTCGAGGCCGGGCGTCTCCTAGCCTCCGCCAGCACGGAACGAGAGCGCTTGGGCTATGTGCGCTTTCCCGTGGACCAACCCGATGTCGAGATGGGGATGGTACAAATCGAAGCGGCGCTGGGGCCCACCGGTTTAGGGGCCGCATGGTCAGAAGGGGCGAGCCTCTCGGTCGACGAGGCAGTCGAGTATGCGCGGCGGAGACGAGGCGAGCGCGGCCGCCCCAGCGCCGGGTGGGCCAGCCTTACGCCGACGGAGCTAAAGGTGGTCAAGCTTGTGGTAGAAGGTCTGACCAACGCCGAGATCGGGGGACGCCTGTTCGTGTCCACTGGGACTGTGAAAAGCCACCTAAACCACATCTTCGACAAGCTTGAGCTCACCAACCGACGGCAACTGGTCGGCGCTGCCCGAGCGATGATGGTGTCAATGTGACCGACGAACCGAGGACACGTCCGAACATTTGCCAGGCGCGACCCGTTCGCCCCGATAACGGCACAAGTCCAGCCGAGGTGGCTCCGCACCTGCGGGGCAGCATCGAACCGGTCGGCCATTGGCTTCTTCCTCTATAAGACGGATCAGTGCTGCTCTGTATCATATAAGACCAGAAAGCAGAACGCAACAGGATTGTTCCGATATACTCAACTATGTGGAGGGGATGACGCGCATAGCGGGCCGCAAGCGAGACCCCCGCACCGACGCTGCGGCCGTCGGGGCCGTCCTCGACCTGGTAAGCGAGGGTGCGACGTTGTCGGGGCTATCGCTGGTGATGATCGCCGAGCGCGCCGGCGTCTCCCGCAACTCCCTCTACCGTCGTTGGCCGACCAAGGACGACCTCTACCTCGATGTGCTCAGCACGATCAACAAGCCGCTCCCTGACCTCGACGGACCGACGGCAAGAGACGACCTAACCGCTCACCTGGCGGTCCTCATCGAGCGCACCCTCGACAAGCGGGCGAGCAGCCTGCTCCGAGCTCTGCTGGCAGAGGCGCGCGCCTTCCCGGAACTTCACCGCCGCTATTTCGACGAGGTCGTCTCCCCCGGTCGTGAGGCCATGTACAGCATCGTCCGCAGGGGCATCGCCTCGGGCGAGATCAGGTCCGACGTCGACGTGGCGTTCGTGAACGAGATGCTTGTCGGACCGGTCCTGGCCCGGATGGGTTCCGGGGTAACCGACGACCTCGACCCGAAGGAGACGAGCCGTCGTATCACCGATCTGGTCTATGACGGCGTCCAGCCCCGGTGAGGACCGTGCTACAACCCGGCGGGGACCGGATCCGAAGGTCGACGCCGGTCGCTCGGCGGTGGCGAGCAGACGACCACCGCGGGCGCCGAGGCGCGAGCCCGGCGATGAGACCGGTAAAGGCAGCGCTGACGGTGGTCTTCGGTGTGCTAGGGACTGTGCTGTTGTCCGAGGTGCTGCACTGGCGGGCGTCGAAAAGGTTCTTAGGCAATGGGCACCGCTCTGGGCGCTGCGCGCTCGTGGTCCTGGGCTTCCCGGCCAGGCGGGACGGGAGACTGCACCCCATCCAGAAATGGCGCACGGACATGGCGAAGCGCGCCTTTGCCAGCCTGGGCGCCGAACGGATCGTGTTCTCCGGCGGCCCGTCGCGGGGCCGGCCATCTGAAGCAGGAACGATGGCGGCATACGCGGTGCAGCTGGGCGTGCCGGCTACATCGGTCCGGACTGAGACCAAGGCCATGAGCACTTGGCAGAACATCGAGTTGTCCCTGCCCATGGTCGAAGGCTTCGACCGGTTGGCTATCGTGTCCGACCCGCTGCACGCGGCGCGTGGTCGGCGTTTGGTCAGGTCCCAGCGCCCGGACCTGGCGGGCCATTTGGTGAGCGCCGGCGAGTACAGGCTGTTCGAACGCCCGTGGCTCAAGGTGCCCACCGCGGCCTATGAGACCTACGTCGCTCAACATCGTCGGCTACACCCGGGCGCCCGCTACCGGTGAGCCGCAGAGGCCGCCAACGCCATCGCGCGGCCCAGCCCGGCACCGTCCTAGCTGTCCATGACACTTGTCATGCATAGGTCCTGAGGGACCTCACTACTGCGTGACGGCGCACACGGTCACCATGGGCTCATGAACATTATCGACAGAGATCACGCCGGGGTCCGGGCCAACGGCCTGGTGAAGTCCTACGGCCCGGTCCAGGCTGTCCGGGGCATCGACCTCGTGATCGCACCCGGTGAGACCGTCGCCCTTTTGGGGCCGAACGGCGCAGGTAAGACGACGACGATCGACATGGTGCTCGGGCTGGGCCGCCCCGACTGGGGGACGGTGTCCGTCTTCGGGAAGCCGCCGGGAGAGGCCGTCCGGTCTGGTTGGGTCGGGGGGATGCTCCAGACCGGCGCCCTGCCCGACCACCTGCGCGTACGCGAACTCGTGGCGCTGATGGCGTCTTACTACCCGCACCCCCTCGCCGTGGACGAGGTGCTGGGCCTGACCGGGGCGTCCGAGTTCGCCGGACGGTGGGCCACCAAGCTTTCGGGCGGGCAGGCCCAGCGCGCCCGCTTCGCCGCCGCCCTGGTCGGCAACCCCGACCTCTTGGTGCTGGACGAGCCGACGGCTGGGATCGATGTCGAGGGCCGGAGGGACTTCTGGCAGGCGGTGCGCGCCGTGGCCGTGCGGGGCAAGACGGTCGTCTTTGCCACTCACTACCTTGAAGAAGCCGATACCTACGCCGACCGGATAGTGCTCATTGCCCGCGGCCAGGTCGTGGCGGACGGCTCCGCCACCGAGATCAAGGCCCAAGCAAGCTCGCGCACGGTCCGGGCCACGCTGCCAGGTGCCGGTGTCGGCTCGCTGAGGGCCCTGCCTGGCGTGCTCTCGGCCGAGCGCCACGGGGACACCATCGTCCTTTCCTGCTCGGACGCCGACGCCGCCGTCGGTGCTCTCTTTGGGGCTTTCCAAGGAGTGCGTGACCTGGAGGTGCGCGGCGGGAGCCTCGACGACGCCTTCTTGGCGTTGACCGGGGACGATAAGAGCGTGATTGGCGAGCCCGCGGGGGTGGCGAAATGAACAGCCGTACGCA
Organism: Acidimicrobiales bacterium; assembly: GCA_052325485.1. Taxonomy (GTDB): domain Bacteria; phylum Actinomycetota; class Acidimicrobiia; order Acidimicrobiales; family Palsa-688; genus Fen-671. The sequence goes on along the minus strand of JBKQUU010000244.1, from coordinate 1,188 downwards.
CCTCCGCTATCAGTTCCTGCGCACGCTGCGCAACCGTCGCCTCCTGTTCCTTACTCTGGCGTTGCCGCTCGTGATCTATTTCGCCGTGGCTTCGGGGAACCGCCAGGCTCGTACCGATGGGGGATCGCCTTCCCGCTCTATTTCATGACCGGGATGGCGGCCTATGGCGCGTTGTACGCCGTCATCTCCCCCGGAGCGAGCATCGCCTCCGAACGGGCCAAAGGCTGGTCCCGCCAGCTGCGGACCACGCCACTGCCGGCCCGTACCGACCTCGTCGCCAGGGCGCTCACTTCCTATCTCGTGGCCCTGCCCACCCTCGGCGCCATTTACCTGGCCGGGGCCGTGCTCGGGGTCAGCCTTGGTACGACGCAGTGGCTGGAAATGACCGGCCTGCTCCTGGTGGGCCTGGCGCCGTTCGTCATCATGGGCTTCATCATCGGCTACCTCGTGCCTGTGGACGCGATGGCGCCGGCGTTCGGAGGGGTCGTGGTCTTCTTCGCCCTCTTCGGTGGCGCCTGGGGCCAGTTCTTCGGCCACGGGGCCATGCTGACAGCGGTGAAGCTGCTCCCCTCGTTCTGGGCCGTCCAGGCCGGCAAAGCGGCGCTGACCGGAGGGGACTGGCCGGCGGAGGGATGGGTGGTGGTAGCCCTGTGGACGGCGGCCCTCGTCCCCCTCGCGGCCTTCGCCTTCCGGCGGGCGGCGGCCCGAGCGTGAGCTCCTCCACGCCAGTACGCTGGGGCGACGTGGGCTCGGACGTGGCTCTGGCCCCGACGGCCAAAGCCGAGTGGGGTGCGTCCCAGCGCTACTGGGCCCGGGGGTGGCGGGCGGCCGTCCTGGTCTTCCTCCCCCTCATCTACCTGATCTACGTGGGGGGAGCGGTCCACAAGTACTCGCAGGGGGCGCAGGCACTGGCCGGCTACGGGATCCTCGGCGCTTTCGGCATCGGCTACGTCGCCCTCACACTGCTCGTCCGCGGTGGCGAGGCGTTCAGCCCGAGGCGCTTTTTGCCTCTCTACGGCCTGCTCACCGCGCTATTGGTTGCCGAACTGCCGTTCGCCCGGGCTGCCGCGTTCGTAATGGGCCTTTACCTGGCCATGATCGGCGTGGCAAAATTCGGTGCCCGGGCCGTACCGGTCGTGGCCGGGCTGACCCTGGCGTCCATCTTCGTCCCGGCCGCCGTGCCCTCCT
>JBKQUU010000243.1:0-2597 GCA_052325485.1 Acidimicrobiales bacterium | reverse complement strand
TGCCCCTCCCCGGTTATGCGGTGGTTGTCGGGTGTCGCCATGCCGACCAGGCGACCCTCCAATTCCGAGACGGCGTCCCTCATGACCAGCAGGTGCAGGACATCGCCTTCCTGGCCGACCAGCTCGTAGGTGTCGAGGCGGGGATTCCCCGCGCGCGTCACTGCTACCAAACGTGCCCGACCGGGCATGCCCAGGTCGCGCAGGAGCTTCCCCGCCCACCCTTCGGGAATCTCACGCTCCACCAACACCAGGCGGCCGGTGGTGTCCGACCACTCGCGCACCATCGTCTCGGGCAGGAGGCGGCGCATCACCTGGTCGATCGTCCACGTAACCGTCGCCACCGTCGGGATCCCCAGCTTCTGGTAGATCTCGGCCCTGCGGGGGTCGTAAATGCGCGCGACCACGTTCGGGATGGCATAAGCCTCGCGAGCGATGCGAGCGGTGAGGATGTTCGTATTGTCCCCACTCGTCACAGCGGCGAGCGCCCCGGCCACGCCCGCTCCCGCTTGGTCCAGGGCATGCCGGTCGAAGCCCGATCCCACTATGGCCTTGCCCGGCCACTCTGGTGGAATGCGACGGAACGCGCCCGGCTGCTTGTCGATGATCGAAACCGAGTGCCCGTGCTCCACAAGTTGGACGGAGAGGCCCGACCCGACCCTGCCGCTCCCTACGACGACGATGTGCACCCGCACCATGCAACACCGCCGCTTCCGCCATGACAAACTCCTCCCTCGCGCTCGCCGACCCTAAACGTGCTTAGGTGAGGGCCATGCAAGAGGCAGGGCGGAGCGCCGAGCAGCCAGTCGGCGACGAGGGCACTACAGGGACCGATTCAGCGGAGCCTTTGGAGATCCCGGAAAGCCGCCGGTTCGTCCCCGAGGCAATTCCTTCGCCCGACGGCGTTGCCCTGCCCGAGACGCTGCGTTACCGGCTGAAGAACGCTCTTCTCGGCCCGCCGCTGTCCACAGAGCGCCAGGCAACCGAACGCCTCGGCAAGCTCGCCGGTCTGGGAGTGCTCGCACCCGACATGATCTCGTCCTCCGCCTACGGCACGGAGCAGATGCTCACTCAGCTCGTCCCATGGTTCGGTTTGGCGGCGTTCTCACTGGTGGTGCCAGTCACCTTGATCATCTTGGGGGTGCTGCTGTTCGTCACCCTCTCGTACTTAGAGGTCATCAAGGCCTACACCTAGGCAGGCGGGTCCTACGTGGTCGCCCGCGACAACTTCGGCTCCCGAGTTGCCCAGGTAGCCGCGGTCGCGTTGCTCATCGACTACACGGTGACGGTGGCGGTGCAGTGCACGGCGGGAACCGATGCCCTCTCCTCACTCATCCCGCGGCTCACGCCCTACACAGTGCCGGTGACGGTCGCAGTTGTTGTGATCCTCTGTTACGGCAACCTGCGGGGCATCCGAGAGGGCGCAAAGGTCTTTGCGCTCCCGACGTATCTCTTCATCCTTGGGCTCGGCTCGGTCGTCGTTGTCGGAGTCGTGCGCGAGGCGCTCGGTGAAGCGCCTGCCCAGATCACCCACCAGACCGGAATGCTGGGCTTCGGACACCACAGCGGGCTGATCGCCTTCGCTGCGATCACAGTCATGCTCAAGTCCTTCGCCAACGGAGGTTCTTCTCTGACAGGTCTCGAGGCGATTTCGAACGGAGTCGGCTCCTTCAAGAGGCCTGAAGCTCGCAACGGTCGCATCACCTTGGTGATCATGAGCTCGGTGTTGGGCTTCCTGGTCCTCGGCGTCAGCCTGCTGGCGCACTGGTCGCACGCTGCGCCCTACTCAGTGGGCTCTCCAACCGTCGTTTCCCAGATTGCAGGATGGGTGTACGGAACTCACGGGCCGGGCGTAATACTTCGCGACTTCGTGGTGATCTCTACGATACTCATCCTCTTCACGGGTGGAAACACAAGTTTCAACGGTTTTCCCTACTTGGCGAGCTTCGTGGCTGGGGACTCGTTCCTTCCCCGCCAACTGACCAGGCGCGGGCACCGGCTCGTTTTCTCGAACGGCATCGTCGTGCTGGCCGTGGTGGCTGTAGCCCTGGTGGTGGGCACGGACGCAAACCTGACGAGCCTTGTGGCGCTCTACGCCATCGGTGTGTTCACCGGTTTCACTATGGCCGGAGCCGGGATGGTGAAGCACCATCGGACGCTCCGCGAACCGGGTTGGGCGTACCGCCAGTGGATCAATGGCTTTGCCGCCGTGCTGTCTGCAGCGGTCGTCGTGATATTTGCCGTGTTCAAGTTCACCGAAGGTGCCTGGCTGGTCGTGGTAGCCGGGCCCTTGCTCTACATAGTGCTGCTGCGACTTCATAGTCAATATGCCGGAGAGGCCAAAGAGTTGGAGGTGGAGGCGGCCCAAGCCTGCGAAGAACCAGTGCTGCGCCGCCATGTCGTGATCGTGCTTGTAGATCGCCTGGACCTGGCCACGGCCCGCGCGGTCCAGTACGCGCGTGCCCTCACCCCGGACGAGCTGCGTGCCGTGCACTTCGCGGTCGACCCGCGTGCGGCTGCCAAGCTGGAGGCCGACTGGAGCCGCCTCGGCCTCTCGCGCCTGCCGCTCGACATCATCGAATGCCCCGACCGCCGACTAG
>JBKQUU010000242.1:0-16100 GCA_052325485.1 Acidimicrobiales bacterium | reverse complement strand
CACGGGAGCTTCGGGGTGCATCGGGGCGTGGACCGTCCTCACCCTGGCCCAGGAGGGAGCCAAGGTGGTGGCGCTCCACCGGGGCACGGCCAACGAACGGCTCCGCCTGATCGGCGGCGACGAGCTCGAGCCGCCCATTGCCGTCAACGTCGACATCAGGGATCTCGGTGGCCTCGAGCGGGCCCTGTCCGAGCACGCCGTTACTCACATCGTTCACCTCGCCGCCCTCCTGGCGCCGTTCTGCCAGGCCGACCCGGCCCTGGGCGCCGAGGTCAACGTCGCCGGGACCACCAACGTGTTCGAGGCGGCCCGGCGCCACGGGCTGCGGGCACCGATCGCCTACGCCAGCTCCGCGGCCGTGTACGACGCAGACGGTGAGACCTTTACGCCGACGACCATCTACGGGGTCTACAAGGTCGCCAACGAGGGCTCGGCCCGGATCTACTGGCAGGAGAGCCAGGTGGCCAGCGTCGGCCTGCGGCCCCTGATCGTCTATGGGGGCGGGCGCGACCAGGGCACCACGTCGTCGCCCACCCTGGCCATGGCCGCCGCCGCCCGGGGGGAGGCCTTCAACATCCCCTTCGGGGGGAGCACCCAGTTGCAGTACGGCGCTGATGCCGCCCGGGCGTTCATCGACGCCGCCCGCCGGCCCGCCCACGGGGCCGAGGTGTACAACCTGGGCGGGCCCGATGTCACCGTGGCCGAGATCGTGGCCGCTATCGAGGACGCCGCCCCGGGGGCGCAGGTCACCTTCGACGACGTGGCCCTGCCCTTTGCCTCCCGGCTCCCTCCGCCCTGGTTCGAGATGAACGTGACGCCCCTGGCCGAGGGCGTGGCCGCCACCGTCGAGCTCTACCGCCGGGCCAGCCGGCCCGCGCCGCCAGTTCCCATCGACTGAGAGGGACGACCATGGCCCGGACCCGCCCGCCGTGCTCCCCAGGTCAGGCGACCCGGTGAGAGGGATCCTGCCCACCGTGATCGCCTGGCTGGGCGAGGGCCACCCCGTCGCCTTGGCCCGCGTCGTGGAGGTGGTGGGCTCGGGGGTCCAGCCGGCCGGGGCGGCACTGGCCGTCAGCGCCTCGGGCCAGGTGGTGGGCTCGGCGTCGGGAGGTTGCGTGGAAGGCGCCCTGGTCGAACAGGCTCGGGCCGCTCTAAGCGATGACGGCCGCCCCCGTTTGACCACCTTCGGCTGCACCGACGACGAGGCCTTCGACATTGGCCTCAGCTGTGGGGGCATGGTGCGGGTGCTCATCGAGCGCCTGGAGCCGGCCCTGGTCAGCCCGCCGCCGGGGGGCTCGCCGGCAGACGGCCGGCCGGCGGGGGACGGGCCCGCCTCGTGGTTGGACGCCCTGGCCCGAGCGCTGGGCTCGGGGGAGGGGGCCGCCCTGGTCGAGGTGGTCGACGGCGCCGAGGACCGGCTTGGGGCGAAGGCCGTCGTCGCCCCCGACGGTAGCGGCACCATTTTCTCCGGCGAGAGGGCCGCGCTCGGGCCCGTGGTGCTCGACGACGCCCTGGCCGACCTGGCCGCCGAGCGCAGCGCCACCCACCGCTACCAGGCCCGGCGCCCGCCCGGTGAGCCTGATGAGACCCGTGAGGCGGACGAGCCCGGCGAGGCGCAGGAGCCCGGCGAGGTGCAGGAGACGGTCTTCGTCGACTCGTTCGCGGCGCCGCCCCGCATGGTCATCTTCGGCGCCGCCAGTTTCACCGCCGCCCTCACGGCCCAGGCCAAGCTCCTCGGCTACCGCGTGGTGGTCTGTGACGCCCGGGCCGTGTTCGCCTCGAAGGCGCGCTTCCCCCTGGCCGACGAGGTCGTGGTCGACTGGCCCGACCGCTACCTGGCCCGCCACGGCGCCGGCCTGGGACCGCGCGACGCCATATGCGTGCTCAACCACGACCCTAAGTTCGACCTCCCCGCCCTCATGGGCGCCCTGGCCACCGGCGTCGGCTACATCGGCGCCATGGGCTCCCGGCGCACCCAGGCCGGCCGCCGGCAACGCCTGACCGACGCCGGGGCCAGCGAGGCCGACCTCCGTCGTATCTGGGGGCCCCTCGGGCTGGACCTGGGGGCGGGCTCACCCGAGGAGACGGCCTTGTCGATCTGCGCCGAGATAGTCGTGGCCCGCACCGGCCGCTCGGGGGCGTCGCTCGCCTCCCACTCCGGCCCCATCCACATGGCCCCCCCAGAGGCCCAGCTGTCGGGGGCCCAGCCTTCGGAGGCCCCGCCGTTGGGGGCCCAAAGATCGGAGAGCCAGCCATGACGTCGCGCCCCATCGGCATCAGCAGCTTCGTACTGGCTTCCCCGTTCACCGACGGCGACACCTACTTCTTCGAGTACGCCCGGGGTATCGGCTTCGAGGTCTTCGAAGTGTGCGTGGAGGACCCGGCCCGGCTGAGCGCCGAGCCCCTCATCGCCGCCGCCCGCCGCACCGGCATGCAGGTGTCGGTGTGCGGCGCCTTCGGGCCCGACCGGGACATCTCCCACGAGGAGCCGGGACGCCGGGCCCAGGGGGTGGCCTACCTCAAAGGCTGCATCGACCTGGCCGCGGCGGTGGGTTCGCCCCACGTGGCCGGCCCCATGTACTCGGCCACAGGCAAGGCCCGGTTGCTGCCGCCCGACCAACGGGAACAACAGCGGGCCTGGGCGGTGGAAAGCCTGCGCCAGGTGGCTGATTACGCCGGCGAACGGGGCGTCCGCCTCGCCATCGAGCCCTTGAACCGCTTCGAGACCGATCTCGTGAACACGGTCGAACAAGGCCTCGACCTGTGCCAACGCACGGGCCGGGACAACGTCGGGCTCATGCTCGACACCTTCCACATGAACATAGAAGAAAGAAGTATCGCCGGGGCCATGACGGCGGCGGGGGACAGGCTCTTCCACATGCAAGTGGCCGAGAACGACCGGGGGACACCGGGCGCCGGCCACGTGCCCTGGGACGAGGTCTTCGGCGCCCTCGACGCCCTGGGTTATAGCGGGCCCATAGTCATCGAGTCCTTCCTGCCCACCGTGGCCGAGATCGCCCGCGCCGTGTCCCTGTGGCGACCGGTGGCGGCGTCCATGGACGCGCTGGCTCGCGACGGTTATGCCTTTGTGCGGGCGGCCCAAGACAAGGCGGGCCAAGACAAAAGGAGCAGGCCGTTATGAGCGCACCGCAGGTGTCCATCGGCAGCTGGGCCTTCGCTTTTGGCCCCTACGAGGCGGCCCCTTGGCCTTTCTCGCGGGTGTGCGATTTCGCCGCCCAGGCCGGCTATGACGGGGTCGAGGTCAATGGCTTTCGGCCCCACCCCCATTACGACGACTTCGCCGGCGGGAAAGGCACCAAGGAGCTCAAGGCCCAGATAACAGCCAACGGCCTGGGCATTTCGGCTTACGCGCCCAGCTTCCACCACGTGCCCCCGGCCCGGGTGGCCACTCAGGACTATGTGGCCGAGATCGACAAGGCCCGTCGGTTCTGCGAGAGCCTGGAGATCGGGCGGCTGCGGGTCGACACGGTCATGCCCCCCCAGGAAATGTGCCCCCAGGAGTACGAGGAGTGTTTTGCTCAGCTGCGCTCGTCGTGGGCACAAGCTTCGGAGCGCTGTGCCCGCTCCGGGGTCACCCTGGTCTGGGAGTTCGAACCCGGCTTCTGGCTCAACCGCCCGAGCGAGGTGGAGCGCCTGGCCGGCGAGGTGGGCCACGAGAACTTCGGCATATTGTTCGACTCCTCCCACGCCCACACCGGCGCCGTGCGCGGGGCGCGCCAGGGCGCGGCCCCCGAACTGGTGCCCAGCGTGGCCGCCTACGCCACCCGCCTGCGGCCCTATATCCGCCACCTGCACCTGGCCGACTCCGACGGCCGCCTCCACGACGAGGACACCAGCGTGCATACTCCTCTGGGCCAGGGGCAGGTGGACTTCGCCGCCCTGCTGGCCGCGCTCAGCCCCATCTCCGACCGCCTCGACTGGTGGTGCGTGGACCTGTGCTACTGCGACGGTGCCGACGAAAAGGCGGCCCAGTCGCTCGCCGTCGTACGCAGCTGGGGCCCGGCCCGCTCGCCCGGCAAGGTGGTACCGGTATGAGCGCCGGCCCGATGGCGACCATAGATATCGCCGCCCTGCCCGCCCACGAGGTGACCTCGGACGACTGCCCCATCTCCTACCGCGCCGTCGGGGAGGGGCGCCCGCTGCTGCTGGTGATGGGCCTGGGCGCCGACGTCACCGCCTGGGCCGACCACGTGCCCGCCTATGTCCCCCGGTCCCGGTGCATCCTGGTGGACAACCGGGGCGTGGGCCGCTCGGGCCAGCCCGCCGGGCCCTACTCGACGGCCCAGATGGCCGACGATTGCGCCCGGGTGGTCCAAGCCGCCGCCGACGAGCCCGTGGCCGTGGTCGGGATATCCATGGGCGGGGCCATCGCCCAGGAGCTGGCCCTGCGCCACCCCGAGCTCGTCCGCTCCCTGGTCCTGGTCTCGACCTGGGCGCGCTGCGACGGGTACCTGGCCGAGGTCTTCGACCACCTGCGCACCGCCCACGGCGTGCTCGGGCCGGTGAAGTTCGCCCAGCTGCTCCAGCTGCGCATCTGGAGCTCGGCCTACGTCTCCGACCACCTCGATGAACTTCGCGACGCTCGGCAGGTGGCGGCCGAGGCGCCCGTCCCCCACCACGCCTTTGCCGCCCAGAGCGCGGCGTGCATGAGCCACGACACCCTGGGCCGCCTCGGCGCCATCGCCGTGCCCACCTTGGTGACGGTGGGGCGGGAGGACTGCTTCACCGTGCCCGCCTGCTCGGAGGAGATCCACGCCGCCGTGCCGGGGTCGCTGCTCGAGGTCTTCCCGGGTGGGCACACCCACCACTGGGAGCAACTGGGCGCTTTCAACGCCCTTACCTCGGAGTGGGTGGGACGATGATGCGCACCGGGTGCCAGACTTACAGCTGGCAGATGTCCCTGCCTCTCTACCAGGGCAAGATCGACCACATCTGTGAGGTGGTGGGCCGGGCCGGCTTCGCCGGCTTGGAGCCCGAGGTCATCATGCTGGGCCAGTTCGCCGGTGCCGAGCGCCTGCACGGTGCCCTGGAGGCCAACAACCTCCAGCTGGCGGCGCTGACCCTGGTCGAGGACTGGGCGGGCGAGCACGAGACGGCCCAGGAAGCGGCGTCGGCCGACGCCGCCATTGCCCTGGCCCGCAGTTTCGACGGGGCCCTGCTGGCCCTGTGCCAAATGCCGGGCCGCGACCGTGAAGACCTGAGGGACCGCCAGCGGCGCCTGCTCAGCTGCGTGCGGGACGTCGCGGCGCGGGCCGAGGACGCCGGCCTGGCGACCACGTTCCACCCCAACTCTCCCGAAGGCTCGCTTTTCCGCACCAGCGACGACTACGAGGTCCTGCTCAACGGGCTACCGGCCTCGGTGGGCTTCACCCCCGACCTCGGCCACGTAGCCCGGGGGGGCATGGACCCGCTGGCGGTGGTCAAGCAGTACCGGGAGCGGGTCAACCACGTGCACGCCAAGGACATGGACGACCAGGGCCGCTGGGCCCTGATCGGTACCGGCGTGGTCCCCGTGGCCGAGGTGGCGCAGCTGCTGGACCGGACCGGCTACCAGGGCTGGTTCGTGCTCGAGGACGAGTCCGAGCTGGCCGAGCGCGACCCCGACGGCGTGGCCGCGCAGCTGGGGCACTACGTCGAACAGGTCCTACGGCCACTTTCTGACCAGGCACTTTCTGACCAGGGGCAGTACGACAAAGGAGGAGCAAATGGCTAGTTACCGCATCGCCGCCAACATGGAGTTCGTCCGTAGCGCGGACAAGGGGTTCGAGGAGGGCATCAAGATCGCCGCCGAGCTCGGCTACGAATGGGTCGAGCCCATGGTGCACACGGGCTGGGAGCTGCTGAGCGAGGTGCACTATTTCCACTCGTTCTCGATGGAGGAGGACCCGTTGCTGATGCGGCAGATCTGCGACCGCTACGGGGTCAAGGTGTCCAGCATCAGCGGCCACAGCCCGCTGATGAAGCCGGAGGCGGCCGTCCCCCGGCTGACCCGGGCCATAGTGCTGGCCGATGCCGTCGGCGCCCGCTTCGTCAACACCGACGAGATGGTCAAGCCCGACTGGATGGACGACGCTCACGCCCACGAGGTCATGCGCTACAGCCTGGAGAAGGCGGCCCTAGTAGCGGCCCGCCACGGCGTCTACGTGTGCATCGAGCCCCACGGCATTTACACCCAGACCTCCGAGGGCCTCCTGCGCATCGTCGACCTGGTGCCCTCGGCCTGGATCCAGGTCAACTGGGACACCGGCAACGCCTACATCGCCGGGGCCGAGGACCCCTACGAAGGCCTCGAGCGCGCCGTCGAGCGCGTCTACCACGTCCACGCCAAGGACATCTCCTTCGAGCAGAGCGACGCCCGGGGCACGGTCACGGGCACCCCCGTCGGGTGCGCCTGCGGCGAGGGGGTAGTCGACTGGGAACGGGTGCTGCACATCCTGGACCGCCTCGACCGGGAGATAACCCTCAGCGTCGAGTGCGGCACCATCGACCAGGCCGAGCGCAGCCTCAAGTTCCTCTCGGACCTCATCGGCAACCGGGCCTAGCCAGATGCCTACGCCCAAGGCCCGCCTGGTGCCGCTGTACCTGGTCTCAGAGGACGACCCCGAGTTCGTCTTCCATACCCAACGCCTACGTGAGCTACTGGTGGACCAGGCTGAGCTCACGGGCCCGCTCCCACTGGGGGCGGCCCTGCCCGACGCCGACGCCGTGGTCTTCCCGCAGATGGTGGGGGAGGCCTACCGGCGCGTGGCCGACTTCCGCCGGCTCACCCTGCCCGTCCTGGTGCTGACGTCGGACTTCGGGACCATGGCCATGTGGGACTGGGAGATCATCAGCTACCTGCGGGCCGAGGGCGTGGAGGTCATGTCGCCGTACTCCCTGGACGGGGCCAAGACGGCGTGCCGCGCCCTGGCCACCAAGCGCCAGCTGGCCGGGGGCCAGTTCCTCGTCTACCAGGACCACCCCGGCGAAGGAGGGGAGCAGCCCAGCATCTTCAAGCGCTTCTACTGGTGGGAGGACGAGTGCTCGCAGCGGATCGAGCAGAAGTTCGGCCTGCGCATCGCCAAGCGCAGCTTCGCCGAGCTCGGGGCGAGGGCCAAGGCTGTCCCCGACGCCGTGGCCGCGGCGGAATGGGAGCGGGTGCGGGACCAGGTCCCGACGGCCGACCTGAGCGACCGGGCCACCCTCAGCGCCATCAAGCTCTACCGGGCCGTGCGCGACGACCTCGACGCTGAGGACAACGTCCTGGCCGCCGGCATCAACTGCCTCAACGAGTCGGCCTACTCGGACACCACCCCCTGCCTGGCCTGGGATCTTCTCTTCTCCGAACGGGACCTGATCTGGGGGTGCGAAGCCGACACGGTGTCCATGCTCACCGAGTTCCTGGTCAACCGGTCCCTGCGGGCCTCGGTGATGATGACCAACCTCTACCCCTTCTTGATGGGGCAGGCCGCCCTCCAGCATGAGAAAATCTCCAACTTCCCCGAGGTCGAGGGCAACCCCGACGACTACGTCCTGGGCGTCCACTGCGGCTACCTCGGCGTGCTGCCCCGCCAGTGGTCGGTGTCCTGGAAGGTGCGCCCCAAGGCCCTAGCCATAGTCGACGACAATGCCATTGCCCTCGACGCCCGCCTCCCCCTCGGCGACCTCAGCCTGCTCAAGCTGGCCCCCACCTTCGAGGCCCTCACCGTGGTAGAAGGCGAGCTCACCGGCTACGCCGGTTTCCCCGGCTCCGACTGCCGCAACGGCGCCATCATCCGGGTGCCCGACGGTCACGCCCTGATGGCCCAGCTCCCCTCCCACCACTCCATCCTGAGCGCCGGCCACGACCTGCCCGGCCTGGAACTGATGGGCCGCGTCTTCGGCCTGGAGGTGGAGACGATCGGCACCTGACCGACGGCAGGTCGGGCGGCCGACGGCCGACGTAACGGACTAAGCCGGCTGGCGCACGGCGTCGGTGATCGCCCGAGCGATCTCGTCGCCGACGAGCTCGTCGGACATACGAACATCCTCGCTCTGTCCCCACGTACGCTCGGCAACGTCGCCACAACCTCTTCCCAACGGGCCAGGCCTCACGGGCGGTCCCGGGGTGCGTACCGCAGCTGGGCCACGGGGACGAGCCCCGGCCTGGCGGTTGTCGGGGCCGTGAAAGGCCGGAGTTAGGCTGGTGGGTTTGGAGGTGTGGTACGGGAGAGTATGTCAGCAGGCATAGCGCCAAAGGACGGGCCCACCCGGACCTGTGGTCGGTGGGAGCGCCGGAGGGCCCGCGGGCGGGCGCTCGCGTTCGGGTCCCGGCCCCGCCGACCGCCGGCGTCGCCCGGACCGGACGCCGGCGCCTTTCAGGCCGCCCCCACCGCCGTGCGGGACGCCTCGTCCGGGCCGTACTGGCGACCGCCGTCATAACCTCGGGGCTCGGGCTCGTCCTCTTTGATGTCCTGGCTGGCCCGGCGACCAGGCCCGTCGGCAAGGTCGCCACCAAAGAGGCGGCCGTGGTGCTCAGCACCGTCGCCAGCGCCGTGGGGACTTCGGCGCGGACGGGGCCGCTGGCCCAACCGCCGGCCCAACCGCCGGTCCAGCCGGTGGCCCAGCCGATGGTGGTGGCTGCGCGCGGCATAGTCTCTGCCGTCCAGGCGGGCCTCGCCCTAGCCACCATCAAGCCGGTGGCCGGAGTCGCGCTTCTCGGCGAGCTCCGGCCCCTGCTCGGTGCGCCGCTGTCCCGGGCGGCCGAGCTCAGCCGGTTCGACACTCTGGCCCAGATGATCTACGACGGTGTGACGGACCGGAGCATTACGGGCTCGGCCTCCATCGGCGCTCTAACCAGCGGGCTGGCCTCGCTGGGCCTCGCCCTCGGGACGGCAGTGCCCTACCCCTCCTTGGCCCTGGTCCCGGAGGGCCGTTCTCATATGGTGGTCCACCGGCAGAGACCGGGCGTCGGCCGCAATAGTTGACGAGCGATGGCCCCGGTCCCGCAGGTCGGCCTCGGCCCCAGCATCGACCGAGGCCGGGTCGGCGACGGCCGAAGGACCGGTCGACCACCGCCTTATGTCGTGCTCGATTTCTTTCCCGGTAGCCCCGAGGGGTGGGCACGCCAGGCCCAGAGCCCGGCGGCGGCCGAGATGGGGATGGCGGCCAGGTAGCCGAGGAAGCCGGACAGCGCCAGGTCGAAGCTGTCACCGATGTAAGTGATCTCGATGATGGCGTTGATGGCGGCCGCCACCGTTATGAGCGCGGCGGCCAGGAGGAGGAGCTGGTATACAAAGCCCACCACCGCCGAGCGCTTGTCCTCGCTCGTGCTCCCCAGCACGAGCAGGGCCACGGCCAAGAGCACCGCCACGGCCCAGGCGGCGTTGGCCGGGCCGAGGAGATGGATCACGCGCGTTCGGAAGTCGTAGCCGGCGTCGTGCTGGAACGCTGAGATGATCGACGACAGCCAGAAAATGGCCAGTCCGGCGAGGATGGCGGCCGCCCCGAGCACCCAGGGGGTCTTCGACAAAGCCTCGGGGTCGATGGCCGGCAGCTTGACGTTAAGGGTGAAGCCCGCAGCTGGCCCTGCTCCGGCGGTAGCCGGTCCTGCTCCAGGTGGCGGAGGTGGCGAGCTCGGGGGTGGGAAGCTCGGGGGTGGGTACGAGGGTGGGGTACCACCCAGGTTCAAGTCGGGCTCAGCGCTCTGCCCTTCTGGTTCTATGGGGCTGCCGCTGTCGCTCATGGTGCCTCCTGTTGAGTGTGGTACCGCGCACCATATCGCGCTTAGCCCCCGCCAACGCGGATCTTCGCCCCGCCTAAGACGTAGACCCCCAAACCGAACGCCAAGCCACGGCCACGCGCGCTGTCTGGGACTGCGTCGGCGACCCCTTCAGTTGGACGGTTCAGGACAGGACGGCGCCGGCCGCTGCCCCGGCCGCTGCCCTACCGCCTTCACCTTCGGCCGGCGTCAGCAGGGGGAAGTGGCAGGCAGCCAGGTGGCGGGGGCCGAAGAGGCGCAGGGGTGGTTCTTCCTGGGCGCAGACGAGCTGGGCGGCGGGGCAGCGGGTGCGGAAGCGACAGCCAGAGGGCGGGTTGAGAGGGCTGGGCAGTTCGCCCCGGACGTTGGCGGCGACCAGCTGGGCCTTGTCCCGGGTGGGGTCGGGCTCGGGCACGGCGGCGATGAGGGCGGCGGTGTAATGGTGGACGGGCCGGCGGTAGATGTCGTCGCCCGAGCCGACCTCGACCAGCTTGCCCAGGTACATCACGCCGATGGTGTCGGCCATGTACTTGACCACGGCCAGGTCGTGGGAGATGACTATGTAAGTAAGGTCGTGGTCGGCCTGTATCCGTTTCATGAGGTTGAGGACCTGGGACCGTATGGACACGTCCAGGGCGCTGACGGGCTCGTCGGCCACGATGACCTGCGGGTTGAGCGTCAGGGCCCGGGCCAGGCCGATGCGCTGGCGCTGGCCGCCGGAGAACTCATGGGGGAAGCGCTCTACGGCGTTTTGGGGCAGGCCCACCTCGCCCAGCAGGTCGCTTATGACCTTGTCCTGTTGGCTATGGGTGCCGACGCCCTGTAGCTTCATCGGCTCCCGGAGCAGGGCGCCCACCCTCATGCGGGGGTCGAGGGAGGCGATGGGGTCCTGGAACATCATCTGCAGGTCCTTGCGGAAGCGGCGCAGCTGGCGCTCGCTGAGGGCGGCCACGTCGGTGCCCCGGAGGGTGATGCGCCCCTGGTCCGGTTTCTCTAGGCCGACGATGATCTTGCCCAGCGTGGTCTTGCCGCAGCCCGACTCGCCCACCAGCCCGAAGGTTTGGCCAGGGCCCACGGCGAAGGAGACCCCGCTCACCGCCTTGACCGAGGCCACCTGGCGCTGGAGCACCATCCCCGACGTCACCGGGAATTCCCGCACCACCTCGTCGACTACGAGGAGCTGGTCACCGCCCCGGCCCCCGCCGGCCCCGTTGCCCACGCCGCCCCCGGCGGCACCGTTCCCCGCGCCGGCAGTGGCGAGCACTGGCGTCCCGCCTACGGCCGAAGGCCCGTCCGCACCGGCGCTCACGTCGCCCACCGCCGCGAGGCGGGCCAGGGGCCCGTCCACGGGGTGCCAGCAGGCGAAATAGTGGCCGGCTGAGGCGGGCCCGAGGGGTGGCTCGTCGGTCCGGCATTGGTCGGTGGCCCGGGCGCAGCGAGGGGCGAAGCGGCAGCCCGGAGGGGGAGCGGTGAGGTCGGGCGGGATACCGGGGATGCTGAACAGGCGCTGGTCACGGTCCTGGGTCAGGAGCGGGATGGAGCCCAGCAGGGCCTGGGTGTAGGGGTGGTGCATGTGGGTGAACAACTCGACGGTGGGGGCCGTCTCGACGATGCGGCCGGCGTACATGACCTCGACCCGGTCGGCCCTACCGGCCACCACGCCCATGTCATGGGTGATGAGCAGCACGGCCATCCCCAGCCGTTCCTTCAGGTCGTCCAGCAGGCCCAGGATCTGGGCCTGGATGGTGACGTCGAGGGCCGTCGTCGGTTCGTCGGCGATGAGGAGCTTCGGGTCGCAGGACAGGGCGATGGCGATGATCACCCGTTGGCGCTGGCCGCCCGAGAGCTGGTGGGGGTAGTCGTCCAGCCGTTCCCGGGGGTGGGGGAGGCCGACCAGGTCCAGGGCCTCGGCGGCTCTACCCATGGCCTCGGCCTTGCTCAGGGCCGTGTGCCGGCGCACCTGCTCGGCGATCTGCTTGCCGATGGGCATGGTGGGGTTGAGCGAGGTCATGGAGTCCTGGAAGATCATGGCCACCTCGTTGCCCCGCACGTCACGCATCTGCTTGTCGGTCAGGTGGACCAGGTCGCGGCCGGTGAGCTTTACCGACCCCCCGACGATGTGGCCGCCGTTGGGCAGCAGGCGCATTACCGACAGCCCGGTCATGGACTTGCCGCAGCCAGACTCGCCTACCAGGCCGAGGGTCTCGCCCGTCCCGATGCCCAGGCTGACATTTCCCACCGCCTGGACCACCGAGCGCGACAGCTTTATATGAGTGGAAAGGTCCTCGATCTCGATCACGGGTGTTCCCGCTGTCATGCCGTTGCCTGGGGGTGCCATCGGGGTGCCTGGGGGTGCCATGGGGGTGCCTGGGGGTGCCATGGGGGTGCCTAGGGGTGCCATGGGGGTGGCGGTCACGTCGTCTCGGTCCCGGTCCTCAGCGCCGCCGCAGGCGGACGTCGACGGTGTCGCGCATGGCGTCGCCGATGAAGTAGAAGGCCATGACCACGGCCACCAGGCACACCCCGACCGGGTAGACCACCCACCAGTACCCGTCGGCCAGGTAGTTGAGGGCGTTGGACAGCATGTCGCCCCAGCTCACCTGGGGGTAATTGAGCCCGAAGCCTAAGAAGCCGAGTATGGCCAGCAGGTTGATGGCGTCGGCCACCTGGAAGGTGATGTTGACGATCACCACGCCCAGGGCATTGGGGATGAGGTGCTTATAGATGAGGTGGGTGCGGCTGGCCCCCATGGTGCGCGAGGCCAGGACGAAGTCACGTACCCGCAGGCTCAGCACCTCGCCCCGCACCAGCCGGGCCGAAACCAGCCAGGAGAACGCCCCGATGATCAACGACAGGTTGACCACGGTGGCCCCGTTGTAGCGGTCGCCGACGATGAGGATCACGAACAGCAGGGGCAGGGACAGCAGGATGTCGACGAAGCGCATCAGGGCGGAGTCGACGATCCCGCCGAGCAGGCCGGCCACGGCCCCGACCAGGGTGCCGATGACGGTGGCGATCACCGAAGAGAAAAAGCCGATCTCCAGGGCCGCTTGCCCGCCTTTCATTATGCGGCCCAGCTCGTCGAAGCCGTTGGCGTCGGTGCCCAGGGGGTTGGCCGAGCTCGGCGGCAGGAAGGCGTTTATCACGTTGGTCGAGGTCTGGTCGGTGTGGTAAACGAACGGGCCAAGGAAGCAGAACACGACAAAAAACAGGATTATGGCTGCTCCCACTACGGCCAGTTTGTTCTCGACGAACGAGGACAGCGCCAGCCTCCAGCCCGCCCGTGGGCCCTGGACCTGGCCGCCTTCGGGGCCGGGGGCGGAGGGCTTGAGCTCCTCGACGACCTCGCCGATGGTCACCGACATTTACGGCGCCTCAGCATTCCCGGTCCGTCAGCATTCCCGGTCCGTCAGCATTTACGGGGCCTCAACTGATCCGGATGCGGGGGTCGGCCACGGTCAGGGCGACGTCGGCCACCAAGTTGCCGACCACGGTGGCGATGCCGGCCATGAGGGTGAGGGCGATGACGGTCGGGAAGTCCTCGTTGCCCAGCTCGTTTATGAACAACAGCCCCAGGCCGTGGGAGTTGAAGAGGTACTCGACCACCAAGTTGCCGCCGAGGAGGGCGGGTATGGACAGGCCGATGAGGGTGACCATGGACAGGCTGGCGTTGCGCAACAGGTGGCGGCGCAGCACCACCCTCTCGGCCAGCCCCTTGGCCCGGGCCAGACGGATGTAGTCCTGGGCCAGGGCGTCCAGCGCCGAAGAACGCATGTACCGGGAGTACCCGGCCACGGCGGTGATGGTCAGGGTCGTGATGGGCAGGAAATTGTCCCGAAAAGAAAGGATGTAGGGGAGTATCCCTTCGTTCTGGCTGGCTTCGGCCGGGAAGACGTGCAAGGAGATGGCCAGGAACCCGATGAGCAAGATGCCGAGGAAGTTCTGCGGCATGGAATAGGCCGTGAAGGCCAGGGCGGTAATGCCCTGGTCGGCCACCGAGTTCCTTTTCACCGCCTGGAAGATGCCGAGGGGGACAGCGATCACGATGCTGAGGAACAGGGCGCTGCCCGACAGCCACATGCTGTGGGGGGCGTTCTCGACGATCAGGCTGTCGACGGTCTGGTTGAGCTTGTAGGAGTAACCGAGGTTGCCGTGGAGCAATTGCCAGAGGTAACTGCCGAACTGGGCCAGCGCCGCTCGGTCGTAGCCGTGGGCACGGTTAAAAGCGTTCACCGCCGCTATGGACGCCTTGTCCCCGAGCACGGCCCGCCCCGGCGTGGGGGCGATTATGTGCGTGGCCATGAACGTGAGCAAGGCGATGCCGAGGACCACCACCACCGAAATGGCGAACCGTCGGACCAGGTACGCGGTCATGGCTCAGGCGTCCCTGCCGGCTGCGGTACCGAGGAGCCTGGTCCCGGTACCGGGCCAAGCTCCTCTCTCCGGCCCCATGTGGCTGCTCCTACTTCTTGAAGTACCAGTACTCCGGGCTGAACTGGTACTGGGTTGCGTCAAAGAAGCTGGCGGCCGGGCCCGACAGCGTGTCCTTGAAGGCCTCGATGCGGTCCTCGTCAGGCTGGAAGAGGCCCGGTTGTTCGGCGGTGACCAGGGAAAGCTCGGTCTGCACGGCTCTGTTGTTGAGCGAGAACTCGGAGTTGAGTATGTCCTTGTCAAGTTGCGGGAGACTGAAGCCGCCCTGGTTGAACGAGCCCGTGGTGTTGAACAGTTCGTTGGTGGTGGGGTAGTAGTCGTCGGTGAACCCGCCGAAGTCCTCCATGGCCCACACCTTGTCGTTGGCCGGGTTGGAGACGTCCGACAGCTCGCCGGTGACGTAGTTGAAGGTCTTGGATATGAGCGTGACCTTGATGCCGACCTGGAGCAGGTTCGAGGCCCACGCCTCGTCTATGGCCGCCGTGACCGGGCTGTTGTTGGCGTAGTACAGATCCCACGGCCCCATGGACGTGCCCTTGGGGATGCCGGCGCCGCACCGGCCCGCCCCCGTGCCCGGGCGCTGGCACGTCGTGGTGCCGTTGGGCACCACCTTCCAGCCGTGGGCACTGAGCAGTTTGGCCGCCGCCGGGATGCTGAACGGGTACGGGTTGGCGGTGGCGTCAGAGGGCGTGAAGGGGCTGACCGGGGCGGCCGGCACCGGGCCGTAAGCCTCCCCCGCGGCACCGTCGAAAATGCCCCGGGACCTGATCTCGGCCGCCTCGTCCTGCAAGTGGGCGAAGGCTTGGCGGACGTAGAGCTGGCTGATGACGTTGTCGAAGTCGCCCGTCGGGTCCTTGAAGTTGTAAGCGACGTAGCTGAAGCCGAAGTCCGGGTAACCGAAGACGCTGTAGCCGTCGGACTCCAGGGTGTGCAGCTGGGGCAGGTCGCTGAAGTCGACGAAGCCGACGGTGAGCTTGCCCGTGAGGAGCTGGTCGAACTCCGCCGAAACCGAGGTGAAGGAGACGTCGTCGATCTCGGTGATGCGCGGCTTTACCGGGCCGGTGTAAGCCGGGTTGGCCACCAGGGTGTTGGCGTCGGTGGCGGGGTCGAACGACTTGATCTTGTACGGCCCGTCCACCACTTGCCACAAGGGGTTGCTGCCGTAAGTGGACAGGTCGTCGGACTGCTTGTTGAGGAACTTGTAAATGGCCTTGGCGCTGGCCAGGTTGTCGAAGGGGATGATCTTGCCCGTGAGGCTGGTCTTCGACCAGGCGTGGGCGGGGAGGGGCAACAGCACCCCGAGCTCCTGGAGGAATATGAAGTTCTGGTTGTAGCTCTTGGTGAAATTGATGACGAACGTGCTGGGGTTGGGCGAAGCCACCGAGCTCACGTTGTCCGGGTACAGCCCGGGAGTGTAATCGCCGTCGTTGGCCGGGCTGAGCTTGACCGCGCCCTCCTCGATCCAGTAGTCAAAGGCCAGGTCCTTAGACGTGATGGGAGTGCCGTCGGACCACTTCCAACCCGGGTAGAGGTGGATGGTAACGGTCTTGTTGTCGTTGCTGAAGACAGGCGGCTTGCCGATGCTCTGGCTGTAGTCGATGACGGGGGCGACGCCCTTGGGCGACCACCACAACGCCCGCCACATGTAGTCGTCGAACTCGTCGAGGGTGTCCACCGACGTGTTGGCTGCCGGCGGGATGGGGAAGATATAGGTCGGCCCGCCCCCCGGCGGTTCGGCGATACTGACCACGCCACCATTGGCCGGCGCGCCCGTTTGCGGCGGCACCGAGCCCAACGCCCCCGGGAGCGTCGTCGAGCTGGGTGAGGCGCTGGCCGTGGCCGCCGTCGAAGAAGTGGCACCCGCCACCAAGACCAGCGCGGTCATAATCGCTGTCCCGGCTCGTGCACCGGTGCTGAGTCCGCGCATTAA
>JBKQUU010000241.1:0-14984 GCA_052325485.1 Acidimicrobiales bacterium | reverse complement strand
CTACCACCCGCCGTTGGACCTCGTCCATATGCGGGAGCACGACAGCAAAGAAGCGCGCGAGCTCTTGGGGCGTGACCTCCACACCATCGTGATACTACGCGCGTATTAACCTGGCGTGGGCCCTTAGAGCCGGTAGGACAAAGACCAGGTACGGTCTAGGCAGCGTGCCGAGCTGAGCGTTTGAGCCGATGCCGGACGACTTGAGGTTGCAGTACGACAGCTCGGAGATCGTGAACCCCATCTTCTGCGCCAGCCCCCCGCCGGTCGACACGGTCGCCAGGACGGCGTCGAGCTACTGCCCGTAGGTCGGGGCCGCGTCCACCATCACGGGCAGGAACTTGTCGCCCGCCAGCAGACTGAGGTAAGGGACCAGGTCGCCCAGTTGCTACGGGTTCTCCGGGCCGGCGCCAGAGAGCGCGATCATACAGTTGAGAGGTTGCGAGCTCTGGGAGCTGCCGGCTCGGGGCCGCCTGGCAATTAGTCCGGGCCCAGACCCTCGTGACCACTCGATAAGTCACGTCGTGGTCGTTAGGTCACGTCCTGGTCCCGCCGACGCTACAGGTCACGAGCACGCCTCGGGGGGTGCCGGCCCAGGGATCGTCTGGGCCCAGGCGCCCAGTGCCTCACCGTCGATCACCGCCCGCAGCACGGCATCGGCCGCCTGGAGCTGCTCAGGGGTGACGCGGCGCGCCAGCGCCCGGTTGAGCGAGGCGATGACCTCGACCATGGCAAGCCCGTAGGCGCGGCCGGTCTCGGTCAGGGTCACGTTGAGCTTCCGGGCGTCGTCGGGATCGGGCGCGATCGTGGTGTAGCCACGCCCCTCGAGCTTGGTGGCCGCCTTTCGGGCCGCCTGGCGCGTGACCCGGAGCAACTCGCCCAGCTCGCCGACCGACCGGGGCGCGACGAACAGGAAGCGCACGCTCGAGGCGTCGCTCACCCGGTACCCAGGAAAGCCGCGCGCCTCGAGCTCGCTCGCCATTTCCCTCACCCAGCTCAGGCGGGCAACTGCCAGGAGGTCGCCGAACCGGTAGACGGGCATTGCCGGCTCAGGCATCACCCGCTACGCTAACTGATATGCAACTTGGTTACCTATTTATCCGGCGGAGCGGGCCCCGTCGGCTCGTCGACCAACCGGCCCGGCCACGCTCCCGGCTCCTCGAGGGAGCTGTCCGCAGCGCCCTCGTCCTGGCTCTCGTCGCGGCGAGTTGGTCCTCGGCCAGCCCGCCCGCGGGCGCCAGCGACGTCCGGGCACAGGCGGCCAGCCAGGGGGCGGCCCTCGTCTGGCTGTGCCAGCCGGGCCAGGCGAAGGCCACCGACCCCTGCGCCTACAGCCTCACCGCCACGGCGGTCACGGCGACCGGCACGCTGGAGCCGGCC
Source organism: Acidimicrobiales bacterium (assembly GCA_052325485.1). Taxonomy (GTDB): domain Bacteria; phylum Actinomycetota; class Acidimicrobiia; order Acidimicrobiales; family Palsa-688; genus Fen-671. The sequence goes on along the minus strand of JBKQUU010000241.1, from coordinate 13,607 downwards.
ACCTGGCCGCGCTCGGCCATTCGACTGCTTCTACGTGCACCCGACGGACAGCCTCGCCTCGACGGCCAACACGGGCGCGGCGTTGACCAAGGCGGAGCTAGTCGTCGCCGTCGAGCAAGCCGCCCCGCTCTCTCAGGTATGTAACGTGTGGGCGCCCTCCTACGACTCCCAGACCTGGCTGAGCGTGGAGAAAGGCCTCGCCGGCAACGAGGCGGTCATGGCATCGACCTTCGCCATCGCCTATAACAGCGTGCTTCCCGCCTGGGAGTGGTTCCTCGCCCATACCCAGGGCCAACCCGTCGTCCTGGTCGGGGACTCGCAGGGCTCGGCGGTGCTTATCCACCTCATCTCCGCCGAAATAGACCACGAACCGTCGGTGCTGAGCCGCCTCCTAGTCGCCGTCCTCGTAGGCGGCAACCTCCAGGTCCCTACGGGCAGGACGGTCGGGGCCGCCTTCACCAAGGTCCCCTTGTGCACGTCCGGTGCCGAGACCGGGTGCAGCATCGCCTTTTCGTCCTACCCTTCGCGGCCGCCGACCGGTTCGCTCTTCGGCCGGCCGGGCCAAGGCGTGAGCCTTCAGTCGGGCCAGACGGCCACGGCGGGCCAGCAGGTCGCCTGCGTCAACCCGGCCGTCCTTGGCGGCGGCACCGCCGACCTCGCGCCCTTCATGCTGACAGCCACCCAGCTCGGGCTCACTGAGAACGTACCCACCCCCTGGGTCACGTACCCCGAGCTCTATTCGGCGACATGTGACCAAGGGAGCGGGGCTACCTGGCTCCAGGTCACCAGCCTCGCCGGCAGGAGCCACGCCCGGCCCGTCGTGAACGACAACGTGGTGGGCAGCGCCGGCGGCGCTACCGGCCCGGAGTGGGGCTACCACGGTTACGAGTACGGCCTCACCCTCGGTAACCTGCTCCAAGACGTGGCCTCTGAAGAAGCGGCTTGGGAGTCGCGCCATTGATGCGCCCAATCGCGCTCTCGTCGGGGCGCCCCGGCCTGTCTCGACATAATGGCCAATTATGGCTCTATTCAGCGAAGGCTTATGGTTCCATCGGTACGGCCCAACGGGCGTTCAGCCCGGTGCCCGGGCCGACGATGGCCACAGCGGGCGTCGGCGACCCCGATCTGGCAAGTTGTGCCTCGCTGAACTCGACGACTGCCCAGTTTGGGCCCCCGAAGCTTATTGCCTAGAAATTACCGCCTCCGCGCAACAACCTGACGGGCGCTCTCAGGACCTCTGGGCCGGCGGTGACGATCGGAACTGCCTTCGGTCACAGACTACGGCTAGCACTGCGGCTCAGAATAGGGCCGAACGTCCAGGAGAGGACCGGAAATGACTATGGCGGCTCAGAAATACCTGGTGCCCAGAAGCAGGCCGGCACAATCGTTCAGCGGTAGGATGCTGCCGGCGGTACCCGCGGGCGGAAGACCGAGCCGCACCTAGTCGCGCACAAAGGAAGCGACCCTGGCCAGAGAGGAAGTTCCCATGTCAACCACCCCAGTCCCAACGAGCTCTATAACCGGTCATCTGGAGCTCATACCGCTTTCGGCGCTCGAGCTCCACGGCTTTGAGCCACTGGTGGAAGGTCTGCTGTTCAGGGACAGCCGAGCAGCGGTCTACGGGAACCCGGGAACTGGTAAAGGCATTCTGGCGCTGGACCTCGCCATGTGCGTCGCCACGGGGCGACCGTGGCATGGGTGCGGCGTGTCACGAGGCAAAGTGTTGTACATTGACGGGGCCGCGGGTGGGTCCCTGGCCGCCCGGGTAAAGGCGTGGGAACTGGCCAACCACCGTGGGAGCGACGAAATATCGTTCCTGCTGCCACCGAACGCGATCGCACCCGGGCAAGTGGACGAGCTGGTGGGCTTGGCGACCGGGTTGTCCCCAGCGCTGGTCGTCCTCAACGTCACCCTGCGCACCGTCCCAGGTGCTGACGAGAACGCGGCACTGACGATCAGCCGGCGGCTCCGTGACGCAACCCGAGCCTGTGTGCTGCTCGTATGGCACGCCAGCCTTGACCAGCACTGGGAGTCGTCCCACGTGCTGGCGGCCGTCGACACCACCCTCGAGGTCGAACGAGAAGGACCTGCGGTGACCGTGACCAACCGCAAGCAGAGGAACGCTCGCGAGCACACGGATATCGTCCTCAGGCTCGCCGACTACGGCGGTTCCGTGGCCCTTCTCGGTAGTGCCTCGAGTACCTGACAAAACGGTGATGAGCCCGGACCAGCGCACCTGCCCCTGACCTGAACGGTATTTTCTGGGACAGCTACGGCGCGCGACGCGCCGAGAAGAACCGGACGAGGAGGGTACTTGCGGCTACGGGACCGGCCCTACCACGCCGACAAGTACGTTCACACGGCACCGGCACCCGGTGCCTCGGGCTGTCCTCGGAGGTGGGAATGCGCCGACGCTATGACCTCGTAGTCCGAGGGCGGCTCCACCAAGTCGGTGCCGCAGTGTTCTCCGTCACAACACTGGTGTGCGTCGGCGAGGCCATAGTCAGCCCGGTCGCCCGGCTGCCCTCGTTGGTCATGGTGGGATGCGCCCTTGCCTATTTTGCCCGCGGTTGCTGGCGCGAGGGGATCAGGGTGCGTGGTAACTCCATTGCCGTGCGGGACGCAATGGGCACCAGCCTTGTCAACTTCGACGACATATCGGATGTCGGTACCGCCACACGGGAGCCCCACCTGCCCCCAGAAGTCGTGTTGACGTTGCGCTCGGGACGCCGGGTCTTCATTGGGGGCAAGTGGTGGTGGTGGCACCATAGGGCCAAGCGCTATGCCAAGGGGCCTCTCGAGATGAGCGAAGCCGAACTGAAAGCGCTGGCCTGGCGGCCACGGCTCTGGTCCCAGTCTCGCTTCGGGCGGCCACGGCTCGTCGCCGTTTCGTTGGTCTTGTTGGCCTGCGGCACCTGCTTTGTCCCGTTTACGATCGAAGCGGCCACGGCAGCTCCCGACGCCGACGACGTTCTGCTGAGGACAATCTTGTTCCTTCCCGTCTGGGGTCTTGTTGGCTTCCTTACCTTCGTGTTGCTCAGCGTATGCCCGCCCTATGCGCCCGCCGACGCCAACCGGGCCCCGGCCCGTCACGACAAGCCGAGCGCCCCGGCGACCGAGGCCAGATAATCGATATGGCCGTCAACGGGGCCCAAGCCGAGGCCCATCGTGACCAATGAGACGTGCGTACCACCCGCCTTGCGCCACCCATCGACCTCCGTCGTGAGGTCGTCGATGCCGCCGCCACGGGGCACCACATAGTCGCGGCCAAAGTCTTCGACGGACCGGCCGAGGCCGCCCACGCCATCGCGCAGCCGCCCCCAGGCGTTGACGACGTGGTCGATGCCGCCGCCGAAGAAGACGAAGCCGTCCCCTAGCCAGGCCGCCCGGTCAAAGGCCGCCTCGCTCGATCCTCCAAGCCAGACCGGGATGGGACGCGCCGGTTTGGGCACCAGGGCCGCCCCGTCCACCCGGTCGAAGCGGCCCGAGAAGTCGACGACAGGCTCCGTGAACAACCGGCGGAGCAGCTTGATCTGCTCTTCCTGCCTGGCGCCGCGGGTGGCGAAGCCCTGTCCGAGAGCCTCGTACTCGACGTGGTTCCAGCCGACCCCCACCCCGAGGCGCAGCCGCCCCCCGGACAGGAGGTCAACATCGGCTGCCTGGCGTGCCACCAGGGCCGTCTGGCGCTGAGGAAGGACCAGGACACCGGTGGCAAAGCTGGTCCGCTCGGGACACCGGCCAGGTAGGCGAACATCACGAACGGGTCGTGGAAAGGGTCGTGCTCGGTGTACGGTCCCGTCAGTTGACGGGACCGATCGGCGTGAACGGCACCGAGCACGTGGTCGTAGGCGAGGAGGTGGTCAAAACCCAGGTCCTCGACCGCTCTCCCGGTCCCCCCAACCGCGGCCGGATCTCCCCCGAGCTCGTTCTGCGGACAGACGACGCCGATTTGCATGGGCCACAGTCTGGCATTGGACCAGACGCTGTCCGCCCTACCAGACGGTCATACTTGCGGAGTGGCCGACTTGTTATGCCCGGTGGTCGTGGGACGGGAAGCGGAGCTCGAAGCCTTGCGGGCGAGGTTGGACCGGGCCCTACGGGCTGATGGCGGGCTGGTTTTTCTCACCGGGGAGGCGGGGATCGGTAAGTCGCGCCTGGCTCGTGAGCTCGCCAGCATGGCCCGTCGGCGCGGTACAGCCGTCCTGATGGGCCGGGCCGTCCCGAGCGGGGCGACGACGCCCTATCGGCCGCTGACCGAGGCACTACTGAGCGAGCTGCGCGACCGGCCCTTACGTCCAAGCCCGGAGCTGGCGCCGTGGCTGCCCGCCCTTGGTGCTATTTTGCCTTCCCTGGTCGACGGCCGTCCGGGCGACTTTTCCCTTCCGGTACAAGCGGAGGCGGTGGTCCAGGTGATGCGGCAGCTGGCCGGCCCCCAGGGCGTGGTCCTGGTGCTGGAGGACCTGCACTGGGCCGACCCCGACACCTTGGCCGTGGTTGAGTACCTGGGCGACCATCTCGCCGGGACCAAGGCTCTGTGCGTTGCCACCAGTCGCGACGAGGTCCACACCGCCGCCACCCGCGACCTGGTCCGCCGCCTCGTGGGCCGCGGTAGCGCGCTCGAGCTCTCGTTGGGCCGGCTGCCGGCCGACCTCGTGGCACAAATGGTGAAAGCGTGCATGCCTGAGGCGAGCGCTGAGACCGTAGCCCGAGCACAACGAACGGCGGAAGGGATCCCGTTCGTCGTCGAGGAGGTCCTGGCCTCACCGGGCGTCCCGGGCTCGTTCCGGGACAGCGTCCGGGCCCGGTTGGCCGATTTTCCCGAAGGCGAGCGGGTAGTCCTCTCCAGCGCCGCCGTTCTCGGGCGGCAGTTCGATTGGCGTTTGCTGGCCGAGGCCGCCGGTCAGGCTCCTGAGATCGTCGCCCGGAGCCTGGAACGGGCTGCCGACCATCAACTGCTGCGCGTCGACGGCGAGTCTTTCTCTTTCCGGCACGCGCTCACCCGGGAGGCGGTCGTGGAGCGCCTCCTGCCCCCGCGCCGCCGGGCTCTTGCCGCCGCCGCCTTGGCCGCGGTCGACGTCGCTCACCCAGAACTCGACGGCCCATGGCGGGACCTGGCCGCCGATCTCGCCCTTCAGGCCGGGGAGGAGACGCGGGCCGCAACCTTGCTCCTATCGTCGGGGCGGTCGGGCATCGAGCGGGGCGCCCTGGCCACCGCCATCGACGCGCTGGACCAGGCGCTGGCCCTCGGCAACCGGGAGGCAGGGCCCCTGCTGGTCGAGGCCCTGGCCCTGGCCGGCCGAGTCGACGAAGCGGTCATGGTGGGCGAACGCGCCATCGCCGCCACGGTGGGGCCCATGGAGGCCGCCACCATCCACCTGTGCTTGGCCCACGCCGCCGTGGCCGCCACCCGGTGGTCGCTGGCTACGTCCCACCTGGGAGCAGCCACTGGCCTCCTCGCTGCCGACCCGGCCAGCTCTCTGCGGGGCCGGGCCACGGTCCTGCAGGCAGAGATCGCCCTGGCCGCCAGCCAGATGGACCGGGCTTCCGGGCTCGCGTCCGAAGCCTTGTCACACCCCGCCGCCACCCCCGAGATCCGCTGCCAAGCCCTAGAAGTCCTGGGGCGCGTCGAGCGGCTCTCCGACCCGGGCGCGGCCCGGTCACGCTTCGAACTGGCGCTTTCTACCAGCCGCGAGCACCACCTGCCGTTGTGGCAGCTGCGAGCTTTGCACGAGCTGGGCACGATCGACATGTTCGACCACGCCGGCACCGAACGCTTGGGCGAGGCGCGCCGGACCGCCACCGAGCTCGGTGCCCTCAGCACCGTTGCCGCGTTGGACCTGCAGCTGGCGGCGGCGGGCCACGCCCGCTTCGAGCTTGAGGTGGCAGCCAACTGCGCCGGCTCGGCACTCGCCCTCGGCCAGCGGCTCGGCCTCGGCCAGGTCCAGGCCAAGGCGCTGGTCATGTTGGCCGAGAACAACGCCTGGCGGGGCAAACGCATGGAAATGGAGAGGTTCATCGGCCTTACCGTGGCCGCGGCGCCGCACGACGCCATGTTGTCCGCTTTCACCTGGGGCGCACGGGGCATGTACGAACTGCTTTGCGGCCACCGGTCTGAAGCCCTTGAGCACCTGGGGCGGGCCACCCTAATGCTGGCCGAAGTCCCCTACGCCGAGCCGGCCTGCTTTCGCGCCGTGTGGCCCGTGGTATTGGCGTCGGCAGGCGACCGCCGGTCGGCCGGCGCGCTGGCCCAAGCGCGTCGCGTCGGCCTCGACGCCTCCCGCCTCAACGCCGGGCTGCTCGCTTATGCCGACGCCATCATTACCGGCGCGGCCGGTAGTGCCCAGGTCGCCCGCCGGTTATCGACCTCAGCCGACGCCAACTTTGTCAACTGCACCGCCTGGGCCGATGTGGCCCGATGGTTGGCAGCCGAGTCCGCGGCCAGCGGCGGGTGGGACAAACCGGACTGGTGGCTCGCCGGCGTCAGCGAGCACCTGGCCGGGCACGGGCTGGCCCAACTGGCTGGTCGGTGCCGCCAGCTCGCCGGCGGCCCTCAGCGCTGGGCAGGCCTCGGCATCACGGCCCGGGAGGCCGACGTGCTCAGCCTGGTCGTCGAGGGCCTGGCCAATAAGGAGATCGCCATCCGCTTGGGCGTGTCGGCACGAACGGTGGAAAAGCACGTGGAGGCGTTACTGCGCAAGCTCCAGGCCCGGTCCCGGGCCCATCTGGTGGCCGTAGTGGAGGTCCGGGCGCACGGCGTGGCTACGTAGCTAGACCAGCGGGTGGCGAGCCTCTACGTGTTATTACCGATGCGGCAGGCCCGGCCGCTCCCGCAGCATGAAGCTGGGACCTTGAGTACAAGGAGGCATCATGCTAGTGATCAAGAACCTTGACAGCCCGGACGAGAAACACAGCTTCGAGCACGGCGAAGTCCAGGTGGTGAGCCTTGAGGGGGTCACCTTCGCCCGGGCCGTGTTCCGGCCCGGGTGGCGCTGGTCGACCGATCTCAAGCCGACGGTCGGCACCGACCTATGCCAGGCCACGCACCTAGCCGTGGTCATTTCGGGCCGGTTGCACGTGAAGATGAGCGGTGGGGAGGAGCGAGAGCTCGGCGCCGGCGACGCTCATGTCGTAGGGCCGGGGCACGATGCCTGGGTGGTGGGCGACGAGACGTGCGTCATCTTGGACTTCGCGGGCCGGTTAGCGGAAGGCGTGCGAGTCGCCAACTGCCCGTGCGGGGTCTCGTTCCGCGCCCCCGCCGACGCCCACGACCACCTGGTGGCCGCCGTACAAGAGCACGCCCGCGGTTCGCACGACCACGAGGCGACCCGGGAACATATCCTGGCCGAGCTGGCCTCGGCCTGAACATGGGGCCAGCCGACGACTGTCGCGCGACGGGCTCCCAGTTAAGGCGCTGAGCCCGTCGATGACCTCGACCGACGTCGTCCACAGTCAAGCCCTGGGACGGCGCACCTCCCCACCGGGCCCGACCCGTTCCGGCGCCTGGAAAGGGAGCCCGAGCAGGGTCGGCTGCCAGGGATGTAACATCACACGAGCTGGTCAAAGGCTGTTTTCCTTGACCGCCGATCGTCACCATCCGCTCCGAAGGTGCATTGGGCACGGAAGAGGTAACCTCTCCCCCGTTGGGCGAGACAAGGGGAGCCGATGTTGCATGAACGGGCGTGACCGAATCCTCGACCTGGCCCATGGGCGTCCCACGGATTGCCTTCCGTGCATGCCGATAACCATGATGTTCGCCAGCGAGTTCGCAGGTGCTCGCTACCTCGACTATGCGACAGACCATCGAGTCCAAGCGGCGGCGCAGTTGAAACTTGCGGAGCATTTCGACCTTGACCACGTCAGCGTGATCTCCGACCCGTGTTGCGAGGCGGCGGACTGTGGCGCCGAGATCGCTTGGTTCGAAGACGCCCCGCCGGCTTTGAGAGAGGAAAGGTCGCTGCTTAGCGACAAGACGTCCTTGATGTCTCTGCGTGCTCCGGACCCGCACCGGGGGCCTCGGATGAGCAACCGTACCCAGACCGTGAAGGATCTTGCGGGCGCGGTCGGGCGGAGCCGTCTCGTTGAGGGCTGGATCGAGGGACCGTGTGCAGAGGCGGCTGACCTTCGCGGGATAAACAGGCTGATGCTTGACTTTTATGACGACCCCGATTTCGTGCGCGAGCTCATGGACTTAGTGGTCGAGATCGGGATCTCGTTCGGCCACGCCCAGATTGAAGCCGGTGCCGAGATTATCGGTATCGGGGACGCCGCCGCCTCGTTGATAGGGCTTGCGCTGTACGAAGAGTTTGTCTGGCCAGGCGAGCAGCGTCTGGTAAGCGCGATGCATGACGCCGGCGTGATCTGCCGCCTTCATATATGCGGGAACAATCGCCGGTTCCTGCCCAGTGCGGCAAGGCTGGGGTGCGAGATCATCGACATCGATGCGCCGGTGACGATGGCGGCGGCCAGGCAGGCCGTCGGCGTTGAGCAGGTCCTGTGCGGCAATCTCGACCCCGTCCGGTCCATCCACGAGGGGACGCCGGATGAGATCCGGGCCCAATTTGCGGCATGTCATGCAGATGCCGGATCGCGCTACATCGTCGGTGGGGGTTGTGAGATCCCCCGCGGCACGTCTCTGGACAATTTCCAGGCAATTGTCGACTTTGCCCGCCTGACATCCGGGAGCTGAGCGAGGCCTCCGAAGAAGGAGCCGCAATAAGCCACCTGGGAGCTGTCCGTGCAGGGCGGCGGTCCTGTCCCGACCGCAGCGCTGGCAATGTTTGGCTCGCTCACTCTTTAGGACCAGTGGCCGCACCTCGCACGCAAGAAGGACATATCTGCGCCTCAAGCGATTTGAACACGAGGCCCTCAGGAAATAGGGCTCTATGACAAAGAGAACATCTCTGGCGCGACACTATGAGCGACCGTGGCACGCAGCGCTAAGTACGATTTTCATGGAACGGCGCACCACTCGTCACTAAAACCGAACAGAGCGATTGTGCCCGAGCTTAAATTATGCAACCCGGCGGCTCATCGTAATTGGGTGGCGCGGGTTACTCGTTATGATGGACCAACCTCGCTAAAGCGTTCGAATTCGCTACGCCCGGTGCTCCAGGGCGGTGAAAGGGCGGCCCGCCTACCGTTCGCACCCTCATCCCAGTCCCGCTTGGTCGAGGGCGTTGTCCCGGCGACGCCGTCCGGGCCTGTACGGCCGCCTGCATAGGCGCAGCATTGGTCCCCTCGTGGTCCATGGACTTGCCATTTGGGTGCTGCTTGGCCGTAGCCCAGTAACCGTGCTCGGCACGTCGCCTTTGTACCTTGCGTAGGCCCGACGGCGCCCCGAGCGGAGCCACGCCCAGGCCGGCGGGCCCCCCTGCCAGGCGGTGCCCGACTGGCCAATTTGGCCAGTCGGGCACCCCAAGTGCGCAAAGGCACGGACGAGCGGCGGTGCGGCCTCTAGATAGTCGATGGGCCGGGAAAGGCCCGGCCCGCCGAAAGGGGCTGTAATGCGCGCATTCCTGCAGAACCGTGCCGTAAGGGCCAGTGGCTTGGTACTCGCCCTCGCCGTCGCCTGGGTCGTGGCCGGGGCACCGGTCTGGGGGCCTTTCCCCGGCTGAGGCCGTCGCTCCCTCTAGTACGCTGGCGGCGCGTGGATGAGGTCCATGAGCTGGTGCACCGGGCGGCCTCCGGGGACCCTGACGCGTGGTCGGCCCTCGTGGACCGCTTCGCCAACCTGGTCTGGTCGGTCGCCCGTTCAGTGGGCCTTAGCGCGCCCGACGTCGCCGATGTCAGCCAGACCACCTGGTTGCGCTTCTGCGAGCACGTAGGGGACCTGCGCGACCCTGCTCAGGCCGGTGCGTGGTTGGCCACGACGGCGCGACGCGAGGCCATCAGGGTTTCCCGTGCCGGGAGCCGCCAGGTGGTCGTTGACCCATGGGACTGGCTCGGGCGTGCCACTACCGGGGCCGATGAAGTGGACCACGAGTTGCTTGTTAGGGAACGGGACATATTGGTGCAATATGGTCTTGCGGTGCTGCCGGAGCGATGCCGGACGCTGCTCTTGGCGGCCCTCGAGGACCCCCCGGTGCCCTACCAGCAACTGGCCGAGCGGCTGGGACTGGCGGTGGGCAGCATCGGCCCGGCCCGCGGGCGCTGCCTCGAGCAGCTACGGCGGGTGATCGAAGACCTGGAGCGTGATATGACCGAAGACACAACGGCCTCCTGGGCGGCACCGTGAGGGGCGAGGGCGACCGAGCCGCTGACGAGCGGCTCTGGGCCGAGCTGGTCTCGCTCCGCCACCGGGTCGTGCCTGCCCCGCCCGAGGCGGTGGCGGCGGCCAAGGCTGCGTTCGCCTGGCGGGGCGTTGCCAGCGCCATTGCCGCCCTCGAGTTCGACTCCGCTGTCGATGACGACGACGACCTGGCCCGGGTCCGCGACGCCGGCTCGGAGCGCCGCTTGCGCTTCCATGGCCGGGGCCGCCTGGTCGAGGTCAGCATCGTCGACAACGGCAGGAGGTTGGCGGGCCGCGTCGTCCCGCCCCTCGCCGGCTCGATGGCCCTGTGCTACCCCGACGGCGCCTCTTTGAGCTCGCCGCTCGACGACCTCGGCCAGTTCTTCTTTGACACACTGCGTCACGGCACGGTGAGCCTCCGGCCGGTGCCCGCCGACCCGGCGGCGGGTGACTTCGAGACCGAATGGGTGACGATCTGACCGACGACGAGCGGCGCGCCGGTCGAGGCGGCGGCCAAGCGGCCGTTGAAGGCGGCCACCCAGGAAGTACCCCTGCAGCGCCGAGCATCGGCCCGCAGGGGGTCGAGGCGATGGCGGCCGAGGCGCTCCGGGTCGCCGAGTCGGACCCCCAGCGCGCTCTCGACCTGGCCCAGCAGGTGGACGACTGGCCGAGCCGGGCCGAACGCAGCCTGGCGGTGCGGGGCCGGGCGGCCTGGGCACGGGGCCGGGCCCTGCGCCACCTCGGCCGGCGTCGGCAAGCAGGATCGGCACTGGTGGCGGCTGTGGCGCTGCTCGACAAGGCCGGTGAGCGGGTGGCCATGGCCCGGGCGTCGGTATCGCTGGCGATGGAGCACATCGACGCCGGCCGCTTCGACGAGGCCGTCGCCCTGCTCGACGCCGCCGCCGGGGACCTGAGGGGGCCCCCTGCGGCCCGCGCTGCCGCCCAGCGGGCTCTGGCCCTCCAGCGGGCAGGCCGGGTCGTCGACGCCAAGGAGGACTGGGACCGGGCCGTAGAGACCTTCGAGACCACGGGGCTGGACCTGGAGGCGGCTATCGCCAGGCAGAACCGGGCCCTGGTACTGGCGTACCGGGGCGACCTGGCGGCCGCGGAGGAGGACCTCGAGGCCGCCGCGGCCTCGTTCTCCCGCCTGGGCGAGCACATCCGAGGAGCCGAAGTCGTCCATAACCGCGGCTTTGTAGCGGCACGGGGCGGGGACCTCCCCCGGGCGCTGGCCCTTTTTGACCAAGCCCAAAGCCGCGCCGCCGAGCTCGGGGCGCTGCGCCCCGAGATGCTCGTCGACCGGGTCGAGGTAACTCTCCAAGCCGGCCTGGCCGAGGAAGGCCGGGCCTTGGCCGAGGCTGCGGTCCGGCTGTTGGAGGAGGCCGGTTTCGCCGCCGACGTGCCCGAGGCCTGCCTGCTGGCCGCCCGGGCCTGCGAACAGGAGGGGGACCCCGCCGCCGCCCGTGAATGGGCGCGCCGCGCCCTGACGCTGTTCGAGGGCCAGGGCCGCCCCCGCTGGCGGTTGCTGGCCCGTTACGCGGCGCTGCGGGCCGAGGCGGCCGCCGAACGGCCGCGGACAGCTGTCGCTGTCAGCCTTGCCAAAGTGTCCGAGCGGCTCCGACGGGCCGGCTGGGCGGCCCAGGCCGTCGAGGCCGACCTGCGTGCCGCCGAGCTCTTCATCGCTACGGGAAGCTTGGACGAGGCGGACCTAGTCCTGAGGCGATTGGCCCCGACCGTGGCCCGGATGCTCCCCCTGGAGCGGCTCCAGGCCCGCCTGTGCCAGTCGGCGCTACGGTGGGCGGCCGGTGACCAGCCGGGCGCGGAGCTGGCACTGCTGGCGGCGTTGCGGGCGCTGCGGGCCTACCAGGCGACCCTCGGCTCGGTGGAGCTCCGCGCCGCCGGCGGTGGACGGGCCGGGGAAGTGGTCTCGGCCGGCGTCTCCATGGCCGTCGCCATCGGCCGACCGGCAAGGGCCCTGTGGTGGATGGAGGCAGTGCGGGCTGCCCAGCACAGCGGGCCCGACAGCCCCGAGGATCTGGAGATGGCTACCACCCTGGCATCGCTGCGAGAGGTGACGGCGCTGCTGGCCGAGGGCCCGGCCGACCGGACGGCCACGGCCCGCCTGCGCCGCCGCCAGGCGGCCCTGGAGGAGGTGGTCCGCCGGCGCAGCCGCCACGCCAGTGGTGGCGCCGCGGCGGCTAGCCGGGCCGTCCTGGGGCCCGAGGAGCTCACCAGGGGCCTCGGCCAACGCCTGCTCGTCGAGTACGCCGAGGTCGGCCAGCACCTGGTGGCGGTGGTCATGGGCCACTGCGAGTGCCGCCTCGTCGACCTCGGCACAATCGCCGACGTGCGCCGTGCCCTTTCCGGGCTGCGCCTAGCCCTTCAGGCCGTCCTGGGCGCCGACGCGTCCGACGCCGCAAGGCTCCTGGGCGAGGCGGGCAGAAGGGCGCAGGCGGCCGTCCTGGCCCCCTTGGGCCTGCCGCCCGGGCGCGACGTTGTCGTCGTCGCCGACGGGGCCGTGGCCTCGGTCCCCTGGGCGCTGCTGGCCGACCTTTCCCGGGTCACTTTCGTGGTGGCGAGTTCTGCCGGTGCCCTTCTGCGAGCCGAGGCGGCACCCCGCCCGGCGCAGGGCGACGCCAAGGTACTGGTGGTGGTGGGGCCGGGCCTGGAGCACGGAGACGAGGAGGCCGAGGCCGTGAGCGAGGCGTGGCGGGGCCGTGCCCGCCTCCTGGCAGGCTCACGAGCGGGCGTCGCCGAGGTGCGCGTGGCCATGGCCGGCGCCGACGTCGTCCACGTCGCTGCGCACGGGACCTACAGGGCGGACAACCCCCTGCTCTCGGCCGTCCAGCTCCACGACGGGCCGCTCACCGGCTACGAGCTGGCCCGAGCGACCAGGACGACCACCCTCGTCGTCTTGTCGTGCTGCGACAGCGGGATGGCAGACGCGGGCGGGACAGGCCTCGGCCGCCTCCTGGCCGGTGCCGGGTCAGGCGCCGTCGTTGCCAGCGTGAGCCCCGTGCCCGACGCCGGCGCGGTCGGGCTCATGAGCCAGTTCCATCACGAGCTCGTCTCTGGGGCCAGCCCTGCTCATGCGCTCAGCTCGGCCCGCCAGAGCCTCGGGGGACCGCTCGCCTCCCCTTCGTCGGCGGGCTTTGTCTGCTTCGGTAACGGGTTCCGGCCCCGCTAGGTCAGGCCACCACAGCTCGGACGACGACGTCAGGTACCACCATGGGCGAGCGAGAAGCGCACCGGCTACCCGACCGAGTTGCTCCCCGGCTGCTCGCGGTTGCTGTTAGAAGCTTGAGTACGAGCTAAGGACCGACGCTAACCGAGACCATTATGTCCCCGACGGCTAACCCTGCGTTCGACTGGCCAATTT